>JBCDBQ010000091.1:0-16414 GCA_039183375.1 Pseudomonadota bacterium
CCTTTGTCAGCAGGTGAACCCTTGCGGACACTTGAGACGAGTGCGCCCTTCTTATCCGACACGCCAAGCGACGCAGCCAAATCATCGGTAATTGACTGGATATTGACCCCAAGCCAGCCGCGACGTGTCTCGCCATACTTCATAAGCTGGTCGATGATCGGCAGGGCAATGTCGGCCGGGACCGCAAAACCGATACCGATGGACCCGCCGGTCGGTGAAATAATCGCGGTATTCACGCCGATAACGTCGCCATCCATGTTGAACAACGGCCCACCGGAGTTCCCCTTGTTGATGGCTGCGTCGGTCTGCAGGTAGTTATCGTAAGGGCCGGACTGAATATCGCGCTGCTTGGCCGAGATAATCCCGATGCTCACTGAGCCGCCCAAGCCAAACGGGTTGCCGATTGCGAGTACCCAGTCACCCACTTCCAACTTGTCAGAAGAACCGAACTTCACGGACGGCAGCGGTGATTTCGGCGTCACTTTGAGCAGGGCCAGGTCGGTTTTTGGATCTCTGCCCAATACCTTGTCGACCCGAAGCTTATTCCCGTCCTTGAAGTTGACGGTGATCTCGTCAGCACCATCAATGACGTGGTTGTTTGTGACGATCAGTCCCTTCTCGCCATCAATTACAAAGCCCGAACCGAGGGATGAAACTTTTCGTGATCTGCGCTTAGGTTGACCTTTTTTGTTGAAGAAATCTTTGAATAGATCTTCGAATGGGGAGCCATCCGGGACATTTGGCAAAGGAACGCCGGAGGGGCCTTTCAGCTTTTGTGCAGTTGAGATGTTCACAACCGCGCCGCTGAGGCGTTTTGCCAACGGCGCGACGGAACGCGGACCTTCAGCGAATGTTGGCGAATTGAATGCAAAAACGGCCAGAAACAATAGGAAAAGTTGGGAAACAGCAACGGTGCTGCTGTGCAAACGCCCGTGAGACACGGTCTTATCGTGATGCATAAACTTCATTCCTGCGCAATGGCGACCTGTGGCGGATCTTCGTCGGCTCAATGAATTGAAATCGTCCTTGTCCAGACTGTCAACGCACTTCCTTGCCAGCTTCGCGCAATTAACCGCGAATTATCCAGACGATCGCAACTCCAGCTGCCATTGCCAAGGCACCAGCCGTGCGCATGGCCTGCTCAGGGGTTTCCGCAGCCGCCATCAAAAGGCGGAGAGCCAGGCCAGGAAAGGCTGCCCAAAGCAGCCCTTCAATGACTAGTACCAGGCCGAAACCAACGAGCAGATCATTCATTACTTAGTTTGCAGACTTCGCTGGCACTTCACCGCTTGGATTGCCGAAATACCGGAAAAACTCGGAGTTCGGAGAAATCACCAGGCGGGTGTCGCTCGATTTTAGGCCAGCCTCATATGCCTGCATGGACCGATAGAATGCGAAAAAGTCCGGATCTTGATTGAACGCGTTTGCGAAAATCTTGTTACGCTCCGCATCTCCGTCACCGCGAACTTGCTCGGACTCCTTATTCGCTTCAGCCAGAATGACCGTCCGCTCTTTATCCGCACGGGCACGAATTCGGTTGGCTGATGCTGAACCTTCAGCGCGAAACTCGGCTGCTTCCTGCTGACGCTCGGTCTGCATGCGATTGTAAATCGCCTCACTGTTTGCTTCAGGGAGATCTGCTCGCTTGATGCGCACGTCAACAACTTCAATGCCGAGGTCTTTTGCTTCCTCATTCACCTGAGTGGTGATCGACTTCATGAGTTCTTCACGCTTGTCACGCACGACATCCTGGAACGTTGCCGAACCCAGCGCGCGACGAATACCGGCGTCGAGGAACGTGCCGAGACGAACGCGGGCGGTCTCTTCCGATCGAACGGTTTTGTAGAACTGAAGCGGATCAGAGATACGGAAGCGTGCGAACGCATCCACCACCAAACGTTTCTGGTCCGATGCAATCACTTCCTGAGGAGAGGTATCGAGATCCAAAATCCGCTTATCGAAGTAGTCCACGGTCTGTGCGACTGGAATTTTCCAGTGCAGACCAGGCTTCGTGATAACGCCGCTCTCGATCGGTCGACCAAACTCAAGAACAATTGCTTGCTCCGTCTGGCGGACCACGAAGGCAGACAGATACGCGCCAACTGCCGCAATACCTGCCACGACAATGAAGATAGCCGCTAGAATCCGCATCTTACTGGCTTCCCTTCTTGGTCAATTCATTGAGTGGAAGGTAAGGCACAACGCCTGATCCGCCCTTGCTATCGAGGATAATCTTGTCGGTACCGCCGAGCACCCGCTCCATTGTCTCGAGGAACATACGACGACGCGTTACTTCCGGCGCCTTCTTGTATTCCTCATAGACTTTGACAAAGCGTGCGGCCTGACCGGTCGCCTCGGCTATGGTCTGCTGCTTATAGGCTTCGGCAGCCTGCAGAATGCGTTCTGCCTGACCGCGGGCCTCTGGTACGACTTTGTTGGCGTAAGCTCTGGCCTCGTTCTGAAGTCGACTTTGGTCCGCGCGTGCCGCCTGAACATCGCGGAATGCGCCAATCACTTTGCCGGGCGGGTCCACCTTCTGCAGCTGAACCTCGGTTATCTGAATGCCAGCACCGTACTCATCGAGTGTTTTCTGCATGAGTTCCCGGACATCGTTCTGCGCCTTTTGACGAGCGGACGTCAGGATCGGCTGAATATCGCTTTGGCCGACGACTTCGCGCATCGAACTCTCAGCGACCTCTTTCACCGTGGTATCCGGGTTCTGGATATTGAAAAGATACTTCTCAGCGTCATTGATCCGCCAAATCACAACAAAGTCGACGTCAACGATGTTCTCGTCACCGGTTAGCATCAGGCTTTCTTCTGGAACGTCGCGGACACTCACTGTGCGGCTCGACCGCCCACCAGCGACCGATCGCATGCCGATCTGCACCTGATTACGCGCCGTAACGTCCGGCTTTAGAACTTCTTCGACTGGATAAGGCAGGCGGAAGTGCAGGCCAGGGCCTTCCCAGCGTACATATTCGCCGAAGCGCAGAACAATGCCACGCTCGTTCGGGTTGACCTTAAACGTGAACGCGTAAAACCCGACAACACCGGCAGCAACCACGAACAGCAGGAACCAAAGATAGCCCGGGATCCCGGTGCCCGTTCCGCCGCCGCCCGGCATAACCTGTTTAAGCTTGTCTTGGCTGCGCTTGAGAATTTCTTCGAGATCTGGCTGCTGCTGGTTGCCGCCACCGCCGCCGCCGGGACGTTGTCCCCAGGGTCCCTGTCCCCATGGCCCGCCACCATTGCCGCCGCTTTTCCAGCCGCCACCGCCAGAGTCATTATTCCAGGACATTCAATGCCGCCTTCCGTACAACGATAAGTCGTTCATGCATAAATCCAGGTGTTGAGATCGGCTCCTGCCTTACTTCAACGTACCGGCCATGCGCATAGATTTCGGCGTAGCTTATAGGCCACACGCGCGCTCCGCGCAAACAAGTCCAAAGAAACTTGGTAACAGATTGCCACGCTTCAAGCGTTCGAGGAAATTTTACTCTCTTTCCAGTGTGATAAGCGTCGCAGCATAGTCATCACGTTCACCTCGCGGCAGCGGTTCACGGTCTGTTTCTCGCCATTCTTTGTTGTTGAGGTCAGGGAAGACCGTGTCACCTGCCGGACTTGCATGCACCTTTGTTAGATAAATCCTATCAACTTCAGGCATAAGTGCCCGGTAAATCTCGGCGCCACCAATCACCATAACCTCATCAACGCCGACCTCTGACGCTGCTTTTTGCCCTTGATCAAGGGCCTGCTCGATTGTCTGCACCCAGATCAACTTGTCGTCTGACGGCGGTGCAGATCGAGAAATAACGATATTGGCGCGGCCGTCCAGCGGCTTCCCGATGGACTCAAACGTCTTGCGCCCCATGATCACGGGCTTGCCCATCGTCGTCTTCCGAAAACGCTTGAGATCGCTCGACAATCGCCATGGCAGGTCACCAGACAGGCCAATGACGCCGTTTTCCGCCACCGCAACAACGAAGCATACTTTTGCAGGATACTGTACCATTCAACGTACCGACCGGTTTCCGCGTTCGAATCTTTCAAGAAGACTTACTCTAGCCGGTCAGACAACCCAGCAAAGCTCGAAAGAGCGGGAACCTCAAAAAGATCAGCGCGCCACCGCCAGGGAAGCGCGCTGAATGGCTTGTTTGAGTCCGCCGCGGCTGACATCAGGCGATCAGCTCACCCCTGTCGGTTACCTCCTCCGGCGTCTCTTGCGTCGGAGAGGCTTACAAGGCCGCGCCTCAACAGAACAGATCACTGAGCCTCTGGGCCCATCGCACGATACGGCCTTACTGCGCGCATAGCGCCATTTCGCCCAGTCCGTGCCATACTCCCAGGCCGTGAACTCACTCCAAGCCACTGCGGCTGAGCGTATCGCTTTTTTCTTGGTTTTCTGAGTAGTTCCCTGGCCAGAGTGATAATGGTCAACCGTACAATAGAGTCGTCCCTCGCGGCGCAATTCGTGGATCGTAATAAAGCCGGTGTCATCGGCTTGAGCCGTAAAAGATGTTCCGACGGTCACCAGGGCGGCACCGACGGCAGACAAAAGCAATGTGCGCATTCTACTTGCTCCGGTCATGGTTAATCTGCGTCGAGACATATAAGCTGATTTGTTGAAGCATTGGTGCTCCTGGAGCGTGTACTGGCTCCAAAGAGTCACAAGGGTTGCAAGAATGCGACAACTCTCTTTTCGCTAGGCCTTATCGGAGCGAACAAGCCGCTGGAGTGCGCTTCGCATACGATCGGGTATGGGAACGGGACGATTGGTCTCGCGTTCGACAAAGACGTGCACAAAGTGTCCGTCTGCCCGTGCCTCTTGCTCCCCGCTTGCAAAGAGGCCGATTTCATACCGCACGGACGAGTTGCCGAGGTGCCCGATCGCGAGGCCAGCTTCAACGGTCTCCGGGTAGGCGAATGACTTATGAAAACGGCAGGTCGTTTCGACGGCAATTCCTATGATGTTACCACCCTGGAAGTCGAGGCCACCCTCATCAATCAAGTAGCGATTGATGAGGGTGTCAAAGTACGAATAGTAGACAACATTGTTGACGTGGCCATAGACATCATTGTCCATCCAACGTGTCGGGATGTTGTGGAAATGGCCGAACTCATTGCGCTGCGGCACAGGCTTTCGGTCAGCACTCATGGCAACCTCAGTTTTCTCAGTCTTTGTTGGATTGTTGAGCTGCGCGCGCAGGCCTTGGTCGTGTAGCAGGCCTTGGCAGTTTACTTGGCTGCCGTGACCGCAATCTCGACGAGCATGGCAGGCGATGCCAACCGAGCTTCAACACAGGCGCGCGCCGGCAGGTTCTGACCACCAGTCCAGGAAATCCACTCTTCGTTCATGTCATCGCGGTTGCGAATGTCGGTCACCCAGATGCTGGCTGAGACCGCCTTTGACTTGTCGGTACCGCACAGTCCTAGCAAGCGATCAATCTCTGCCAGAATCTGGCGTGTTTGGCCCTTGATATCCTGACTGACATCGTCAGCGACGATGCCGGATGTGAAGACGAAGCCATTGGCTTCCACGACTTTGTTGAATATTGGCGATGGCTCGTGACGTGTGATCGACATTTTCTGCCTCCCGGCTTAAGTATTGCGTTATCCAGGACAGTTCTTATCACGCAATCAGAGCCAAGGAAGTCGATTTGTGATCTCCACGGCGCGGTATTCGGTCATGAAGCTCAACCCCGTTCATATAATTGGCGCCGGTCTTGCCGGCTCGGAAGCGGCATGGCAGATCGCGCATGCCGGCGTCCCGGTCATCATTCATGAAATGCGCCCTGGCCAGGGCACAGATGCCCACCAAACAGATGCCTGCGCCGAACTCGTGTGTTCGAATTCGTTTCGGTCTGATGACGCGCAGTCGAATGCCGTTGGGGTCCTTCATGAGGAAATGCGACGCGCAGGCTCTCTGATCATGACAGCCGGCGACAAGCATCGGCTGCCGGCAGGTGGCGCGCTTGCAGTTGATCGAGATGGGTTTGCCGACGAGGTCACAGCAAAGCTCTCCGAGCATCCGTTGATTGAGCTTGAGCGCGGCGAAGTTGATGCTATTCCGCCCGCCGATTGGGACAATGTCATCGTCGCAACCGGTCCCCTCACGTCACCTGCCTTGAGCCAGTCGATCCATGATGCAACCGGCGAAGATGCGCTCGCATTTTTCGATGCCATCGCACCGATCGTGCACTACGAAACAATCAACCAGGATGTGGCGTGGAAGCAGTCGCGCTACGACAAGGCCGGACCGGGCGGCACCGGCGCCGACTATCTCAATTGTCCACTTAATGAGGAGCAATACCACGCCTTGATCGATGCCTTGCTGGCAGGCGAGACCAGCGACTTCAAGGAGTGGGAGGCCAGCACGCCTTACTTTGATGGTTGTCTTCCCATCGAAGTCATGGCTGCCCGCGGCCGCGAGACGCTGCGCTTCGGCCCGATGAAACCGGTCGGGCTGACAAATCCCCACCCGGGTACGGAGAAGCCCTACGCGGTTGTGCAACTGCGGCAGGACAATGCGCTTGGCACGCTTTGGAACATCGTCGGCTTCCAGACCAAGCTGCGCCATGGCGAGCAAAAGCACGTGTTTCGGATGATACCGGGTCTAGAGGAAGCCGAATTTGCGCGCCTCGGAGGCCTGCACCGCAATACTTTTCTCAACTCGCCGCGGGTGCTCAACGAAACACTGCAGTTGCAATCGATCCCGCGCCTGCGGTTTGCCGGCCAGATCACCGGCGTCGAGGGTTACGTGGAAAGCGCTGCCTGTGGTCTGCTCGCGGGTCGCTTTGCAGCTGCTGAACGCTTGGGCCAGCCACCAGTTCTACCGCCAGCCACTACCGCACACGGTGCGCTCCTGAATCACATTACGGGCGGCCATCTGACCTCTGGCGAGGACACAGCCGGACCACGCTCGTTTCAACCGATGAATGTCAACTTCGGCTTGTTCCCGGGCATCGAGGCACCCAGGAAAGACGAAGAAGGACGCCGCCTGAAAGGCAAGGCGCGTTCACTTGCCAAGAAGCGCGCCCAGGCGGCACGCGCATTGCACGATTGGTCGACCTGGGTTGATCAGATGGTTGTCACGGCTGCTGCGGAGTAATCGGATCGTTCCACAGGATCGAGCAGGTGCCAGCCGTCATCTGCGGTTGCGTCGCTTGTCGTACTTTCGTAGGACCGCACGCGCCTTGTGCACGACGGCATCAGCAATAGCGGCCTGACCTTCAGCTGTTGGATGAAACGCGCCGGAATAAGTTGAGGCCAATAGCAGCTGGGTCCAGCGCAGCTTTTTCGATCGCAACACGCTTTGCAGCAGCGAGCCGGTGACGTGAAAGTGCCCGGTCATGAAAGCATCGTTGGGCGTACGATACCAGCGTTTGCGCCTGGTGTAGGCCTTGTAGTTGGCAGGGTTATAGGGCTGCCAATAACCACCGATGAGGCGCGGCAGACGTAACTCGTCCGCCATCGACAGTCCTGCAGAGGCAGCGCCGGCGCATAGGCCATGTCCGAGGAATGTTTCACGATGGTGATCGGCAAATGTCCAGCCACGCCCCCGTGCATGGCGGCGCATGAACTTGTTCAAGGTCGCCGAAACATCCTCGCCTTCACGCGCGCGCGCCGCATCGAGGCGATAGGCCGGCAGGATCTCCATGCCCAAGCGTCCATCAGGGCATGGTGTGCGCCCATCATCAAGCAAGGCCAGCGGCGGATACGCTGTCAGGATGATCCGGTCACTTTGGTTCCACGGTAAGTGCAGCACGTTGTGGATCGCGCGGTTCAGGGCCTTATAACGATAGTCGAGGTTCTTCAGCGGTTCGTTGGCATCGCGCTTGTCAAACACCTGCCCAAACCAACCGCCAAGGCGCTTGAGGACGGACTTGTCGCGCAGGACAGCGTTTGCCACAAGGCGGGCGAAGCCGATGTCATTGCCCCCGATCGAGACCAGCATCAGGTCGATCTTCCGGGCGTGATCACGGGGGCATTTGTGAAGTATCACAGAGCCCTTCAGATCCAGGATTTTCTCGCGCATGTGAAAGGCTTCCGGATAATCCTTCAACGGTGCGCTGCGCTCGCCACATTGCGCTCTGGCGACAGCTGAGAGCTGCGATAGCGCTGGTGGCTTTGGGACCCATTCATTGCCCTTGTAGCGCAGGAACAAGCCCTTCGTGATCTCTGCGCCGGAACACGCGTACCCAAGATACGTCACCGCACGATGCGGGTCTTCAATCGCCAACTGAAGCGCCGCGCGCAACTGGTGCGAATAGAGCGAGCGATGACAGGCCTGATCAAGCCACTTCGCATTGTGCTTGATGAAATCGCGATCGCCGATCTTGCGCCATCCACCGACCCTCGCCGGATAACCGGCTAGTTGGATGTTCTCGGTCGGCGCGCCGTAATCGGCAGATCGTTCTCGCGAGAAACGAACAGGCACGTCCGGATTGCCTTCACCGGAGGCAAAGCTGTCGCCGAGGCCAACAACAAAGATATCCTTGACCCGCACCTCCTGGCGCGCGACCTGCTTGTCCTTCATGCGCACCTCGACCAGAGCCCCCGCGGGATAGGGAACATCAAGTTCAATCGGCCGATCGCAAGGTTGCGTCACCGCAATACCACGCCCCGGGTTGCGGCCACGCGGCGTGGTCAGCCAGGTGCAAATTGCGCTCGCTAGGTCTTCTTCGTAATCCAGCCAGGCTTCAATGCGATGTGACGACGGCCGGATGTATTTGTCTGCGCTACGCTTGCAACGGTATTCGTATGTCTGCTCGTTCCAGCACAGCTCACCCGTTAGCGCGGCAGCCCATCCGTCAGGATGGCGTTTCGCGAGTTGTCGTTCGACGGAGAGAACCGGAGTTTGTTTTTCGGCTTCAGAGAGAGCCTCGAAGGATGCCCGATGGCGCCGCGTGTCTGCTGGATCCGTGAATAGGCGGAACGGGTTTTCAACCCGCCAGTTGATATTGGCCGCCTCATTAGCTGCTTCCTGGCCCCGGACCGATGTACCGAGACTCAAAGTCAACGCAACCAGGAGCGCGAAGGAATTCAAGACTCGGATCATCCTGCCTTCTCAATGTTCAGCGGCATCTTTCGCTACTACAGCCTGCCGCGCATGTAAGCCCAGAGTAGTCTGCAGGACTTTGAGAAATTACCGGGGCCCATATTCGATACATTTGAGGCGGCAAATGGGCTTTTTGCAGTTGATGCGTAGGCTGGCGTCAGAGCCAGTGGAAGCAGTGCGCAGAACGCATTGCCAGCCTCAGAGCCAAGCGCTTCACGGCTCGCCCGATAGTCGGACATTGCAATGTCGGCCAAGTCGCTCAGCAGTGCAGCGGGTGGCTTTTGTTCGCGATTGCTATCTGAGGCGGCTTCTGCGGTTGTATCCGGTTTTATGCCATAAGATGCAGCCATATCTCCCGGCACCAACAGCTGCCTGCCGTTTCGTCTGAACGCAAATTCAGCGATCGACTTTGCCATGCCATAGGCACAGGCCGCTTGATCAAGTCGATCCAATGCGCTTGGCTGGCCCAAGATCTGAGCCGCGAGCTGAAACAGGCCGCCTTCGCGCCTGATGTAGTGCAATCGCAGCTGATCCATGTCTTCGACAAGATCTGCGTAGAGCTCCAGTTCCTGCGCATCGATATGACCGAGCAGCAATCCAACCGGGAGTTTGTTGCGCGCTACGACTGTGCGAACGGCATCGGCAAGTGGGTTTCCTGTTGTTTCTTGTGGCGCAGCGGTCAGTCCGTCACGCCACCACTGCAGGCGTATCATACCTATTGTTGGCTCACTCACGGACCAGGGAATGCGGCGCATTTCACCAGCAAACGCTGCCAGAGTGATGAGGTCATGGCGAGCTGCGCGCGGTGACAAAGTTGCTGCTATATAGCGGTCATATTGATAGGTCCGAGCCAGCGAGACGATCTCGTCCCATTTCCCGATATGGTCGCTGCTTTGATCCGGGACCGGGCTGGACATATCAATCCACGGCAACCAACGCCGCTGCGACCGGCCGGCCTTCCGCCAACAGCACGTTGTATGTTCGACATGCCGCGCCTGTATTCATCGCCTCCAGACCAATGCCAGCCGTGGCAAACGCGGAACGCAATTCCGGTGTTGGAAAATGCTGTGTCTGCCCGGTGCCCAACAATAGAAATTCGGGCGCCTTGAGTTCATTGAGTGCACGGGCCAAATCAGACGCGCCAAGCGTGTCACCATTGGCTGCTTCCCAGCCATAAATTCCGGACGGCAGGCAAAGTAACGAGCCGCGGTGACTCATTTCGGCAAAACGAAAACCACCGTTGCCATAGGCGTCGATGGGGGCCTGGCCCGGAAAGCGCGCTTCGCCAGAAACATTCACGCGCTCAGCTCCCGCTCTCAGCGCCCATGAGCGACCTAGTTGGCTGCCGCAGGTGCACCCCTCGTCACGCCTGACCAATCCCGCTTAACGCCCAGCCTTGCGAGCAACGGCGCCGCGATGAAGATTGACGAATACGTTCCGATGATCACACCGAACATCATTGCAAATGTGAAGTTGCGAATAACTTCTCCGCCGAGAATGTAGAGAGCGACCAGGACAGTCAGTGTCGTCAAGCTCGTCATCAAAGTCCGCGCCAAAGTCTCATTGATCGAACGATTGAGCAGGGCGTTGATCTCAAGCTTTTTGAATTTGCGCAGATTTTCCCGGATCCGGTCGGACACAACCACCGTGTCGTTCACGGAATAACCAAGGATCGTCAGAAGCGCTGCCACGGTGGACAAGTCGAATTCCAATTGCAGGATCGAGAACACCCCTACTGTGATCAGAACGTCGTGTGTCAGGGCGACAACCGCGCCAACAGCGAATTGCCATTCGAAACGGAACCAAACATAGAGAATGATCGCCAGGATCGAACAGAGCACTGCGATCATCCCGGTTATGCGCAACTCTCCGGATACAGCTGGGCCAACAACCTCGGCCCGCCGTTGCTCGTAGGTATTGCCAATGGCCTCGAGCACTTTACCGAGCGCAGCCTGTTGCGCCTTCTCGCCGCCAGGTTGCTGCTCAATCCGGATAAGAACGTCGCTTGGCTTACCGAACTGCTGGATCTGCACGTCGCCCAGCCCCAGATCACCGACGACGTTGCGCAATCCCGCTATGTCGGCCTGTCCGGACTTTGCCTGCACCTCGATCATCGAGCCGCCTTTGAAGTCGACACCGTAGTTGAGGCCAATTGTCGACCAGGCGATCAAAGACACGACGATCAATGCGGCAGAAGCCATCATCGCCATGCGCGCTAGCCCGATGATTGGGAGTTCGCTTTTGGGCTGGAAGAGGGGTCTGCCCCGAAAGTGTGGAATGAGTTGCATGTGTTAGACCTAGTTTTTCTCGACGAGCAGCAAGCAGACTTGTCCCGTAAGCTTAAATTGGAACATCGACAGAGCGACTGCGATTGCGCTCGGCACGCAGCCACATGGCCACCATCAAGCGGACAACCGTGACGGCAGTGAAGATCGATGTGAAGATCCCGATTGACAGAGTCACCGCGAAGCCGCGTATCGGACCAGACCCGAGCCAGAACATGATGATCGCTGCGGCTAGCGTGGTCAGCTGGCTGTCAAGGATTGTCACCATGGCGCGGCCAAACCCTGAGTCGATCGCTGCGATGGCCGTTTTTCCGCCGCGCAATTCTTCCCGAATGCGTTCGTAAATCAGAACGTTCGCATCAACGGCCATACCGATGGTCAGGATCAAACCGGCAATACCCGGCAGCGTAAGGACCGAGCCGATCGTCGACATGATCGCTACGATGAAGAGGGCATTGAGAATCAGACCGGCAACGGCAAACAGGCCGAAGGTTCCATAGACCCAAATCGTCAGAAGTACAGTCAGCACGGCGCCTACGATGCCTGCCAGTTGTCCGGACGCGATACTGTCCGCACCGAGTGATGGTCCGACGGACCGTTCCTCAACCACTGTCAGGTCGGCAGGCAACGCACCTGAGCGCAGCTGGATGGCCAGATCGTTCGCACCCTTAACGGTGAAGCCACCGGAAATCTGACCAGAACCACCCAGGATCGGTTCGCGCACGACCGGAGCGGATAGCACCTGGTTGTCCAGAACAATCGCAAACGGACGGTTGACATTCTCAGCAGTGAAGCGAGCGAAGGCGCGCGCGCCTTCCTGGTTGAAGGTAAATAGAATGATCGGTTCGTTGGTGCGTTGATCGAAGCCTTGCGACGCGCTCTTAAGCTGATCACCACGAACAACTGCCGGCTCTTTCAGGTAGTAGAAAGTGCCTGGCTCGTCTGACTCAGGCGACGTCTTATACGATCGGTAGTCGCCGCGCGCCGGCTGCTCCGTCGAAGATCGCCCTTCGCTCGGATGAACTTCGTGGAAGCTGAGCTTTGCCGTCTTACCAATCAGGTTTTTCAGGCCCTGGGTATCTTGGACCCCCGGCACCTGCACAAGGATGCGGTCAGCGCCTTGTCGTGTGATGTTTGGTTCGCTGGTTCCGAATTCGTCGACGCGGCGGCGAACGGTTTCAATGGCTCCGCTGATCGCCTCTGAAATTTTCTGCTTCACACCGGCGTCATTGAGACTAATGCGGATGACGCGATCATCAATTCTCTCGACCGTCAAATCGCGCTCATCGGTGCCGGCGAAAATATTTGCTGTCAGCGGTTGCGCGAGCTCTCTCAAAACGCCCAGCGCGCGCTCCATGTCCGTCGGCTGACCCAGCCTCGTCTGCACACCGTTGGCAACAATGCCCGTACCCACAGTGCCAATCTTGGCATCGCGAAGGCGCTTCCTGACGTCGGCGCGCAGGTTGTTGAGCATGTTCTTGCGCAGTTCCTTGACGTCCATAGAGTAAAGGAGGTGCGCACCGCCCTGAAGGTCCAAGCCCAGCTTGAGCTGGTTCTTTGGAAGCCAGTTTGGCAGACTGGCAACAAACTCTTTGCCAAAGAAATTCGGACTAGCGAAGACGATGGCTGCAAGGCAGACAGTTACGATCGCGATGATTTTCCAACGGGCGAAATGGAGCATAGGTCGCTAGTCTTTCCGTTGCGGGCCGTTGCGGGCCGTTGCGAGGCCGTTGCCGGGTTTATTTTATTGCGCGCGCAAACATCAGCAAAGATACTGGTATCAGCAAGGCTACTGGCATTTAGGGCCAAGAACCTGTCGTGACAAGCTTTTAGCACGCGTCCGTGCGCAACAGCTTGTCAACGATCAGGCGATTACTCTTTAGTTGCTTCGCCTTTGACGCGCACTTCAGCGATTGTTCCCTTGACCACGCGGACACGTGTGGCGTCGGCAATTTCTACTTCGATTTCAGCACCATCGTCCTTGACCTTGCTGACCTTTCCGACCAGGCCTCCGGCTGTCACAACCGTATCCCCACGGCGGATGTTGGCAACCATTTCCTGATGCGCCTTCATGCGCTGCTGTTGCGGCCTGAACAGCAGAAAATAGAAGATGACGATCATCAAGAGGATCGGCAGCAACTGAACAAAGAAGTCGCCACCGCCGGCGCCACCGGCCTGTGCGTAAGCTGGGGTGATAAACATCGAACCTGCGTTACCTTATTGTTATTGCCAAAAGTTGTATGGACGCCAAAAACCGTGCCGCCAAATTATCGTCTGACGGCCCGATCGCGATTTGTGCAGGACTATAGATCCTAACGCTCCTATTGCAACCAACTGAACCCATCGCGCGAGCTAGCGTGACCGAGTGCCCCAGTGGGTGACGCACGGCTCGGCAACGCCTTATAGATCGCCGTTCAGAGCCGCAAAGACACGGTAGTTGAACGATGAGCGCCAGCGAAACAGATCTTTTGGAACGGATTGCAAATGCCTTGGAGCGGATGGCACCGCCACCGCCGCCAACAGCTGATTTCAGCGCTGCAGAAGCCTTTGTCTGGCAGACCGATCCGGACCATTTTCAGCCCGTCAAGCACATCAATCGTGTTCCACTCGGTCTGCTGCAGGGCGTTGAGCGCCCGGCTGATCAACTACTGGAAAACACCCGCCGCTTTGCTGAAGGTCTGCCCGCGAATAATGCACTTCTCTGGGGGGCCCGGGGAATGGGCAAATCCTCCCTTGTGAAAGCCGCGCACGCACAAGTGCGCAGGGACCTTGGTCTTGGCTCAGACGGCAAGCCGGATATCAAGCTGGTCGAAATCCATCGTGAGGACATCGACAGCCTGCCGCGTTGTCTCAACATCATGCGCAGCAGCAGCGACCGGTTTATCGTCTTTTGCGATGACCTGTCGTTTGATCATGATGACACCAGTTATAAATCGCTCAAGGCCGTGCTGGATGGCGGTATCGAGGGTCGACCGACAAATGTCGTCTTCTACGCCACCTCCAACCGCCGCCACTTGATGCCTCGCGACATGATGGAGAATGAGCGCTCCACGGCGATCAATCCGTCAGAAGCTGTTGAGGAGAAAGTCTCACTGTCCGACAGATTTGGACTTTGGCTTGGCTTCCATAACGGAACACAGGATCAGTATCTGGCGATGGTCAACGGCTATGTCCGCCACTTCGGTCTTGAGATGGACGCCGACGAGCTGAAGCGCGACGCCCTCGAATGGTCGACAACGCGCGGGGCGCGCTCTGGCCGTGTCGCGTGGCAGTACATCCAGGACCTAGCGGGCCGTCAAGGCAAAGCCTTGGAGCTCGACTAAACGACAACGGCCCCGCCAAAGGCGGGGCCGTTTTCCGCTGCACTGGCAGCGATCTCAGATTTGGGTCGGTCTACAGCCGGCCGAGATGCGGCATCGGATCAACCGGCTTGGCGCCATCGCGCAACTCGAAGTGTAGCTGCGGACGAGAGACTGCTCCTGTCTTACCGGCCTTCGCGATGACCTGGCCGCGGGCCACGGCGTCGCCGCGACGGACGAGCATGCGGCTTGAGTGGGCGTAAGCGGTGACAAATCCATTGTCGTGACGGATCAAGATGAGATTGCCGTATCCCTTGAGCTCATTGCCGGCATAGGCCACCACACCCGCTTCCGCAGCATGGATGTCCGTTCCGACGGGTACGGCTATGTTGATGCCGTCGTTCTTCTTGCCGCCTGCCTGTTTTCCAAAGCGGCCAATGATGCGTCCGCTAACCGGCCAGCGATACTTCTGACCCGAGCTGGATGATGGCGTGGATTGTGTCTCCAGCCGCGCATACTTTCGTCCGGTCGGCGCCTGGGGCCTGGCGGCCGGATCATTGATCCTGTCAGCCAGGCGTGGCGCGTTTGATTTCGGCGCAGTGGCCTGCTTCTGACCGGAATTGATGATGATCGGCTGCGTTGTGGTTTGCACGGTACGCGGCACAAAATCCTTTTGAACCGTCGTCCGATCACGGCGGTCAGCCGGACGCGACGTTGCTGCTGGCTCGGCATAGGAGCCACTGTTCAGGCGCAGAACAGTGCCTGGCCGAATGCGGCGAACGTCTGTGATATTGTTGAGATCCTGCAATTCGGCAACGCGAACGCCTGTGCGTCTCGAAATCGCGTACAGGCTGTCGCCGGCGCGAACCGTATACGTTTCACCGGACGGAATAGCCTGTCGTGCTGGTGCGCTTGTCCGGCTGCGCTCAATCACGCGATTGGCCAGTGCAGGCGCACGGCTTTGGCCGCCGTCGACGACCAGAACCTGACCGGGACGAATGACATTGCTGGACAGGCCGTTAGCCTGCTTTAGTTGTTCAACGCTGACGCGATGGCGACGTGCCAACTGATACAGCGTATCGCCACGCTGAACGGTAATCGATGTTGCCTGCGGATTCGCTGCAAGCGGCTGATCAGCGGCAGGTGCATCGCGACCAAACGAAACCTGGTTTGGTGTCGATACGTTTGCCTGCCGGTATCCGTCCGACGCGGGTGCAGGTGAATGGCTCGGTTGGTTGGCAATGGCTGGCTTGTACTGCGCTGGCTCGTAGCGCTGCTCATTGACCGCGGGCGCGGCATCCGCCAACTGCGTTGACTCAACTGATCCGGTCGTCGTCGGCAGACTATTGCCGAAACTCGATCCCGAGTTCGTTGATACTTCTGGACGGTGATCGAAGAGTGATCCGTCCGAATGAATGGGTTGTGTCTGAGCTTCAGGATCGCTGCCATAGCCCAGGCTGTTGCTGCCGAAACGGCTAACGTCGGCACTACAGGCTGAGAGGCCAAATCCTAGAGCTAATACGGCTGCCGAGGATAGAAGCCATCCACGCTTCAAAATTGAAGGTCGGTTACGCGGTGCAAAAACCATAATCTACCTCATTTACTCTGCCACCGACCTAACGGGATTAAAGTAAACAGAGCGTTAACGCTGCGGGTTGGTTTGCTTAGAATCGCGTTAGGTCGGTGGCAGAGTAAATGAGGTAGATTATGGTTTTTGCACCGCGTAACCGACCTTCAATTTTGAAGCGTGGATGGCTTCTATCCTCGGC
>JBCDBQ010000092.1:0-16330 GCA_039183375.1 Pseudomonadota bacterium
CGCAGCCGTGCCAAAGCACTCGAGAAGATCCAGGCGGACCAGAAACTCGGAGTCGTGCTCTCGCTACAGGATGACGGAACCGGCCTCATTAAGGGCCTTATGGTTGACGGTCAGGTCGTTTACGACGAGAGCGTGTTTTGAACACACTCAACCGAAGGTCATCTCGTCAATACATGTTGAATCTGGTCGAGATCTGAAAGGCTTTCTCTCAGTTCGACAAGTCAGGCACTTGGCTTTTGGCGAAGATTGATTAGAGCAAAATCACGCGCAATCTTAGCACTGCGGCGGGACGCTCAGCGGAACTGCGCTAAGCGATTCTTCCATTCCGTTAGTCCTGAATGAGAGCACATGAAAGAGACCATCGAGAACTCGCCAGAGTTGCTGCCGGGAGAGCGCATAGAATGGTGTGCTAGCCCCGACTGGTCGCGCGCGTCAAAACCGCTAAGGCCCTGGCTGACACTGCTCTGGACGATCGTCCTGGCAGGCATCGCTTCGATGATTGCAGTTGCTGTGATTCACTTTAGCGGTCTTACACAACCCAATACTTTCGGGCGCGCCGCCTCGAGCGTTGGAATTTTGATCGTCGCTTCCTTGACGATATACCTCTGGATCAAAGCCCTTGGATGCGTGTTCGCCCTCTTTCAACAGCCGGATCGGAGGCCGGACGAGACATACACGCTAACAGATCGACGGCTGATCGTGACATCTGGCACCCCCGCGACGACACAATCGGTGACAAGCGCAAATTACCTCCTTGAAGCAACGCTGCGACCTAACGGGCGAGTAGATGATTTGATGCTGTGGTTTGGGCCGCGCGGTTGTGACGAGTATTACGACTACGGCGAGCCGCTGGTGCTGCACGCTATTGAGAATGGTGAAATTGCAAAGAGTCAGATCCTAGCGCGTTTTGGCCCACCGAGATGGCAGTCGCGCATTTCGACATAACAGACGAAAAGGCTGCCGCCGCTGCACTTCAGTTCGTGGTCGAGGAATACGGACGATTGGACGTCCTTGTTTGTAATGCTGCTGCTCAGGACAAGCGACCGCTCTCCGAGATCGACATCCAAGATTATTGCACGCTGCATCCCTCCCATGGATGCAAGTGTTAAGTGATTGCTGTGTATCGGTTGTGCGATACCAGATAATCATGGAAATCTGCTATCGTACCTTCCAGATGCTCTGGTGCGATAGGACCAGCCTCGGCGAACCTCGAGCCGATCCCAAGCTGGGTCGCCTCTAAACGCTCCTGATCCTCATCGTTGACTTTACTCCACAAGGTAATCCGATCAGCTTTTAAACTTTCCGTTAAATCATCCGCATATGCTGATAAGCTCCAACGGACTTGTGTTTGCGATGAGGAGAGTGGGATCAGGCTGAACGAGGCCAGGAGGCTGGCCGCTTGAGAAACCAGATGACACGGGAAAACGCTAAAGAGCGTGGAGCAGCGCCGTTTCTCGGCACTCAGATGGGGAGCTCCCTCACCACGCGAAGCAGCGTTCTTAGGATAGTGCGCACAATAGCCGGTGAACGCTGCTCCTCCGTCAAACTTCTTGGCAAGGCCGGTGGGCGTATAGTCGTTCAATGTCGCGGAGTGGACCACAGAAAGGTGATAAGCCTCAAGAAAGTTCTCAACCACTGATTTCCAGTTTGCCTGCCAAAGCTTTTCAGCAGTGTGGAACGTGCGGAACTCCGCTGGCCTATAAGGGGCGATGCGATCCTCGAGTTTTGACAACTGCTGGCTCAGCGGCGCAGCTGAGCCGTCCAGATTGACGTACAAAAAGCCCTGCCAGATCTCGGTCCGATAGCTAGGCAAACATAGGCCAGCAACCATCTCTTTCGGCATTCGGGATGCAGAACGGAGGTTGCCGTTTAAGTCGTAGCTCCACGCATGGTAGGGGCAAACAAAACGCCTGGAATTACCTGCTCCCTGTGCCACCGGACTTGCACGGTGACGGCACACGTTTGCGAGGACACGAACTTCGTAGTCCTCTCCTCTGACAATGATGAGCGGTTCGGTGAACAATTGAACGGTGAAATAATCGCCCGGCTCAGGTATCTCATCAATGCGCCCCAAGCACATCCAACCTGCCATCAACTTGGTTTCGACATCGCGTGCGAAAATTTCTGGACAACAGTACGACTTTCCGCTCATGCCTAGTCTCGCTGTCAGCATTTTCTTCTCGCTGGTATCTGACGCAATCGAGTTGATACCTTACGAATTGCTCAGTGAATTGCTTGGCAACTGCCGAAACATGACGGAAAGGCGCGTTGCATTGACCTGACAGTCGAAGGCCACTTCCCAAAACAGCTAGCCAACATTAGCAGGAACCACGCCCCTGAAATGGTCACTAGAGTTATGGGTAGATTGCTTGAGCCCGAGGCTAATGGCTTGTCGTGCAAGTCGAAGAGTCGCGAAAGTGCACGAGTTACATAGTTTACACTTTGCATCGATCGTTTGACGGGCCGGATGCAAGAACGGCAAACCTGCATCCGGCAGTGTTACATTAATCGTGGGAAGCTCGATCAATGCAACAATGAGCTTACAAGCCTATTCTGCTGCGACTGAAACCCCTGCAGCTAGTGGCACTTCAGAGACTGTCTTTAGAATCTGGGAAGCGATTTGGTATGGATCGCCCTGAGAGTTAGGCCGACGATCTTCTAGATAACCTTTATAACCACTGTTTACGAAACTGTGAGGCACACGGATCGATGCACCCCGGTCTGCAACGCCATAGCTAAACTGGTCGATCCTCTGTGTTTCGTGCAAACCTGTTAGTCGCATATCATTGTCTGGCCCATAAACAGCAATATGGTCAGCGCAGTTGGCTTCGAACGCGGACATCAGTGACTCGAAGTATGCTTGGCCACCAACCTCGCGCAGGTAAGTTGTCGAAAAATTTGCATGCATGCCAGAGCCATTCCAGTCAGTGTCGCCGAGTGGCTTGCAATGATACTCGATGTCTAGTTCATACTTTTCTGCGAGACGCTGCAGGAGATAACGAGCCATCCACATTTCATCCGCTGCGCGTTTGGAGCCTTTGCCAAATATTTGAAATTCCCATTGACCTTTGGCAACTTCGGCATTGATACCTTCATGGTTAATACCAGCGGCAAGACACACATCGAGATGCTCTTCAACCACTTGCCTTGCTATGCTGCCGACCGCGCTGTAACCGACACCTGTATAGTATTTCCCTTGTGGCTCGGGGTATCCGGCAGATGGGAATCCCAATGGTCGGCCGTCTTTATAAAAGAAGTATTCCTGTTCAAAGCCGAACCATGCGCCTTCATCATCAAGAATGGTAGCTCGTTTGTTGGACGGGTGTGGTGTGACACCGTCAGGCATCATGACTTCGCAAAGCACCAGTACTCCGTTGGTGCGCTGACTATCTGGAAAGACTCTAATTGGTTTTAGCACACAGTCGGAGCTACTGCCTGAAGCCTGCTGCGTTGAGCTGCCGTCAAATCCCCAGAGCGGTAATTGTTCCAGGGTCGGGAACGAGTCAAATTGTTTGATCTGCGTTTTGCCGCGTAGATTTGGAACAGGCTCGTACCCATCAAGCCATATGTATTCTAGTTTGAACTTTGTCACCGATGAGCTCTCCTGTTTCGGTACTTTCAATGAAGGCGTGAGTTCAGATTTCAAGGTGTCTGCAGCTGTAAGAGCGACCGCGTGCAATTCTGGATTGGAATTGCTTGAACGGTCACTTGACGAATGGTTGGCCTTCTTGGACTCAGAAGGCGGCGCCGTACGTTCTGGCCGGAGCCAGTTTCCTATCTTTCTAAACATTTCGAATACTAAGCTTCCCGAAGAATGACCGTCGGATAAAAACTAGCGCAATGATCCCTCAATGAAGGGCTTAAATTTTTTGCAAACTGTGCCGAATTACTAGCCAATTGCATTATTAAATTGCTGAGGGCGGTCTGGAGGGAGTTTTCCGATCACTGAATTCCAATCATTGAATCAGAGCAACTAGGCTCGCACTTATGAACTGGTACATAGCTTACTAAGGACAAGGCGACGCCAACTGAGGTTGCTGCACCCCGCTAAGGTAAATCTGGTTGAAGACAGTCCAGTCTTCTTCCTCGCAAAGCTACGCTCGCGTGCGTGCGTGCCAAATCAAAGTAATCGATGCATGAGAGCGCGGTCCTAAATACATAGCTATGCTATGCCTTCCTGGCGGCACAGCTCAGCTATGC
This sequence comes from Pseudomonadota bacterium, assembly GCA_039183375.1. Classification (GTDB taxonomy): domain Bacteria; phylum Pseudomonadota; class Alphaproteobacteria; order Rhizobiales; family Hyphomicrobiaceae; genus Tectiglobus. The sequence goes on from JBCDBQ010000092.1 coordinate 4,201, forward strand.
TGTCCTCGCCACGCAAACCAGTGAGGATGAGCCTAAAAACAGTCGGCTTAAAAAAGCTCCCAGAACGTTCCAGGTGTGCTGATGTTAGACAGTCCATAAAGCTGACAAAGCGCTCGGACAAAACCAGCATCTTTTTTCGTAACCACAGAACGGGAGGATCGAACCCTATCGCTTGGGTGGCCGAACCAAAAGACAAATTGGTAATGCAATCAGTGTCACCAGCGTATACATTGCAAGCGCGTTAAGATAGCCGATCATAGCAGCTTGCCGCGTAATTTCACTGGCTACGTGCGCGAGCTCGGGCGGACTATTGATTGACCAAGAGCCGGTGGCCCATGGCATACTCCAGACATTGTTGAATGGCGAAACCGTCTCCGTCAGTCGTGCATAGTTTGCACTTGATGTCCTGACTATTTCAGCCACGGCAATCGAAATAAAGATGCTGGATCCAAAGTTCCGTAACAAGTGGAACATTCCCATGGCTTCGGCACGAAACTCCGGCTTCAATGTTGCGAAGGTAACAACCGTAATCGGCACCCAAGCCATACCGACCCCGATGCCCTGGACCACGGTGTTGACCGCCAACATGAATGGAGAGACGTTAAGGTCGAACTGCATCATGTTGTAACCGCCAATCGCTTGAACAGTGAAACCAATGATCATCATCAGGCGTGGATCAATGCGCGGGACGAGCATCACAAACACAAAGCCAACGGCTGTTCCAAACCCGCGCCAACCAATGAAGGCGCCAATGGCAGTATCCGTATACCCGGCAAAGTTCTGAAGAAGCGGCGGCAACAAGACGACGGGTGCGAAATTCAACATGCCGTAGAAGAAAACTAACAGCATGCCCAGTGCGTAGTTGCGGTCCGTGAAAAGAAAGAGCCGTATGAACGGCCTTTCTGTCGTCAGGCTATGTGAAATGAAGAGATAAAGTGCAGTTGCCGCTAAAAACGACATAGCGACGATTTCTGATGATTCGAACCAATCAAGCCGCTGCCCACGAGAGAACACGATCTGGGCCCCCGCAACCGCAATTGTCAACGTCAGAAATCCGGTCCAATCTAGGCGCGTGGTTGCGCGGACGCTGCGAACCGGGAGTACGAACCAGAAGCCAACTGCTGCCGTGATGGCGAATGGAACAATCATCCAAAAGGCCCACTGCCATCCATAGAGATCCGATATCTCGCCGCCGAGCGTCGGGGCGATGACAGGACCAACGATGTTGCCCATGCCAAACAGAGCATTGACTGTACCGTGGTGACGAGTTGGATTTGAGTCGAGTAGAAACGTCATGCCAAGCGGCACCAGCGGGGCACCAGATCCGCCTTGAATTATTCGCCAGAGGATCATCTCTTCTAAAGTCGTGGCGGTGCCACACATGAATGTTGAGAATGCGAATATGGCCGAGCACCAAACCATGGTATTGCGACGTCCAATGGCATCAGCAAGCCAACCCGTCATCGGAGTGATAACGGCTGTCGCAACGATATTGAACGTCATTGTCCAGGAAACTTCATCCTGTGTTGCACCAAGCGCGCCCTGCATCTTCGGCAGGATTGCCGAAGCGACCAATATAGACGCTGAGTAGACGGCAGTTCCTTTGATGACGAGGATCAGAATAAGCGCTCTCTGAAAGAAGCTTAGCTTATAGACGGCATCATCAGACATTTGCTGGGTCCAAGCGGAAAACGAGATGTTCCAACCTGTGCCACTGGTGGAAAGAGGTCAATCTTGTTGAAATGATCCCTCCGCAACTGACAATCGTTGAAGCAAGCGCTCATCGAGGATCGTCTTGGTAGATACTGGTGACAATGAGGTGCAACATACCTAGCGAAGTACCAGGCATGCTTGTTGATTGAGTGGACGTCTGCTCTCGTCTCCGTCTGCGCGATCGCAGTTGCTGCTCGTTGCCAGACCATCAATTTAAGAGTAGTTCCGTGTGGTCTTACGAAACCAAACCGGCCGAGATGGCCTCTAAAGCTCAACCAGAGACTTCGTGCATCAGCATGGCCGTATCGGCTCGCCGTCCAGTATCGGACGAAACCATCAGCGCACGCCCTATGGGAACTAGGGCCAAATGCAACTTGATAATTTGGAAGGCAAATGAGACATGGAGTCTTGTCTCGCATCAGCTCATAGCAACTCTCAGAGTTGTTAGTGCTTAGAATTGTTGGATGTGCCTTTTTTCAATTCGCAAGATTCACTAGAAGTTTGGCTCTTGCATTATTGGATCAGCGCCTGAAGGTCATTGAAAACAGATGTCTGAGAAAGACACCACGCTCGAAGCAGCAGTTGGGCGGCAGGTCCATGTGACCCGTACTGCGCTCGATATGACGTTGGTCGAGCTGGCTAAGGCCGCTTCAATATCGGTTGGCATGCTGTCCAAGATTGAGAATGGCCAGACGTCTCCTTCTCTCACGACGCTGGAAGGTCTGGCCAGTGCCCTCAATGTACCCATTGCGACGTTCTTTGCCAGTTTCGATGAAAAGCGCGAGGCGACCTTCGTTAAAAAGGGAACTGGACTAACAATCGAGCGGCGAGGCTCTGGAAAAGGCCATCTCTACCAGCTTCTCGGCCACAGCCTGCGGAGCAGCCTCCAGGTTGAGCCTTTTTTGATTACGCTTGATGAAAACTCGGATGCTTATCCAATTTTCCAGCATCCTGGAGTCGAGTTCATTTATATGCTCCGTGGTGAGGTCAGTTATCGGCACGGGCAGGAGAACTATATCCTTAAGCCGGGTGACTCTTTGTTCTTCGACGCACAGGCCCTCCATGGCCCACTTGAACTCCGCAAACTACCGGCGGTCTATCTCTCAATCATCATCAATGATCAAGCAGAGTAATTTCCTGATAGGAAAATAGTTTTCTTTACACTATACTTGCAACCCAGCAATCGTATTGCTCAAAATCACTGCGAGAACAAGAATGTGCGGCATCGTTGGCTTATTTATAAAGTCAGATGGGTTGAAATCTGAGCTTGGTCGATTGACCAATCTAATGTTGCTGGAGATGCGCGATCGCGGCCCCGACTCAACGGGCTTCGCGATCTATGATGAACCCGGCACGCAGAACAAGCTTACGTGTCTCTCCAAATCGGGCCAAACCCAGTGGAACGGCGTCCTAAAAGCCCTGTCTCAGGAGACAGGACAGCAGTACGATATTAAGGTCGTTGATGATCACGCAATCCTTTCGACTGACGGTGATGGTGCTGCTACACGTAAATGGCTCATAGAGAATGCGCCAGACATCACGGTCCTTGCCCTCGGTCGGTCTATCGAAATTTTCAAAGGTACCGGCGATCCTGAGAGTGTCTCGCTGCGGTTCGGCTTGACGGACAGATCAGGCACCCACGCGATTGCGCATACCAGGATGGCCACGGAATCTGCTGTCACGACAGCAGGATCGCACCCATTTTCAACGGGCGCAGACACTTGTCTGGTGCACAACGGCTCGCTCTCGAATCACAATCGACTGCGAGACATGCTGCGCAAACGCGGTGAAACGTTCCAGACAGACAACGACTCTGAGGTTGCAGCAGGCTATTTCGCTTGGCGCATGCGAGGGGGCGACAGTCTCGAAACGGCAGTCGACCACGCCTTGGACGATCTCGATGGTTTCTTTACATTCGCAATCGGGACCAAGCATGGTTTCGCGGTTGTTCGCGATCCAATTGCATGCAAGCCGGCGGTTATTGCAGAAACCGATGAATGGGTTGCCATGTCTTCTGAGTTTCGCGCCATTGCTCGTTTGCCCGGTGTTGAGCATGCCGAGATTTGGGAGCCGGAACCGACCAGGGTGTATTCCTGGAGCCATGTAGCATGATGCAAAACTCTGAGTTCGATCTGAATAAGCAAACGGTGCGCGAGCTAAACGCGGCTCTGCATTCGGCAGAGGAAGGTGCGTTCACGGTCGTGAACCCTGGTGGGGCTCATGCTCTTGCTTGTGGCGTAACAGCGCCTCTCAGTATTACGATTAAAGGACACGCCGGTTACTACTGTGCCGGCATGAACCAGTGCGCGACCCTGCGTGTGGAAGGAAATGCTGGAACAGGTTTCGCGGAAAACATCATGTCTGGTACAGCTCATCTCACTGGCAACGCGAGCCAGTCGTTAGCGGCAACCGGTTGCGGTGGTTTGGTCGTGGTCGAAGGATCAGCCGCAGCCAGAGCTGGCATTTCATCTCGAGGCGTTGATATTGTCGTCGGCGGAGACGTCGGCCACATGGCGGGTTTCATGGCGCAAGCTGGTCGGCTCGTCGTACTTGGAGACGCTGGTGCAGGACTGGGTGATTCTATCTATGAAGCTGAGATCTTCGTTCGAGGCAAAGTCGCTGGACTAGGTGCGGACTGCGAAGAAAAACCGATGGATGATAGCTCCAAGGCGGTCGTTGCAAATCTGCTAGAGCAAGCCGGCTTGAAGGCTGATCCGACCGACTTCAAGAGGTACGGATCAGCGCGCAATCTTTATCATTTCTCCATCGACAACATGGACGACTACTGATGGCCGAGCGGAAGACATCCCAAAATCCGGTGCGTACCGTGCCGCGCAAGCCTGCACTTTTTGATGACTACACGATATCCGAAATCCGCCGTGCTGCGGCAACCGGCATTTATGACATTCGCGGTGGCGGCTCAAAACGGCGCGTCCCGCACTTCGATGATTTGGTGCTGCTTGGCGCTTCAATGTCACGCTATCCGTTAGAAGGATACCGCGAGCGCTGCGATACCAATGTTGTGTTAGGAACTCGTTTTGCAAAGAAGCCAGTTGAACTGCGAACACCCATCACTATTGCAGGAATGAGTTTTGGTTCGTTGTCAGCCCAAGCGAAAGAAGCCTTGGGCCGCGGCGCATCTGCGATGGGTACGTCCACAACAACCGGCGACGGCGGCATGACCCCGGAAGAGCGCGAGCATTCTTCGAAGCTTGTCTATCAGGTTTTGCCATCACGATATGGAATGAATCCTGATGACCTGCGAAAGGCCGATGCCATTGAAGTTGTGGTCGGGCAGGGTGCAAAGCCGGGCGGCGGCGGTATGCTGCTTGGTCAGAAAATCAGTGCCCGCGTCGCAGAAATGCGAACGCTTCCGGAAGGTATTGACCAACGCTCGGCTTGTCGCCATCCAGACTGGACAGGACCAGATGACCTGGAAATTAAGATCCAGGAGCTGCGTGAGATCACGGATTGGGAGAAACCCGTTTACGTCAAAGTTGGCGCGGCGCGACCCTATTACGACACTGCGTTGAGCGTGAAGTCGGGCGCTGACGTCGTTGTGGTGGATGGTATGCAGGGCGGCACTGCCGCTACGCAGGAGGTCTTCATCGAGCATGTCGGCATTCCGACATTGGCGGCGGTTCGAGAATCCGTACGTGCGCTGCAGGAGCTTGATATGCACCGTAAGGTTCAGCTGATTGTCTCTGGCGGAATTCGTTCAGGAGCCGACGTTGCCAAAGCGCTGGCCTTGGGGGCCGATGCGGTATCAATTGGCACAGCCGCGTTGGTTGCACTCGGCGACAATGATCCTGGTCTTGAAGACGAATACCAACGTCTGGGTACAACAGCGGGCGCCTACGATGACTGGCATGAAGGCCAGGACCCGGCCGGCATAACAACGCAAGACCCTGATCTTTCGAGCCGACTAGATCCGATCAAGGCGGGCCGCCGCCTTTCCAACTACCTGGCAGTTATGACCATGGAACTGCAGACGTTAGCGCGCGCCAACGGCAAGAGCCATGTTCATAACCTGGAACCTGAAGACTTGGCAGCTCTGACCCTCGAAGCCGCCGCAATGGCAGGTGTGCCCCTGGCTGGCACCAATTGGATTCCTGGACAATAGAGTGAAAGCCGTAAGCAAGAGCTTGTGGGTGACATCAAAGAAGGAGAGATGATATGGCGATGGATCTGGCGGAGACGGCCAAGGCGAAGTCCATTGACTACTTTCTGATTTCTTTCGTCGACCTGTTTGGTGTAATGCGTGCCAAGTTGGTTCCGTCCTCGGCGATAGCTGATATGGCCCGGGACGGCGCGGGTTTCGCTGGCTTTGCCGCCTGGCTCGATATGACGCCGGCGGACAGTGATATGTTCGCTGTTCCAGACCCCGATAGCCTCATTCAACTTCCATGGAAGCCAAACGTCGGCTGGCTCGCTGCTGATCTCTACATGGATGGGCAGGAGGTCGCGCACGCGCCGCGTAATACTCTAAAGCGGACCGTGAAAACAGCTGAAGCTCAGGGCTATCGTATGAAGCATGGAGTCGAATGCGAGTACTTCCTAATCACAGCCGATGGCGCGGGGATTTCGGACGGTAGCGATACACAATCAAAGCCTTGCTACGACGTTGCTGCACTCATGCGCCGTTACGACGTCATCTCTCAGATTTGCGATGCGATGCAGTCACTTGGCTGGGGCCCCTATCAAAACGATCATGAAGATGCGAACGGCCAGTTCGAGATGAACTGGGATTACGCTGACGCTCTCGTCACAGCTGATCGCCATGCGTTCTTCAAATATATGGTCAAGTCCATCGCTGAAGAACATGATCTACGCGCGACGTTTATGCCGAAGCCCTTCGCGCACCTGACCGGAAACGGATGTCATGCTCACGTCAGTGTCTGGTCACCCGATGGTCAAACAAACCTATTCGCCGACTCCGACGGTGAACTCGGCATCTCCCAACTTGGCTATCAATTCTTGGGCGGCTTGATGCACAATGCGACCGCGCTTTGCGCAATCTCAAACCCAACAGTTAACTCATACAAACGAATTAATGCACCTGTGACGGCATCGGGTGCAACGTGGTCACCCAATACGGTGACCTATGGTGGAAATAATCGCACCCACATGGTGCGGATCCCAGATCCTGGTCGGTTCGAACTGCGGTTGGCTGACGGGGCGGCTAATCCCTATCTGCTGCCAGCCGCCATTCTGGCAGCCGGTCTCGATGGCATTCAGAACGGCCGAGACCCCGGTGCCCGTCGCGATATCAACATGTATACCGAAGCCGGCAAGGCAGCTGACGCCAGAAAACTTCCTTTGAATCTTCTCGACGCTTTGAGAGAACTCGACAGCAGCGCAGTTCTGCGGAATGGGCTCGGCGAAGAGACGGTGAATGCCTTCGTCAAGCTCAAGACAGCTGACTGGAACGACTATACCCGCCACCTGACCGACTGGGAGCGTGAAACCACGCTCGACTGCTGACAGGTCGTGCATTGTTCTCTTGGTCGCTGGCTAAAGTGATGTTGGCTAGTTCAGAGTTTCGGATCTTAGTGCGCGTTAAGCTCCCTTTCCGTTCATCAGTGGGCCTGGGAATTGTAGCATTTCAGGTCCGCTTTACCCTTCCCTAGCGGACACCGCCCAGCGCTAAAGTACGGTCTGAGAAGGGCCGTAACCGAACCTGACGCAAAAACAAGTTCGTGAATGTCGAAAGTCTGCTCCGACCAGAAGCGGACATGAGTTGGCTAGCGATGTTGTTGTGATCGAGCCACCTGCAATCTGACCATCAGGTATTACCTATTGGTGTTATGTCCTGTGTGGATGGTTCCTGCATTGCAAGGGTTTTTTGAATTTTGGCGTTTCGATCAGGAGGAGTCTTGTGTCCGGCCTGTTGGTGCGGATTGAAGACCGCTGGCCTTGATCGGTTCCGCGGATCGAGTTCCACTCTACAAAGCGGACATCTCGGCGCACAATCAAATTCAGATTTTTGTTCTATCTCATACTAGGCAGCTCGTCGCTGACCGCGTGAGATCTAACAAGCGGTACGGGGCAACTCAAAATGGACGCCTGAATCTGCAATCCTAGTACATTTTTGACGTACAGATCGCGTGTGGTACGACAAACGTCTAGCCTCTTGACCAGTATACGGCGATATATCTGTTTTGTTTGGACACGCCAGCTTCTGTTGCAACTGAGCGAATTGCCGAAACAGAATTCCTCTCACCAGCATACCAAAAATACGCGTCATCTAGCTTGGCAATTACATCTCGGGCACGGGCGTCGAATGCCGCTGTCTGATCGCGGCCGATCCAAGAGATCGAAACCGCTGACGGCGTGTCAAAGATGTAGTCGTTCTTACCATCTCGTTCAGTCAACAGTGTCAGCGTTCCTTTCGTTTCTGAAGGTAGCGCTTCCAAGATCCTTGCAGCTGCCGGGTACCCGGTTTCATCGGCGAAGAGATGGATTGACTCCGCCTTGGGTATGCCGCCACCTCCGGGACCAATGATGGCGACCTGTTCATTGACCGCCAGATTTTTCGCCCACTCGGTGACCCGACCTCCGTCATGTAGGAAAATGTCGACCTCCAGCGTCCTGGCATCTGTGCTGACGCTGCGTGCCGTATAGACGGGCCGGTGGAGTGACTTGTCGCCCTCGGGCCAGAGGATTGATCCGTTGGCCCTTACGGATGGCCACTCGATTTCAGTGGCGCCCAGCGCAGGTAGGACAAAGCGGAAGTGAATCGCTTCGTCGGTATATGCAGTTATGTCACTACCTAACAATCGCAAACGCAGGAAACGATCCGAGATTCTCTCTATTGCCTCGACAGTCGTGAATTGAAAGTTCGGAGGATAGTTCCCTTCTCCATCTCCATCGGACCATTGCACCTGCGCCGCAGCCTTGGGTGCAAACTGCTCCAGGTTTTGGACAAGCGCATCTTTCAAAATGAACAAAGAGTTCATCACATCAGAATGGACGGTTGCTATCGTCTCGCCGTCACATTCCTCAAACTCATAGGCACCATAGATCGTGTTGATTTTCAGTGCTCCTGGAACATCGATTAAGACATCGAGTTCATGCTCCACCGCCTCACGTAAAGACAGAGTGCGCAATGTAGAGAATTGCACGCCGGGCAGCCGGGTTGTAGCACTCAGGCTATAGGTCTTGGTTTGACTCATGTGGGCATCCTCTAGCGAGGGATAATGTGAGGCTTGTTGTGAACAGGGTCTTCAATGACCTCCACGTCGAGATCAAAAACGGCGGCCATGCTTTGTGCAGTAATAACGTCGTCCGGCTTTCCCGCCGAGTGTATTTGACCACCATCTAGAGCGATGATGTGATCCGCGAACCGAGCCGCAAGATTGATGTCATGGAGGACGGCGACGACGGTTCTAGAATGAGTGGAAACCAAGTCCCTAATCAGGTTAAGGACCTCGATCTGATGCCGCAGATCCAGAAACGTAGTTGGTTCGTCGAGAAGCAAGAGTTTTGTGTCTTGTGCGAGTATCATAGCAATCCACACACGCTGTTGCTGGCCACCCGAAAGCGTTGAGACCGTTCGTTCTGCATCGTCGCTCAGACCGGTTTTCGCGAGTGCATCAGTGATGGCCATGTCATCACTTTGTGACCATTGTCGAAATGCAGTCTGATGCGGCGTCCGCCCCCGCGAGACCAACTCTCGAACTGTTATGCCATCGGGCGCAGACAATCCTTGCGGCAGTACGGCAAGGCGCCGCGCAATCATTCTGTTCTTCAGATTTTTGAGGGGTTTGCCATCGAGAACAATCTGTCCCGCATTTAGCTTTTGCAGTCGACTAAGAGAGCGCAAGAGTGTCGATTTCCCCGACCCATTCCGCCCAATAATGACCGTTAGCTTATCGTCCGGAATATCGATGGAGAGTTTATCCAGAACGCTGGCGCCTGGAAAACGGACGGTTGCTGCTTTAGCCATAAGGCTTGATCGATACGTCATCGTAAGTGTCCCCTCCTTGTTTCTAGGAGAAGCAGCCAAATCAGTATTGGTGCGCCAACCAATGCCGTGAAAACGCCTGTCGGCAGTTGAACGAGAGGTGTGAATCTTGACGCGATGTCAGCCAGCAGCACGATCATGCCGCCAATCATTGATGCCGATAGCAGAGCCGTTGTCACGCCGCCTTCCAGTCGTTTCGCGATCGGGGCCGAAACAAAGGCAACAAAAGCAAGCGGGCCTGCCACACAAACCGCCAGAGTTACCAAAAGAATGCCGAGTACTGCGGTCGCAAGTCTGGTACTGGACAGTGACATACCAAGGCCCTGAGCCGTTGGATCGCCAAGAATGCTGGGTCTGAGATAAAACTCGTTGATGAATAACGCTGGCGCAAGAAGTACGAGGCCTGACCATATCAGCTGAGCATCGGACCAATCCCGACCATTGAGCGCGCCGACCAGCCACTTCGACATGTCAGCCGCCGTCATGAGGTCAACCCGAGCCAGCAAGAGGTCAGCTGCAGCTCCGATCATGAGATTGGCGCCGATTCCTATGATGACCAAGTTGCGAATGTTCAGGCCGCGATCAAAGGCTAGCGCCAAGACAAGACAGGCTGTAATGGCGGCGCCGATCAGAGCACCGACTATCAAATACCCACCGAACATGTGGATGGCGAGCAGAGCACCGAAACTTGCGCCGGAAGTGAAACCGATCCAGTCAGGTGAAGCGAGTGGGTTGCGCAGCATGGTCTGGAACAATGCACCGGCTGCTCCTAACGCTATTCCGCAGCCCATGGCTGCCAACGCTCTTGGGAGACGATGATCGGCGACGATCATATGGCGCACGGGATCACTGTCGTCGAAGACAGCAGCAATGACTTCAAGCATTGCTAGCGGAAACGTACCGATTTTTAGTGTGAGCAGAAAAAACGTCAGGAGCAACGCCAGCAGGACGATCTTCACCATGCTGGCGCGCCATGTCGTTCTCACCACGATTAAGGGAATGCGAACGATCACTGCTGCACCAGCCGTTTATTTCTGATCAACCAGATCAACACTGGTCCACCTATTAGCGCGGACAGCAACCCCGCCTGCATGTTTCCGCCCAATATCGGCAAGCGGCCGACAAGGTCGGCGGCAATGAGAAGTAGAGCTCCGATCAGCGCGGACATGATGATCAACCAGCGCGTATCGGCACCTGAAAACAAACGTGCGATGTGCGCGCTGACCAGCCCGACAAATGATATCGGCCCCGCCATTGAAACAGTAGCGGCACACAGAAACACAATAGCAACTATGGTGGTGAACTGAACGAGCAGAACGCTTACACCCAGCCCTTTGGCTGTCTCGGAACCAAGGGCCAGTGCGTTCAGCCAAATTCCAGAGACAACGGCCAAGATCATCCCAATTGCAAAGAACGGCATCAGGACCAAGAGAGTTTCAAGCTGTACACCATCAAATCCACCGAGAACCCAGAAGCGGTAGGTATCCAGCGTCTGACGGCTTAACAGCACAATCGCCCGGATGATTGCGAGCGACAGCGCCATAATAGCCGCACCGGCAATGATTAACCGCAAAGGACTGGCCTGTCTGTTGGCCCCGATTGCCAATACGATCGCCGATACCACTAGTGCGCAGCCCAGAGCACTCCAAATGAATCGCGCCGGATCCGTGATGCCCAATATCATTATTGAAATGACGACGCCAAGCGACGCTCCGGCATTGACACCAAGAAGGCCCGGGTCAGCCAGTGGATTGCGGGTCAGGACTTGCATGAGGACGCCTGCGACGCCAAGTGCAATACCGGCAACTATGGCAGCCATTAAGCGCGGAAACCTGATGTCCAGCAGAACAACGTGCTTCGCATTCGTTGAATTGTATCCCCAGAATGCATCCAGCATGTCTTGCAAACTTGCAGTCTGATATCCGAACTTCATTGCGCCGCCGGCAAACAAGATAACCGCAATCAACATTACAATGACAAGACGATGACGCTGTCTTGTCTGTGGATGAATTCGGTCGGCGCTAACACTCATCTCGCACTCGTCACTTTACCGGAGCCAAGCCTACAGCAGCACTGGAAGGAACGACTGTCGCCGGATCACCATCTAGAGCCTTTTCAAGCAGCGGAACCAATTGGTCCAATGCATACTCCAGGCTCAATGGACTCGAATGAGATAAAGCCGCTGATAACATCGGATCAGCATAGACCTCGCGACCCTCTTTATAGGCTCGCATGGTATAGCGCAGCGGCAGAGCTTTAAGCCTGGAAACGGAGCCTCCGATATCCAGCCAGACAAGCGCATCGACATCCATCGGAGACAGGTCCTCGCTTGGCATCGTCACAAAAAACTCATTTCCCCCGGGCATGTCGTTGATGATATCGGGCACTTTGAATCCAAGCTGTTCGAGAAACTGTCCACGCAGATCGGTTCGCCGGTATGCGCCGATCGCG
>JBCDBQ010000093.1:0-16323 GCA_039183375.1 Pseudomonadota bacterium
CAATCAAGGTCGATTTCCAACCCGAGCGTCCACCGGTGACAGCTGCGCGTCCTCGCGCCGAAAGCGCGGTTCCGCGGGCAATGGGTCAATTGCGCAGTCGAAGAGTTGCCAAGGCTGCAGCCGCGCCCGCTTTGGTCAAGGAGCGTGCTGCCGACATTCAGACGAGCGGCTTCCAGGCGACATTCAAGGTCCCGGACCGCATCAACGTGTCAGGCACCGGTGACGCCAAGCGGGTGAAAATCGAGACGCTCAATATCGAACCGTCACTGGTTGTGAGATCGGTGCCGAAATTCGACACAACCGCGTTTCTCTACGCCAAGATGAAATTGCCGAAAGCTATCGCACCGCTGTTGCGCGGCCGCGTGATCTTGTTCCGTGACCAGACATTCGTCGGCCGCGGACGATTGCCACAGTTGGCATCAGGCGAAGTTCATGAACTGGGTTTCGGATCCGATGATGCGGTCCGCATCAAGTACAACAAGATTGGCGAAACGCGGGGTGAGACAGGGATTATCTCATCGTCACGCACGGATCAGCGGAAGTTCAAGATATCAATCAAAAACTTCCACGAGCGCCCGATCACTTACTCCATCCTGGATCAACGGCCGGAATCGCTGAACGAAGACATCAAGGTCGAACTCGTTGGCAACACCAAGCCAACCAAAAGCAACGTCAAGGATCGTCGCGGTGTCCTCGCCTGGGAAGGCAAACTCGGCCCGGAACAGGAAAAGGTCATTGATTTTGGCTATGTTGTTTCATGGCCATCCGGCAAAAAAGTCCAGTATCGACGGTAGGTCGCAGGTATTGGAGCGCGGCAAACATTGTTTCCCCTCACCATGCTCTGATATACATGAATCACCCCGGCAATAGGCCGGGGTTTTTTGTGCAACAGCAACTGATGACCAGGAACTGAAGAATGGCGAACGTAGTCGTCGTAGGCGCACAGTGGGGCGACGAAGGCAAAGGCAAGATCGTTGATTGGCTGTCCGAGAGAGCCGACGTCGTCGTGCGCTTTCAGGGCGGCCACAATGCCGGTCATACCTTGGTCATTGGCAATGAGGTCTACAAACTTTCCCTCCTGCCATCGGGTGTTGTCCGGCCGGACAAGCTGGCTGTCCTCGGCAATGGAGTGGTCGTTGATCCATGGGCACTGATTGCTGAAATTGAAAAGCTGCGCGGGCAGGGCCTGACGATTTCGCGTGACAATCTGCGGGTTGCTGAGAATGCAACGTTGATCCTGCCGCTTCACCGTGAACTTGACAAAATGCGGGAAGACGCAGCCGGTCGAGGCAAGATCGGGACCACGCAACGCGGTATCGGTCCGGCGTATGAGGACAAAGTCGGCCGTCGTGCCATTCGCATGCAGGACCTTAAGAATCTCGACACGCTTGAAGCGAAGCTCGACAGAATTCTAGGCCACCACAACGCACTACGCCGCGGGCTCGGCCAACCCGAAATCGAACGCGCGGCGCTGCTGGCGGAACTGACCGAGATTGCCCCCAAGGTGCTCCCCTACATGGATGTCACCTGGGATCTACTCGACCAAAAGCGCCGCGCTGGTAAACGTATCTTGTTCGAGGGCGCACAGGGGCTGATGCTGGACATCGACCACGGCACTTACCCGTTTGTAACATCGTCAAACACGGTTGCTGCGCAGGCCGCGATTGGGTCAGGCATTGGCCCGAGTGCCGTTGGTAATGTGCTCGGCATCGCCAAAGCATACACAACCCGTGTCGGCTCAGGCCCTTTCCCGACAGAGCTGACGGATGAGATTGGCCAAAAGCTCGGGGAGCGCGGTCATGAGTTCGGTGTCGTAACGGGGCGCGCACGAAGGTGTGGTTGGTTTGATGCGACCCTGGTACGTCAGATGGTCAAGGTCTCGGGCATCAACGGTATCGCTCTGACCAAGCTCGATGTCCTCGACGGTTTCGACGAGATCAAAGTCTGCATCGGCTACGAATTGGACGGCGAGCGGATTGACCGCTTGCCGGCAGGTACGAATGCTCAGGAGCGCCTCACGCCGATCTATGAAACCCACGAGGGCTGGAGCGACACTACCAAAGGTGCCCGCACATGGGCTGAGCTGCCGGCGCAGGCAGTGAAGTATGTACGCCATATCGAAGAGCTGATCGAATGTCCGGTCACGTTGCTCTCGACCAGTCCGGAACGTGAGGATACAATCCTGGTCCGCGATCCGTTCGAAGACTAACGTCAGGGGAGAGCCCCCATGAATCATGAATACTGAGCCGGGCATCCTCGCAATCTGGCACGATTGTGCGGCCGGTTCCGAAGACACGTTTGAACACTGGTATCAGAGCGAACACCTTGTCGAGCGGGTATCTGTGCCGGGCTTTCGATACGGGCGCCGCTATGAGGCCATATCGGGCGACCGACAATACTTCACCTACTACGAAGTTGATGCGCCGGATGTGCTGACAACCGGCGCCTACGTCGATCGTTTGAATGATCCAACACCGCTGACCAATCAGATTATGTCAGGGATCTTTGTTCGACCGAGCCGTACTGCCTGCCGGCGTACACATCGTGCTGGGTCAATAGATGGTAGCTTTGCTGTCACGGCTGTTGCCGTCGGATCGGCTGAGCTCAATGCGTGGCATCAGCAGCTGATAACGATGCCGTTGTCGGCTGGCGTGGCAAATGTGCAGACTTGGTCGGCTGTCGACGGCGCAAGCGATGTCGGCTCGCGCGAGCAGCAGCTGCGAGGCGGCGATGAAACCATTGCCGGATGCGCATTCGTTTCAGTGTTACGTGAGCAGGATGCAGACGCCATCAAGACTTGGATGATTGAAGCCGGCTTCGTACCAGAACGGATCGGCATCTATCAGTTGCTCTGTCACTTGAATACCGACAGTTTATAGCTTCAACGATTTGAATTTTATGATTGCGGGAGGCCAGCCAGTGGTGAGCACGACAACCCAGCAAGCATCCGACTTGATCTGGGACGCTTGGCAGAACGGCAATGTGATTGACGGACTACCCGACGACTGCGTGCCAGCGACACGGTCCGCAGGTTATGGAATTCAGGGCCTGCTCGAAGAACGCACAGCCCAACCGATCGTCGGCTGGAAGATTGCGGCCACAAGCACGGCCGGACAGCAGCATATCGGCGTCGATGGGCCGATTGCAGGCAGGCTGTTGGCAGAGCGAACGTTCCGTGAGGGGGCGGCTCTGAAGTTCGGCGCCAACCGCATGGCGGTGGCGGAACCCGAATTCGCCTTTCGCTTTGGTAGCCCAATCCAACCGAGAGACAAGCCTTACACGGTGGATGATGTGCTCGCATCTGTTTCGGATTTACACCTGGCAATAGAGGTACCGGACAGTCGTTTCTCGGACTTCGTGTCCGTCGGTGCGGCCAATCTCATCGCCGACAATGCCTGTGCTCATGAATTTGTTCTGGGCCCGAAGGCACCATCCGAGTGGCGCGAGCTTGACCTGGCAAAACACACGATGACGGCGGACGTCATTCGCAAGGTCCAGCATGATGGTGTTGGTTCGAACGTCCTTGGTGACCCGCGCGAAGCCCTCTCATGGTTGGTCAACGAAGTGACGGGTTTGGGCATCACTTTGTCCGAGAACCAGGTGGTGACAACAGGAACGTGCGCGGTGCCGTTGCCAATCGCAGCCGGTGATCACGTAAAAATGGACTTCGGTGCGCTTGGTAGAGTCGAAGCAAGGTTTGACGGTGTATAATCACCCTTGAGTCGTCAGATCTGCGAGCAAGCCATGTTCAGACTAATCAGTGCAACACCAAGTCCCTACGCGCGCAAGGTGCGGATCGCGCTTCTTGAAAAGGGCATCCCGTTTGAACTGGTGACCGAGGTTCCCTGGGATCAAACGACGACGGTCCCGCAATACAATCCCTTGGAAAAGCTTCCGGTGCTCATCTGTGATGATGGATCGTCCATTTACGAGTCGAGTTACATCCTTGAATGGCTAGAGATGAAATTCCCAGCGCCACAAATTTTTCCATCGGATCCTATGGAACGTTTGCGGGCCCGGCGACTTGAAGTTCTTGCCGACGGAGTGTGTGACGCCGTTGTACTGACTTTGTTTGAAAAGATGCGCGGCGCGGAGCATTCCAGCCCGGAATGGTTGTCGCGTCAGCGCCGCAAGATTGAAGGTGGCATCAGAGCGATTGGAGAACTCATTGGCAGCAAAGAATACGCTGTTGGAAACGAGTTCGGTCTGGGCGACCTAGCGGCAGGAACCGCCCTTGCTTATCTTGATGTCCGTATTGCAGAATTCGAGTGGCGCACGCTGTATCCAAATCTGGCGACTTACTCGGATAGGATGGAAGCACGAGCCGCATTCGCCCAAACCAGACCAGTGCCTCAAACCATCACAGACAAGGTTGTGTAGCGCGGCGAGCCGGTCGACGGCTTTAGTCGTCTTGCGGAGTGCAACGCCTTTATTGCGTTGAGGCGATCCACCGGAATTGCTGATCACACTGCGAATATAACTCATCACGTGCAGGCTCCAACTGCCAACGGCAGCGCGAAAGAGGCATAGTGCGCGCAGACGGTTGGGACGGAGGCAACGCATGCGCCAGATGGCATTGATCGGCTTTATGCAGGCACAGAACTGCTCGAACTTTGCCGCATCTTGGCGCCATCCGGACTCGCGCACCGACTTCACGGCACCCGAGTTCTACGCCCACATCGCGCGTGTTCTCGAAGACGGTAAATTCCACCTCGCGTTCTTTGATGACCGTCTCGGGATGCCTGAGTATTCCGGAGGCAACTTTGCTGATGCTGTCAAACACGGCATTCGCTGTGTGAAGATGGATCCGATCGCAACTCTCATGCCGATGGCGATGGCAACGAGCCGGCTAGGTCTGGGCGCTACGATGTCGACGACTTATTACGAGCCGTTCCACGTGGCGCGAATGTTCGCGACGCTCGATCTCATGACACATGGCCGCTCGGCCTGGAACATTGTGACTTCGCTCAATGATACCGAAGCCCAGAACATGGGTCGCGACAAAGTCATCGAGCATGATCTGCGCTATGACCGTGCTGATGAGTTCATGGAGGTCGTGCTCGGTCACTGGGATACCTGGGCCGATGACTCGATGATTGTCGACAAGGCGAGCAATACGTTTGCCGATCCAGACAAAGTCAAACGACTGGACCACAAAGGAGAGTTTTTCGCTTCACGTGGGCCATTCACCGTGCCGCGGTCGACGCAAGGGCATCCGGTATTGATCCAGGCAGGACAGAGTGGCCGCGGCCAGCGCTTTGCTGCCGATTGGGCGGAGTTGGTCTTTGTCGTTTATCCGAACCTGGAGATCGGCATAGAGTCCTATGGTAAGCTCAAGCAACTGGCATCAGACGCTGGCCGCGATCCGGATGCGATGCGCGTCGCGCATCTCATAACCCCTGTCGTTGCCGAAACACGCCAGGAAGCAGAGGACAAGCGCGCGCTACTGGAGAGCCTACCGATCGAAGAAGACTCCTTGATGCTGCTATCTG
The DNA here is from genome assembly GCA_039183375.1 of Pseudomonadota bacterium. Taxonomy (GTDB): domain Bacteria; phylum Pseudomonadota; class Alphaproteobacteria; order Rhizobiales; family Hyphomicrobiaceae; genus Tectiglobus. Next base: position 5,493 of record JBCDBQ010000093.1, read on the forward strand.
AAGTTCTCAATTTCGACTTCGGGTCCAAGCCGTTGGATGAGCCTTTCACAGATGAAGAGCTGGAAAGTATGTCCGGCTTGCAGGCTTATCGTGACCGGGCGATCCAGGGCAGTGGAAAATCCAATCCCTCGATCCGAGATTTTATAAACGTGACGCAGCGTGGACGCTTGCGCCACCCGGTCGTTGGCACCGGCAAAGATGTGGCCGATATGATGGAGGAATGGTTCACGTCCCCCGCCTGCGATGGCTTTGTGGTCAGCGCCTCGTGTGTTCCAGGGACATTCGAAGACTTTGTGAAGTTCGTCGTTCCGGAACTGCAAAAGCGTGGCCTTTTCCATGAAGACTACAATGGTGCGACGCTGCGCGACAACTTGGGCCTAACGCGACCTGAAGTAGGTGCCTGGAAAGCGCGATTTAACATTTGATGGGTGCCGGTCAGTGCGCACTTAGAATTAAGAGGTGAGGAAATGCCAACACTCCAGGCGGACAAGCTTCGCGGTATTGTCGAGAAGCTCTTTGTAGCGGCCGGAGCGCCGCAGGAAGAAGCGCAGATCGTGGCACGCCATTCCGTGGCAGCCAACCTCGCGGGCCACGACTCCCATGGTGTCATTCAAATTCCGATCTACCTCGACCGCATCGAGAAGGGCCACATTGTGCCCGGTGCACCATTTGATATTAAGCAGGAATCACCAACCAGCACCGTCATCGATGGCAACTGGGGCTTTGGGTATGTTGTCGCTGAACGCGCCACCAAGATGACAATTGAGAAAGCCAAGAAGTCGAATGTGGCTGCCGCCACGATCATGCGGCAAAGCCATATTGGCCGCGTTGCTGCATATCCACTGATGGCCGCGCGTGAAGGTATGATTGCCATCATGACAGCCGACTCGGGCCGATCGCCTAAGGCTGTTGCGCCATTCGGTGGACGTGAGCCGCGTCTTGGTACCAACCCGATCTGCATTGCAGTGCCGGCGGATCTTGAGCAACCGCTGGTCGTTGACATGGCGACGTCTGCAGTTGCGGCCGGGAAGATCAAACTGGCTCAGGCAAAAGGCGTCGATATTCCGGAAGGCTGGGTTGTCGATGGCGAAGGCAAGCCAACGACCGACGCGTGGGCCTGGGGCAAAGGCGGCGGCGTGTTGTTGCCGCTTGGCGGGCCAGAGGGCCATAAGGGCTACGGCCTATCGGTCATGGTTGAAATTCTGTCTGCCCTGTTGCCCGGTCTGGGTTTCGGTGTCGACCCCAACGGACGTCACAACGACGGCTGTTTCCTGGCGGTCTTCAATACTGCTGCTTTCCGGGATCTGGCGACGTTTAAGAAAGAAGTCGCCGACTTCGCGAACTATTTGAAGGATACGCCGCCCGCTCATGGTTTTGATGAAGTGCTCTACCCGGGTGAAGTGGAGTTGAGGACTGAGAAGGCAAGGTCAGCCAATGGCATTGCTGTTGACGATGAGACTTGGGGCAAGCTCGCCGCGTTTGCAGAGAAGTTTGGCCTCGATGGTTTGATGGGTGATGCAGGAGTAGGTCATGAGTGATCAAATCCGAATGATGGCTGCCACTGGTCTGCTTGGCTACGGCTTCGGCGAAGAGGCTTTCCGCGCTGGTCTCGATATGGACCTGGACTTCATCGCGGCTGATGGCGGGTCCATGGACCCCGGACCGCACTATCTCGGCGAAGGCGTGCCGTTTGTCTCTCGAATGGCCCTCAAGCGCGATATCGCCTTGATGTTAGACGGGGCCTTGGAGCGCGAGATCCCAATGCTCATTGGCTCAGCCGGTGGCGGTGGCAGCGCACCTCAGGTCGCAATGGTCCGCGAGATCATCGAAGAGATCGCAGCCGAGCGCGGCTACAAATTCAAAATGGCTGTTATTCACGCCGACCAGCACAAGGACTTCCTTCACGCCAAGCAGCGCCAGGGCAAGATCGAACCGCTTGGGCCGATCGACGACATGACCGCCGAGACCATCGATGACACCCATCGGGTTGTTGGCATGATGGGCGTCGAGCCATTTCAGGAAGCTCTAAAGTCGGGCGCACAGGTCGTCGTCGCAGGCCGCGCGACGGATGCATCGATTTATTCGGCGATCCCCCTGATGCACGGCTTCGAACCAGGCCTAGTCTGGCATCTTTCAAAAATCATCGAGTGTGCAGGACAGGTGACAACACCGCGAACCGGTCAGGATTGCGTCATTGGTACGCTTGCCAAGGATCACTTCATCGTCGAACCAGCGCATCCTGATAAGCGCTGCACACGCATGAAGATTGCAGCGCACACGCTTTATGAGAACCCGAGCCCGTATCATCTCGAAGAACCGGACGGTACGCTTGTGACCGTCGACTCGACCTACGAGCAGATCGACGATCGCCGCGTAAAGGTGGCAGGCAGCCGGTTTGAGCGATCAAACCGTTACACCGTTAAGCTTGAAGGTGTCCGCAAGGCTGGCTATCGCACGGTCTTCTTTGCCGGAGTGCGCGATCCGATCCTGATTTCCGTCATTGATGAGTTCATTGCGTCGTGTCACGAGCGTGTCGCTCGCGAAGTCGCGCCGCTCGGAATCGCAAGCGACGACTACAAACTGAATATCCGTGTCTACGGCAAGAGCGGAACGATGGCATCACGCGAGCCCGTAAAGGATGCCGACCCGCATGAGATCGGCCTGCTTGCTGAAACTTTGGCGGATGATGAAGACACGTCCAAAGCCGTCATGGCCAAGGCGCGTTATGCCCTCCTGCACACCGATTTCCCCGGCCGTAAGTGTATTTCAGGCAACCTGGCTATTCCGTTTTCGCCATCGGACATGCCCGTGGGACCGACCTATGAGTTCAGCATGTGGCACATCATGGAAATCGACGATCCCTTGGAGCCGTTTCCCATTGAGATGGTCGAGGTGTCGGCGTGAGTACTCTGGCCGAGTTAACAAGCGTCCTTCGCTCAAAGAATGCCGGCGCGCTTCTGGTCACGCTTGATCTGATGTTCGAAGACGCGAACACATATGAGCATGTGCGCGACAGCGGCGTCCTGACGGAGCAATTGATCGCCGATCTCTACAGCGTCTCGCAGAATGAGGTGTCGATTATTCCGTACGATGTGGCGATGGCCATCAAGATCACGGTGCCGCGTCTCGTCCCATCAGGTAGTTTTGGCGATACCGATATCTACGGCGCCCAACAGCACGCGCCTCTCCTCAATATCGAAATCCCGGATTGACGGTTGTTGGCAGGACCATACTGGACGGTAGCTACGTCAGTTATAGCTGAGGAGGATAGCTTCCTGGCCCTGTTCGCCGCTGCGAACCAGCATGGCCTGCTCCTCGGCTCCGTCCCAGCGGCTCTCCTCCACGATGGCGCTTTCGATGCCGAAATCGCCGGAAAGACTTTGCATCTTCGATGCGAGCGAGCCATCGATGATCTTACTGGGACAGCAGCGAGCGACCAGCTCGAAATCGCCACTTGGTAGCTGGCTGGGATCGGAGATGCAGGCGATAACGCTTCCACCACTTTGCAGGTACTCGCGCAGCACTTGATTGAAGCCAAGCAGATCAGGTAGTTCGAATTGCGAGAGCGAATCAATGACAAGTGTCGTGCTGCTCGGCGCAGCGGTGTGTTTCGAGCGAAGCGGCCAACTCTGCATGACACGGGCGAGGCAGATGCGATGCATGACCGAACTGGCCATGGGGCTCAATCCATCTTTCGGAACCGGGATGACATTTATCAGGCTGTTCTCGCGCGCCTTGTTGGTCTTTCTGCTCTTCTTGCGCGGCTCGAGAACAGCATTGGCCAATACTTCATCACTCAGAAGCTCATCAAGAATCGGCGTGATTTTCTCGGCGAGTTTCGCAAAGGCTCTGCTTTGAAACTCGGACCTGAAGAAGGCTTCGGATGATTTGCTACTAAGCTTTTCAATGTGCTCCTTAAAGGGAGCCGGATCTCGTTGGACCAGCAGCTCGCGCAAGGTTGCAAAATCAGCCTTAGGCATGATGCTCATCAGGCGAAACAAGTGTCTCAGTTGCGAACGCGATTGCGCAACGGTCTCTGCACCAAGGAAGCCTTCGCAGATATGGCACTGCATCTCAAAGGCCTTGTTCAGCGCTTGCTCTCTTGCAAGTGGCTCCTTGTCGATATCGAGCACGAGGAATGGGTTGAGCGCGCCAGCAACATTGGGGCGACGCCAGTCAATGATCGAAACGTCATCTTTGAACTGGTCGTCGTTACTCAGAAGATCATTCAACATGCCGGTGCCATCGAGCGCAATCATCGGGCGCAGAGATGCTGCTGGATTATTTGAGATGGCGCGCATTGTTGATCGTAAGATGCGCTGACGCTTGTCGTCATCAGAAGCAACAATGAGGACGCTTCCAACCAGAGACTCATTTTCCAGCAAGTGCGAGTGCGAACTTTCAGTCTCAGCGACTGAGACTTCAGATTGCGACGGTATATCGGAGCCTTCATCACCAAGAGCCGAGGCAATCAGGGTGGTTGTCTCGTCCTGATTTATCGGATGATCGCCTGCAGGAACCGGTAAATCCACCTCAACGAGCTCGTGGCCAGCAATCTGAGAGATGCTGGCGTCTTCAGTGACGGTTTTGGCAAAACTGTCAGGTGTCCATGGTGGTCGCAGAGGCGGCGGCTGCTCAAGCTCGCTCTGGCTTGAGCGCTCACTCTGAGCCGAGGGCTCCTGCGGTTGCGTCGTCGATGCCTTCAAAACAGGACGAGCTTCCCACAACTTGGAAAGTTGATCCACGGGAACCTTATCGAGCCCGGCGCGACCAACATCTTGAGCAAGTTGCCCTAAACGCTGTCGATGCATCACGATCATTCCGGCAGAGGCGCTGCCAATGATCAAAAGTACGAGGTAGTGCAAGAGTGACGGCGACCAGGCCGACCGCGGCTTTTGCCGTTCAGACAGAAGAGCCGGTCGAGCAGTCATGCTGACCTTTACGGACTGCGCCGTCACTGTCATCTCGTGAGGTTCGTCGGTCGATGGTTTGAAAACAGCCGGAGTGCTGGGCGGTGTTGTTGTACGCGGGGCATCTGTGCGCTCCGGCGCAGGGCGAATGCCACTCATAACCTGAAATGACGGTAGAGATCCGGTTGTCAGTGTAGAGGCCGCTGAACCAGGCAGTGGTCGGAACTGGCCGAAGGCAACTTGTTGCTCTAACGCTCTTTCAAAACCCGCTTCATCGACGATCCCAGACCCTTCGCTCCCAGATGGTGCACATGATGCGCCAGTCTCAGGATCGCAGGTTCCACGGAGCTCCGCAAATATCTGTGTCACAGGTGGTTCGGGTGGTCGTGCTATTTTCACGCGGTATCGATGGATCACGCGTTCGGTAATGGTCTCCCAAGGTTCAGTTACCGAAATGATACCCGAAAGAGGGAGAGTGGACTGAGGTGCTGCAACCTTTGCAGACTTTATTGCGCGCGGTTCGACTTTTTGGTTGGGGGCTTGCGGTTCTTTCGTAGTCCTTTCTTGTTGGGCCTGTTGAGGCGCTTCGCGAATTGGTTTGGTTTGATCGGACTCATCTCCCTCTTGTTTCGGCGCGGGTGCAGCAGATAGATCGGCCTTTGCCACCCGTCTCTTGACCGGTACAGGCTTGACTTCGCGTTCTGCCAAAGTCGCCGCGTTATCCGTGGTGTTGACGCCTTTGGCGACAGATTGTGGACGTTGCTCCGCCTTCTGCAGTTCCTGAGGTGATTTGGCGTTCACGACTGGTCTGACGATAGCACTTGGCCGCTCGGTCTGTTGGCGCAAGTCCTTTGGCACTTCGGCTTCCACGACCCGCTTTATAATTGACTTTGAGCCCCCGGCCTTGTCCTGGAAGGCAGGCGGCAGCTGTGCTTCAACAACGCGCTTGATGATCGGCTTCGATCTCTTCGACTTCTTTCGGAAATCCGGGGGAGCATCCGCCTTCAACACTCGTCGTATAACGGGTGTCGATTGCGTCTTTGAGCGCAAGGCACTGCTGCTCTTCGAGTTGCTGGCAACCGTGGCCCCACGCAGCGATTTCTCGATACGCTCAATTTCCAGATCAAGCTGCGGGAACGGGAAGAGCGAAGCTGCCTTCTTATAGTCGACCAAAGCCGCTTTGAGGCGCTCCTGCTTGGCCTTAATACTGCCCCGCTTATAGTAGGCAGCGGCGAGTGAGTAAGAGTTGGTGAAACCAGGCGTCTTGCTCGCTTCAATGAGGGAGTTACACGCCGATAGTAAGCCGCGCACCACACAGTTCTTATAAAACTGAAGGGCTACTCCGGAGGTTGATGCGTCGGCGCTGGAAGAGGCAGATTGCTGGCTGCTCGGGCGTTGATCTGCAACCTGTGCGGTTGCCGGTGCGTGGTACAACGCGAACAGAAGCGCTAGAAGCGGCCAACCGCCTCTAACTGCGGACAATAAGCCCGAAAAAAATCTGAGATGCCAATAAATTGGCGGTCCAACCATAGCACTAGCACCGACGAAGACGTTAGTTTCTCGTATCGCGCAACGCCCGATGGAAACGAGTAGTCCGATTCGGAAAAAGTGGTGTACCGATGATCGGTACTATCCGTGGTTGTGCAAAGGATTTCCCCAGTTTCAACTGGTTTACCCGTTTCAACCGCCTTGCGCGCTTCAAACGTTTTGAATGAACCGGTAAAGGTCTTGTGCCCTGTAACTGTGTAAGAGACGGAAGTCATACACAGAGGGCAACGTAGCTGTGGTGAAAGCCGTTATACTTGTTTCACCAACCAACGAATCTAGTAGGTGTCGAAGTGTGTCCAGATTCGGCCATCGAGGAGCTGGGCATTGGATTTCGTTAGGACCTGCGTTGAAGTTGCTGCGGATTGTCATTGTTCTTCCGTCGCCGGTAGGCTCGGACGCGTCACCGTGGAGGTGTCATGAACAAGCAAGAGCTTTTTCAAGAGCTCAGAGATGAATTGACTTCGGCCTACACCGAAGAGCTGGCGAGCGTCCAAAGTCTTTTGGAAAGCGGTCTGACGACAATTCAGAACGAGCGTTCGCTCGTGGAACTTCAGGATCAGACATCGATCGCAGCGAAGGGCGAAGCGGGTAAGATATTTCGCGAAGAGCTAGCCGACGCTATGACGCTGATCCTCGAACGCTACGCACGCAATCTCGTAAAGGAAATCGAGCACCTGGGAATTCGCCGCTGACGAGCAAGCCGGCAAAACTCTACGAGCGTACATACCCGCCTTTAATGTCAGCAGCCTGCAAGTCAGGATCACGATCTTCAGACTTTCCCCAGCCGCCACCGCCGGATGTCTCAAGCCGCACTCGATCGCCATGTTTGAGATCGACACCCGAGATCTTTGAGGGAAGGGCAGTCACCTCATTGTCGCGCAGCAGCTGGAACCGCCCGAGTGAGCCCGGGTCACCACCATTGAGACCGTAAGGTGCGTAACGGAAGCGCTCGAAGTTGCCAGACAGTGTGCCCCAGTCGGCATCGAGCCGCCACTCGCGAGCGAGACCGAGACCGCCGCGATATTGGCCTTTGCCGCCGCTATCCGAAATGAAGCTGTACTCCGTAAACGTAATTGGAAAGAGCGTTTCACACATCTCGATGGGAGAGTTGGCAAGGTTGTGGAAGCCGGCTGAGAATCCATCAGCGCCATCCCCTTCCGGATGCGCACCCCATCCGCCAACTTCGACCTCGAAGTACACGCGTCTTTCGCCCGCAACGATTGGGTCCGGCGCCGACAAGGCGGCCACATAGGAAACGCCATAATAGGCTGCGGGAATGAGGTCCGGTGCCGCCTTGGCGAGGGCACCAAGAACGGTTGTGACGATGCGGTGTCCGGTGGCCATACGATTGGCGACAGGGGCAGGAGAGATACAGCTCACGATTGAGCCAGGCCGGGACACGACCTCGATCGGGCGGTAGGCCCCGGAATTGGCCATGGCGCGCCCGCCCGCAGCACAAAGTAATGCGCAATAAACCCCCGACTTCGCCATGTTGAGTGTGCAGTTGACCGGTCCTGGCGCCTGATCAGCGGAACGAGAGAGATCTACAACACAACGATCACCGTCAATCGAAACCTGGGCGTCGATCTGTAGTCCGATTGCCTCCTGGCCATCGTCGTCAACAAAATCCTGAAACGTATACAGACCATCCGGAAACTCCGAGATCGCTGTGCGCATTTCAGCTTCCGATTGATCTAGGATCGCGTGCATTGCAGCCATAATGGTCGCGGCGCCATAGCGTTTGACCAGACGCTCGATGGCATTGGCGCCGACCTTCAGGCAGGCAATTTGCGCATAAACGTCACCAGCAATCTTGTCGGGCTCCCGGCTATTTTGCCGAATGATACTGACGACGGTTTCGCTGACGCGGCCATTTTCCACGAGCCGGACCGGCGGCAGTCGAAGACCTTCCTGATAGACTTCCCGGGCACCGGCATAGTAACTGCCAGGTGCACCGCCGCCGACATCGACGTGATGCACAATTGACGCCGAAATCGCAACGCGCCGTCCTTCTGCAAAAATCGGCTGGAAGGCAACGAAGTCCGGCAAATGCTGGCCACCACAATATGGGTCGTTGGTTAGGATGACATCGCCTTCGTGCCAGTCATCCAGTGGAATGTGCTTAGCAATAATCTCATCAAGGCAAACCGACATGCTGTTCAGGTGAATGGGTATCCGCGTGGATTGTGCAACGGCTTGGCCTTCGCCATCGAACAGCGCAGTAGAGTAATCCAGCGTTTCGCGGACGACGGTGGAGCGCGCGGTGCGCCAGATCGACAGGTTCATCTCCTCCGCGCCGGCAATGAGGGCATTGCGTATCACTTCAAGGCGGGCCGGATCGAGCGTCACGTCGGTCATTTCAGTGCTCCCTATCCTGGCGGACACAATTGAGATCGCCATTGCCCATCGCAGAGACGCGCCAGCCATCTTCGATCAGCAGAATTGTGTATTCTTCTTCAATCATGGCCGGACCGTTAATCGTTTCGGGATCATGGATGGTGTTACGTGAGACGCATGCCATCTCGATCTCTCGGCCATCGAGCCAGACTTTGCGGGTTGTGCTGCTGGACGCTGCCTCAGATTGCGCGGCGTCCTGCAGAGCAACTTCAGGCTTATCAAGCGTGCCAATGGCGGCTGCTCGCACGGTGACGATCTCCACCGGTTCATCTGGCGAGCTGTGGGCAAAGCGCTGCTCGTGCAGTGTATGGAAAGTGGCAAGTAGTTCGTTGAGTGATGTCAGCGACCCATCCGCGGTCCCTTTTGCAGCATCTGGCCATGGCGTCGTGATCTCGTAAGCCTGCCCGCGATAGCGCATGTCACAGGAGATATCGATTTGCTGCTCCGACCTGGCTATGCCGTCGCGATCAAGTCGAGACCTGGCTTCGTGGCACAGATCATCAACGAGCGATGTAAGACGGGGCAGCGCATCGCTATCGGCAATCAGCAGTTCGGATCGGGATAGGTCATGGCGCAAATCAGCGAAGAGCATGCCGCGGGCTGACAAGGTCGACGCGTGGGCAGGGAAGACAATTCTGTCGATGCCCAATTCGGTAGCGACAGCACAAGCATGAAGACCGGCCGCTCCGCCAAATGGCACTAGGCTGAAATCAATCGGGTCAACGCCCTTCTCAAAAAGCGACAGGCGAATGGCGCCGGCCATATGCGACGTTGCGACATTGACGATGCCCTCGGCTGCGGCGTGTGCTTCCATTCCCAGCGGTTCCGCAATGGCCTCTCGGCAGGCGGTGTTGGCATGCGCGACGTCGAGGGACATACCGCCCCCGAGAAAGCTCTCTGGGTTGATGCGGCCTAACATGGCGTTGCCGTCAGTTACGGTTGGCTCTTCACCGCCGCGTTGATAGCAAACCGGCCCGGGAAATGCTCCCGCACTTTGTGGGCCGACGCGTAAGGCACCAGTATCAGCCCGCGCGATGCTCCCGCCGCCTGCTCCGACCGTGCGAATGTCGATCATCGGCAGGCGGACAGGCAGGCCATCGATATTGGACTCTTGCGTTTCGCCAATCACGGCATTCATCACGACGGAGACGTCGGAGCTTGTCCCACCCATATCGAGCCCGACAAGATCGGACAGCGCGTGCTGCTCCGCCAATTGGCCAAGCGCCATGGCACCGCCAGCAGGGCCGGAGAGCAAGAGTTTCGCAGGCAGATTGGCCGCCTCATCTGGCGCTGCAACACCACCATTCGATTGAACGAGGTATAGCGTCGCATCGATGCCAGCTGCTGACAAACGCTCGGCAACGGAACCAAGGTAGCGCGAGATGACCGGCTTCAAAAGTGCATTGAGCACGGTTGTCGACGTACGCTCGAATTCTCGCACCTCGGGGCTGACCTCATGGGACGTTGAGATCGTGATGTGGGGCAGGGCGTCTTGCAGAAACTGTTTTGCCGCAAGCTCATGAGCGGGATTGCGATAGGCATGGAGAAATGTAATCGCCAGAGCCTCAACTTCAGCCTGCTCAAGTCGCGGAACCAGCTCGCCAAGTGCGTCGCTGTCGAGTGGTGTCTCAATCTCGCCGCTGGCCCGGATCCGCTCACGGACTTCAAATCGCAAGTGTCTGGGGACGAGGAGAGGACGCGGCTCGGCTTTCAGGGCATAAACGTTCTTGCGCATATGACGGCCGATTTCGAGCACGTCCCGAAAACCGGCGGTCGTGAGCAGCGCCCCGCGAGGCAGTTTACGCTCCAGCACCGCATTGGTGGCGATGGTTGAACCATGCAGGATGAGACCGACATCGGAAAGCTCAAAGCCGTAGCGCTGGGCGGCACCGGCTAAGCCATCGATAAGTCCAATCGAAGGGTCAAGAGGAGTGGATGGTGTCTTAAAGGCATGAACCGCACCAGAGCGCGCATCA
>JBCDBQ010000094.1:0-16315 GCA_039183375.1 Pseudomonadota bacterium
AGCGGCTTCGAAACCACCGGCTCGAGAGCAGCAAGATTAGATTGACCTCATGCACCACCGCGTTGATGCCGCGATTCATGGCATTGACCGCCTGTGCAAAACCGATGTCAGCTGTGCGTTGCTTCCGTCTAGTTTCGATCTATCTCTGAGCGCAATTTGTGGGCCCGTTGAAAATCCCTCCTTGATCGACAATCTCTGCCAACTTTTCTACTTTGCCGACAGCAACGCGTCGAACCGTTGGTTCTCTTAACCCACTCCCGCTCGGCCCGCCGCAACCACATTCGGATGGAGATGCTGCCATGAGAGTCGCGCTCACAATTGACGATCTTCCGGTTTGGCCGCACGAAGCGAGCCCGCCAGATACATCACCTGCCAAGATCGCCTCATCGATGATCGACACGCTGGCAAAGCACGACATCTCAGGTGTTTATGCGTTTTCCAATTCTTGGCCGCTGGACGTCGATCCGAATTGTCGGGCCGTACTTGATGCTTGGGTGGCGGCAGGGCATCACATCGGGAATCACACGCACAGTCATGTCATGCTGAGCGATGTATCTGCCGAGCAGTATACTCATGACATTTCTGTCGCCGATGAATTGTTGAGCCCTTGGCTGTTAAAGGCGCCGTCCAAGACGTTTCGATATACGTTGAACCTCTGGGGCGACACCGAAGAGAAGCGTCAACAGGTAAAGGCCTACCTCGATCAAACTGGCTATATTCCAGCTGACGTGACTACTTGGTTGCTTGAATGGGAGTTCGACCGAGCATGGCGCCAGTTAGTACTGGACGGCAAGTCTGAGGAAGCACGGAAGCTCGAAGGAGAATACGTCGAATTCTGTGTGAGCCAAATTCGTTACGATTTTCAGTGCTGCAGTGACTTCTTCGATCGCGATGTGGTTGGCATCTTGCTCGGTCACAACGTGCCGTTCTTCTCCAATACACTTGATCGCCTCTTGTCGGCTTTGCGCAACGATGGCGTAGAGTTCGTAGCGCTGGAAGAGGCCCTAGCTGACACTGTCTATGATCGTGTCGGTTCGGTCGTCTCTGGTGAGTTCTTGGTTTATCAGCAGAAGCTGGCTGCTGCTGACGGTCAACGATTGCCGCGCATAGTGCCGGAACACGAACAGCTGATTAAGCGCGTCGCGGAACTTGCAACGGCGTTGCGACCTTCAACGCGATGTCAGTTGGTTGTCAATGAGCGGCAGCTACAGTGAAGCGCTGCCCGTATGCAGACGTCACCAAACCGAAAACACTATCGCTAAGATCCCTGCCACTACAATCGCTATTAGGCCGATCCTTTCCAGCCCTCTCTGACGTTCCACTGCAAATCGGTCTGCCCACTTGTGATTGTCGGCCAAGTCCGCGTCGTCAGAGTCTTCCTGGCGATTTTCGTTTTCGGACATTAAAGAAATCCTTAGCGATTAAGATGCTCACTCGAATGGTACGGAGAGGTCAGCTCTCACCCTAAAGGACCAACGATCGCATCCTTCTAGTTCCTAAATTTTTTCAGAAGCCTCCGACCTAGAAAACCTAGCAAGCGCCCGAGCCCATAACCAATGGCACACTGCACTAAAGCGAATAGGAGTATCACTCTGAAGGCGTTCGAAAAGATTGGATCCCATCTGACAAGGTTTGTTGGAAGGTCCCAACCATATCCGATGGTGAAATAGAAAAGCAGCGCTGCCAAAGCATAACTCGCCGCTGTCCACCAAGGCCATCTCAAGATACCAAAAACGGCTGTGACGTAAACTTCGAACAATGCTCTTCAGTCCTTGGTTGGAGGCAGCTTTCGAAGCGGCAACGAGATTGGCATCATTGATGCTGGCGGAAAAGACACGAGCCTAGCCCGACTTCAAATTCGCGGTTGGCTCGGCCCAAATGTGGTGACAACTCAGATGGAACTAACAGCTAAAACTACATAAGCTATCATTTCCAAGACGAATACACGCAGATCATGTCTCTGTTGATGCGATACCACGCTGAGCTTGTGTACAGCACCATCATTGAGACGGAAAACGACGACTGAACCAGGCTGCGGGCGCTTCGAATAACGCGAAAGTTGCCACCTCGAGAACGGATAGAGCTTACCGCCATTTCCGCCGATCAAACCTGATTCCATTTTGCTATCGTAGTGTTCAATAACTCCTCGCATGGCGAAGCACCTGCTCCTGATGGGTCTGACATGGTTCTACGTCAGGAGACGAAGAGCGAACACCTGACTATGGCTTGTCAGTCGCACGCCAGCTCGCCGAGGTTCAAAATGGACATAGAAAGAGCGAAGTGCGAGCCAGGCATTCATTCTAGGGACCGGCCTTAATATCCTCTGGGCAGCAAGCGCCTGCGCGAATGCAAAGCGTTTCAGCTACTCTGCTCAGAGCCAACGCAAGTAATCAGCCCAATGAACTGAAGTTAATGGAAATTGTTTATACACTTTGCATAGTATTCATTCTTGCGCAGTGTCTGGACCGCTAGTTATGCTCCATCAGGTTTTGCGTATCGGTTGCTGCAGATGAAAGAAATTGATCATCAACTTGACGAGCTAATGAGGCGTCGTCGTCACATGGTGGAGCGCCTTCAAATCCTCAGCGATATGCGCTCTACTCCGGACTTTGCTTCTGAACTCATTCAACAAATCAACATACTGAATGAACGGATTACCGCTGTGGCGCGCGAGTCCGAAACAGGTCGTTGAATTCACGAAGCACGTTTGGCGTCAGTAATTGACCCGGCCAGAAACGAACGGCTGCCGATTCGTCAGCGATTGAGTTAGCGATCCTTCGTCAAGCAACCCTATGCCAGGACAACAAAGATCGAATTGACCCGACTTGGAAGATCTCAAGTCAAGTTCATTGCTTCCGCTTTGAGAAGTAAGAGCAGACTCGAATTGCTCCAGCAGCGCTTAGCCGATAGTGACCCGCTACAGACATCACCAACTATCTCATCTCGCAATGCACCACCGGTGTGCTCTCCCAAAAGCGGACCCGAGCAATTGCAGCATCTCCGATCGAGACAACGGCAGCGATGATCAAAGAAGGCGACATTTCCCGAATCGTGTAGTTCAGATCCGGCAACGGAATGTAATTGGGGGCAGGTATCAAATGATCCAAATGCTTGCGCCGACCGAGCTCGTTAAACGCAGGACAGAGTTTAGCAGGGGGTATCGGTCTAGGATTCTGGTGAGTGGAAACACAAGGCGACAGCTTTTTTTGAGGATCAACCAAGTGGCAGAGCGAAACTGCGGGCACTGGGCCCGCAGTAGTGATCCATAGATTCTCAACTGAGGCACTTATGCGCCTTCAACCAGCCCCTTGGCGAACGGAAGTGTTCTAACGCGTTTGCCAGATGCGGCAGCAACGGCATTCGCGAGCGCTGGACCTATCGATGGCAAGCCCGGTTCGCCAACTCCGGTGGGCGATGCCGTCGAGGGTACGATGTGCACTTCGACTGGCGGCATTTGATCCATTCTGAGCGGGTTGTAAGAGTCGTAGTTGGTTTGCTCGACACGTCCACCCGCTCCAAGGGTCAACTCCTCGCTAAGTATCGCCCCCAATCCGAAACCAGTACCGCCCTCAATCTGAGCACGAACGACATCCGGGTTGATGGCTACTCCGCAATCGATGGCTGCGACGACGCGATGGACCCTGGGCTCGCCTTCTTGCATCGAGATCTCAACGACGTGCGCGACGACACTGTTGAAGCTTTCATGTAATGCAATCCCACGATATCGACCCGTTGCGATAGGCTTGCCCCATCCCGCTTTCTCTGCCACCAGCTTCAGAACGCCGACATGGCGCGGATGATCCTTCAGCAATTGGAGACGAAGTTCATACGGGTCCTTGCTTGCAGCCTGAGCCAGTTCGTCAATGAATGCCTCGACGGCGTAAGCCGTGTGAGTCGAACCGACGGCCCGCCACCACAGAACCGGTACGCCCACCTGCGTCGAGGTCAGATCAACCGAAACATTGGGAACCGCATATGGTAGGTTGGAAGCGCCTTCGACGGATGTCTTGTCGACGCCGTTCTTCACCAGCGCCTTTTCGAACGGTGTACCAGCGACAATCGACTGACCGACAATGTGTTGCTCCCAGGCTGTGATATCACCGTTTGAATCAAGACCCGCACGTAGTTTGTGGACGTAGGCCGGACGATAGCGCCCACCAGTCATATCGTCTTCACGTGTCCATTGAACCTTGACCGGCGCTCGGTAGTTAATTGCCTTAGCGACCATGACCGCCTCTGCCACGACATCGGCGTCCGGGACGCCTCTTCGACCGAAGCCACCGCCCGTCTTCATGACGTGCAGTTTAATGTCGGGCGGCTTTACGCCTGCAACTTTGGAAGCGATGAATCGAAACAGGTCGGGCAGCTGATGACCACTCCAAATCTCGATTGTACCGTTTGGGTTCTTGGCGGCCACGGCATTCAATGGCTCCATTGCCGCGTGAGCCAAATAAGGGAACTCGTAGATAGCCTCAATCACTTTGCTGCTATTGGTCAGCGCCGCTGAGACATTGCCGTCCTTGCGGGCGGATGCGCCCGGCCTTTCGTCGAGTTTCTTTCGGTAGTCTGCCAGGATCTGTTGCGAGCTTCGGGTCTCGGCCTTGCTCTCGTCCCAGGTGACCGTCAACGCTTCGCGCCCTTTGATCGCCGCCCACATGTGTTCTGCAACAACGGCGACGCCACGGTCGATCTGCACGACGTCAGTCACGCCCCGCACCTTTTTTGCGCGAGTGGCATCAAACGATTTGACGGTGGCGCCGAACTTCGGCGGGTGGGCGACGACGGCCGTCAACATGCCCGGCAACTTGACATCGATCGTGAACGGATGTGTTCCGTTTGTCTTAGGGCGGCTGTCGGTACGGCGTCGGTTCTGATCACCGACATGCACCCATTCCTCAGGTGATTTCAGTTTCGCACCCTGTGGCACTGGCAGTGTGGCCGCAAGCGCCACTAGTTCACCAAAGCCGGCGCGTCGACCGGATTTGTGCTCAACAACACCTTCCTTCACGGAGACTTCACCGGCCGGCACGGACCACGACTTCGATGCCGCCGCTATAAGCATTTCGCGTGCGGTCGCGCCGGCAATCCGGTAGCGATCAAATGATGTAGCCATGGACGTCGAACCGCCCGTACCCTGCACCTTACCTCCCCACATAATGTTTCCGTAGAGGCCGGTGTTGCCCGAAGCGCCGACCACATCGACCTGATCCCAGGAAGCGCCAAGTTCCTCAATCACCAGAGTTGCAATGCCGTGATAGGCGCCCTGGCCCATATCAAACTGCGATGACAGGACCGTCACCTTGTTGTCAGGTGAGATCAGAAGGTAACCCGTCATTGGATTGGGCGTTGCTTTTTTTGTCTTATCCGCCGCACCTTGAGCGTCTGCCTCTTGCGATTGAGCTGTCAGGCCGATGAGCAGCCCGCCACTTGCCGCAGTAGCACCAACGAGAAAACCGCGCCGGGTCGTCGTCGTGTCGATTGTATCGAGTGATGGTAGGTTATTGAACAACATGATCAGCCCTCCAGTCGTCGTGCGGCTTCGTGGAGTCCTGTGCGAATTCTCTGATAGGTCGCGCATCGGCAGAGGTTGCCGCTCATGGCTTCATCGATGTCACTATCAGTCGGCTTGGGTTTTTCCGACAAGAGAGCGACGGCAGCGAGGATTTGTCCGGACTGGCAGTATCCACATTGCGGGACGTCAATCTCTGTCCAGACCGCTTGCACGACCTCGGCCACTCGACCAGCTGCGCCTTCGATGGTTGTGATCTCGACATCGGTGGCATCTTCGATTGCCAGTTGGCATGAGCGGGTCGGCACGCCATCGACATGCACTGTGCAGGCGCCACACTGCGCGATACCACAGCCAAACTTTGTCCCAGTCAGGCCGACGATATCTCGAAGTGCCCAGAGGAGAGGCATATCGCCATCAACATCCAGCCTGTGTGCTTTGCCATTCACTTTGATTACATGTGCCATGAACAAAAATGTCCCTTCTATTCAGACGTTTCCGCGTGAAATGACCTATTGGACAAGGTCCACGCGCGCGCAGAAAATTCGGTGACGACTTGGGCCAGCTATCGGGGCCATCTCAGATGTATCGAACGCGACGTAATCTACTTTGTCCGTTGGCCCGACTTGCCCGTTCAGTTGCAACAATCGAAGTAGCGTTGCTTGATCGAGAGATTAAGCTGGCTATGGCGCGATGGCCTGCCTTATCCTGCAAATAACCTGCCTGATCCTCCGATCGATTGTTTTTGTGCGTGATCACTCAGGCGCGGTAGCGTATCTGCTTGCCTGAAAGGAAAGCAGAATGGACGCAACGGAGATTGCCGCTAAGATTGGCACTTATATCGACAATAAGGGCTGTGATGGAGAATTGGTTGCAACAGATGTGGCCGGACTTTCTGTGTTGCGGTACCAGCAGCCTACGACATTCGAAGCAATGCTCTACCACCCTGTCGTCTGCCTAATACTACAAGGGAGCAAAGAAACGACTTCGGGAGAAAAGACGGTACGTTTCGGTCCGGGACAATCCCTGGTGGTCAGTCATGACATGCCCGTCATGTCGCGCGTGACCGAAGCCAGTCCGGCTGCTCCATATCTCGCAATGATACTGTTGCTCGATATCAGCATTTTGCGCAGCCTGTACGACTTACTGGGTGAGGATACGCTCGACGACGATCGTGCGCATGCTCTTGCTGTCAACGACACCGATGCGGCACTGATCGACGCGCTAGGGCGCTACTTCGCGCTGACATACCAACCGATCGAAGCCAAAGTCATGGCACCAATGATCCTCCGGGAGATCCATTTCCGCCTATTGATGGCGCCACATGGCGCAATGCTGCGACAACTGTTGCTCAACGATAGCAACGCGAGCCGCATTTGGAAGGCAATTGGGAAGATCCGAGAGGACTATCGGGCGCCGCTGACAGTCGCCGACCTAGCCGGGATCGCCGGCATGAGCATGTCGTCTTTTCATGATCACTTCAAGTCGATCACTTCACGAACTCCATTGCAGTACCAGAAAGACCTTCGCCTAATGGAGGCGCGGCGGTTGCTAAGTGAAGAGCGTCACTCAGTGTCAGCAGCTGCATTCGCCGTCGGTTACGAAAGCCCGACCCAGTTCACGCGGGAGTATACGCGGAAATTCGGAACATCTCCCCGAAATGATATGCTTCGCCTGACGTCTCATACTCAATAACATGACTGCGCGAGCGGTCACGATCTAGTGGCGTATTGTCGAATCCTGTGACCGCCATCGACATCCAATACGATGCCAGTGCCATAGGTATTGGACATGAGAAAGAGCGTTGCTTCTGCAATTTCCTCGACGTTTCCTACCCGCCCTAAGGGCAGAGAGTTTCCCGTCGATTCATACATGCTTTCCCGAGCAACTGGTTCCATCGTCTTGTACGCTTCTGAGCGAACCATGCCGGGCGAAAGGCAGTTAACGCGGAACTTTGGCCCCAGCTCAAGCGCCAGACCATATGTAAGACTCTCGACAGCGCCGTTCACGGCGCCGAGACCTGAGCAGTTGAGGCCTGGTCGACGTGATAGCACGCCCGAGAAAAGCGTTATTGAGCCACCTGACTTCAGCTTCGGAAGTGCAGCTTTCGCGGTCATGTAAGGACCGAAGAACTTGGCATCGAACATGGCACGCAATGCTTGCTCCTCAAGCTTGTCAAAGGGCCCATGTGCTGCACTCGACGCTGAAATGACGAGATGGTCGACCTCGGGCAGAGCGTCAGCCCAGGTCGCGCGTGAACTATTCTTAGTCATGTCGAGCGGGATGACTCGTGCGTTACCAATAGCCTTGGCAACTGACATCAGCCGATCTTCGTTGCGGCTGGAAAGCACGATGCTCGAACCGGCATTGGCTGCGGCCAACGCGATAGCACGACCTATTCCAGAGCCACCACCTACGATAGCGGTGGTTGTTCCATCGAATTTCATTGGCACAACTCCTAGCGGATCGGTTTCGTTTCGGGGCGGATGAAATTCAGAATCGTGTTTGGGTCGCCGCCAGCAAACAAGAACTTGATAACGATCGCAGCTGCGGCCTCGAGTTGATAAGCGTGTTCATTGCCGCCCAGGCGCAATGGTTGTGCACCCACATCTGCAATGAGTTCGGCTATTGCGCTGTCAGCAGATTCGTCTGCGGTATAGAGCGTGACCATTTGACGGCCATCATAGGTCATGTCTGTATCGGTCCAAACTTTGATCTGCGCCATATTGAATGCCTTGCCGACATGTGCACCGGGCAACGCTTCCGAGATGGCTTCAGTGAGTGATCGGCCATCTTCACGTGTTGTCAAAAAGGACTCAACGCTGACCGGATTGTTGATATCGATGACGACCTTGCCAATGAATGCCTCGGCACCACCGGCGCTTTCGATAGCGGAAAACACGTCCTGGTGACGGGTTGCGAGGACCACAACATCACCGAATGCTGTTGCCTCAGCTGCGGTCCCAGAAGCGGCAGAGACACGATCCGCTGCCTCTGCTGCATTGATCAAATTGCGTCCCGATAACATGACCTCGTGCTTGCCTGACCACTTACCTGCCAGCGCCTGAGCCATGCCGCCATATCCGATGATGCCGATTTTCATTCCAATCTCCAGGTTAATGCCGTGCTTGCTATATAGAGATCAGCTACTCATAATTGAAATCGATAACACTGATAGTTAGCATAACTCCTATGGATCTAAAGCAGGCAGAGATCGGACTGTTGATTGCCTTGGACGTTCTTCTTGAAACGGAGAGCGTGACACAGGCAGCCCGGCGCCTAGGGATCAGCCAACCGGCCATGTCAGCTCAACTCACACGATTGAGGAAGATGTTCAACGACCCTTTGCTTGTGGCATCCGGCCGGCGACTTATGCCGACCGCAAGGGCCGCTCAATTGCGCGAACCTTTGCGTCATCTATTGAGCGATCTCGATGCAATCGTGCGAGAGCACACACACTTCAACCCAGTCCTCTCCGACAGGACGTTTCATCTGATCGGCACGGATTATGTGCACGCTGTCCTGGGTGCTCCTCTCATAGCGGAACTGGCGAAAGACGCGCCTAAAGCACGGTTGGCAATGCTACCGTTTGATCCGCCTGCCGTTTGGCGCACTCTCGAAGGCGATCAAGCAGATGCGGCGTTGGTCACTGGGATGAACTTCCCTGATGCTCGCGTGCGTGATGGCCTGGACGAGGATTTCGTGGCGATACAGCGCAAGAGACATCCGCGTGGCAGTCGAAAGTTGACGCTCAAGATGTTTTGCGACGCAGAGCACATACTTGTATCTCCAGAGGGCGGTGGCTTCACTGGAGCGGCTGACAAGGCTCTCAATGAGCTTGATCGATCCCGCCGCGTTGCGTATTCGATTCCGAGCTTCTTGCTTGCACCCTCCCTCGTTGCCCAGTCAAATCTCCTTTGCCTGTTGCCGCGTCGCCTGGCTGTCCTCCATTCACATTCCGTTGACAGTTACGAGCTGCCATTTCCATCACCTCGCTTTAAAGTTCAGCTGATTTGGCATCCACGCCGACACAACGACCCAGCTCACGTGTGGTTCCGTGCGCTCCTGGTGAAGGTGCTCAAGAACGCCTGATTGATAATCTTCTGACAGAGCTGCCTTCATACCTCAGGACTCTGATTCAGCAAGCCGATTAGCATTCGTGCCTGTTTGAACTGGTCAGATCGAGCGAGATGAGAAGATGGCTGCAGGAGAGAAACGGACGTTTTTATGGTCCTTATCGGGCGACGTAATTGCAGGGTTGATGACTGCGTCCACCACAAGGGATCTAGTTCTCTTCCATCAAAAAGCGACAACGGTTCTCGAGTGCGAAACGTGGGCATTTTGAACAACGCGTCGTTGATGCGATGCAGCGAGAGAGTTCCACACGATGTCTGCTTTTGCGGCGGACCATTTATGACAAGCTAGGATCATGCTGGAGTTGCTCAGGTCTGAAAATGGCCCTTCTGGTTCATAGGGAAAAAGAGCACATCGTGTCCGCTAATTGGGGTATCGCTGCCGTCATGCTGTGGTGCAACCCACTCACCAAATTGACCTGACGCCTCTGTAGCGGGATTTTTCATCTCGCACCGCATCAACTGCGTCCCACTTCGAAGCGGACCTAAGCAGGTGCAACATTGTCGAGAGCCTCGACCAACGCAATGATCAAATAGCCAACCTTGCCATTGCCAACAAGCATTGCCCACTCGGTCACTTGGATTGCTCTCGTTGCAAAGTTGAGAGCGGACGATTGGGGATGTTACTACGTAGTTCAAGTTGACGGCCACGTCCCTTGAGACCTAGTGGCCAACAACGCCCAAACTCGCGACAACGTCTGTTTAACCTCAATGCGCTGTCCGATCGACAATGGCTCGGCAAGACCACATCAAGCTCTCAGAGATCAATTGTCGTTAACGACGAGCTGGAATGCTAGCAAATTCAAAGTGATCCGATCCAATAGCTCAACCGGAATATAGGAACGAGAAAGCCAACTTTAGTTCAAGAAAGTACGCGTCGTGAACTCGGACACCAAGCCTGGAGTTAAAGACACAGTCAATAATTTGCGGCACGGGCTGATCGGCGTTGCTGTTTTCAGTACTCTTGTGAATTTGCTGCTCTTCACTGGGCCGCTGTTCATGCTTCAAGTTTATGATCGCGTGCTCACGAGCCAAAGTCTTCAGACCTTGGTGGCGCTCGCAGCAATCGCTTTGTTCTTGTACGTCGCCTATGGGTTCTTCGACATATTGAGGGCCTTGGTACTCAGTCGCCTGTCGCGCGGCGTCGATACGATTCTCTCGACAGTCGCGTTTTCCGAAACGTTCGCGCTAAGACCTCGGACCGGTGGGACAAAGCTCACCGCGATCAATCACCTCAACAGTGTCCGGGCGTTTACTGGAAGTCCTGTAGCTGCCGCCCTTTTCGATCTGCCCTGGATCCCGATCTACCTTGGTGTCGTGTTCTTACTACACCCAATGCTCGGGTTACTCGCTATCGGCGGCGCAGTCCTGCTGGTGATATTGAGCCTAGCGAACGCGTTCGTGGCCCACGCATTAACCAAAAACCAAGTTGGGCCGGCTCAGAACGATAACCACTATCTGACCGAGAGTGCGCGACAAACGGAAACCATCCATGCCATGGGAATGCTGAGCGACGTGCGCGACGCATGGCAGTCTTTGCGACTTTTCGATCTCGATGGAACTCAAACGCTGACGCGCTGCAATGCCGTTTTCGCGGCCGCAGCGCGTACCGTACGGCTGGCGCTGCAATCTGGCATCATCGGTGTCGGTGCCTACCTCGTGATCGCCAATGAGTTGTCTGCCGGTGCACTAATTGCCGCCTCGATTATCTTCGGACGGGCGCTCGCCCCTCTTGACCAGTGCATCGCGAACTGGCGTACGATCAAACATGCTTTCACGGCTTACACGTCATTGCGCGAACTTGAGATTGAGGCGAGCGATGTCCGGGCAACAGATATCCTGCCGTTACCAAAGAGCAACGTGGATGTGGAGGCATTGTCAGTTGGGGCGCCGAACTCCGCTACGAGCACCCTAGAAGGCTTTTCCTTCTCACTAGAATCGGGAGACGCGTTGGCCCTTGTCGCCGAAAGTGGCGGCGGCAAGACAACGCTATTGCGCGGGCTGTTGGGAGCATGGCCAGCGACAGAAGGCGAAGTGCGTTTTGATGGCGCCACATTAGATCAATGGACCGAAGCCAAGCGGCGTAGGATCATTGGTTATGCGCCGCAAGACGCGCAACTCCTGCCAGGCACGATTGCAGATAACATTGCACGATTTGCTGACGACGCGGAGCCTGAAGAGATCACAGCAGCAGCTCAGCGAGCGGATGCACACGATATGATCGTCCGTTTGCCTCAAGGCTATGACACAATGGTGGGCGCTGGCGGCTACTCATTATCAGGCGGTCAGACGCAACGCATCGTGCTTGCACGCGCTGTTTTCAGAATGCCGTTCATGGTTCTCCTGGATGAGCCCAACGCAAACCTCGACGCACGTGGTGAACGCGCTCTTGCGGCACTCATACAAGATCTCCGGGACAACGGTTCGATCGTCGTGATGGCAACACACAGAGGCGTTCTAACCAACAACCTCAACAAGGTTGTTGTGATATCGAATGGGCGCCAGTCGGCATTCGGCGATACCGCCGAGGTGTTCAAGCGCCTATCGGAATTGCGCGAGGCCAAGGCAAAAACCAGGGGTGAACTCGTTGCGGTATGATCAGCTTGAAGCCAGGAGGCAAGACGCAAGCGCAATCAACAAGTTGGTTATTCTTGGTGTGGCAACGGCAATTGCAGTGGTTGCGGTCAGCGGATTTTGGGCAGCCAGAACCGAGATTGAGGGCGCCGTCATAGCGAACGGCACTGTAGTTTCGCAGAGTGATCGAAAGCGTATCCAACATCGCTACGGCGGCACGATCATGGCAATCCATGCATCGAATGGTGACCGAGTACGCAAAGGTCAGTCTTTGGTTCAATTGGATGGCACGGAATTACTAGCAGAGCTGACGATCTTGCGAAAAAGGACACTCGAACTCCATGCTCGCCGTCATCGCCTCGACATCGAGCGTAGCGGCGACGTGTGGCGTCCTCTATCCATGGCACTTGCTGTGGAAATGGACTTAGTTGATGAAGCAAAAGCCCTAGCCCAGTTCCAGAAGAAACAGTTCGAAACGCGCACCAAGGTTCGCCAAAGTCGCGTTTCACAGCTACGCGAGCGGATTGCTCAGTTCCGGAATGAGGATGAAGGATTAAATGCGCTTTGGCGAGCCCGTCAGAAAGAAGCTGAGATTCTGTCCAAGGAGTTGAAAGATCTCGGTGGCCTCAATCGGAAAGGCCTTGTGCAAGTATCGCGTTTTAATGCGTTGGCGCGTGCGAATGCCGAAAAGAGCGGACAGGTTGGCGAGACGGAGGCGAATATTGCGCGCGTCAAAGGAAGAATATCAGAAACTCAAATGCAAATAATTGAGCTTTTAGACGGCAATCGCACGCGTGTTCTCGAAGAGTTAGAAAAAACAAATGAAGAGCTGTCAAAATTGGAGGAAACGCGCCGCGCACTCAGAGCACGTGTAGAAAAGCTAAATATTGTTGCGAGCGACGATGGTTATATACATGAGTTGAGCGTCACCACCATTGGAGGCGTAGTGGCACCTGGCGAAACCATCGCCTTTCTCGTGCCGAGTGGTGAAGAGCTCGAGATTGATGGGCAGGTAGGCATCAATGATCGCGATCGCATCAGTATCGGGATGCCAATTCGTGTTCGTTTCCCAGCCTTCAATAGTCGAGAGACGCCTGAATTGCAGGGCATTCTAGCTAATATCGGCTCGGATCAATCCAAAAGTGAAGACAACCGTCCCTATTACAAAGTGCGCGTCAGATTAAATGTGTCAGATCAGAAAACACATAGGTTAAAATTGATCCCTGGGATGCCGGCAGAGCTCATCATGACGACCGGTGGCAGAACGGTAATCAGTTTCCTCTCGAAGCCACTGACTGATCAATTCCATCGTGCCTTCCGCGAACAGTAGATCTGTTCAACAACCGAAGCAGGTAGGCAGCGGTCAAGATGAAACTAATTTTACAAATAAGGAAATATTTTTAGAGATTTGAAAACTAAACTTATTCGTCAATCGTTTCTCCATCGGTGGGGTGGTTTATAAAGGAGAAACCGATGGTTAATCAGAGTACGATTGGCGAAATAGCAATCGAATTGTCAGGATCGGAACTCGACGAGCTTGATATACTGGTACAAGCCCTGAGCGCGACCAGCGCCGCGGGTAGTGGGTTGCTTACGGCAGCGCTGAATCCGGATGCCGATCTAACTGTATTCGCTCCAACTGATCAGGCGTTCATCAATTTCGCCTCCGCCATTGACCCGTCCGTAGTTACTGAAGACCAGGCTGTAACAACCCTTTTGGGTGCATCGGCCTTGCTGTCACCTTCTGACAATCCGACTGAGTTTTTGAACACAGTACTGGCTTATCATGTCTCTCCTGGCGCTCAGACAGCGAAGGAAATTGCCAAAAGTCACGAAATCGAAACGCTGGCCGGTCCAACAATCATACCTAATGGCAATTCACTGCGAGACCAGGACCCAGACCTGCCAGATCCGTCGTTCGTTCCAGAATTCACTGACGTTGCAGCCAGCAATGGCGTCGTTCAAGTGATCGACGAAGTCTTACAGCCTTACGACATTTCGTTTGCGGATCCCGCAGGCGATCATCTGTTTGTTGGTCGCGGCGACGATGCCGTTGTTGGCAGCAACAACCGTGATTTCATCGGACTTGGACGAGGCGACGACATTGCCAATGGACTCGGTGGAGACGACTTCATCCGCGGTGGTCGTGGCAATGACCTGATCAAGGGTGGCGATGGAGATGACATTCTGTCGGGCAATCGCGGTCAAGACAGACTTGAAGGTGGTGCTGACCACGACAAGTTATTCGGCGGCCGTGGCAAAGATCACTTAGATGGCGGCGAAGGCGACGACTATCTGTCGGGGGGGCGAGGCAATGATGTCTTGATAGGTGGTTCTGGCAATGATGTCCTACGCGGTGGACGCGGCGCTGACGACTTCGTCTTTAATCCGACCAATGCTGGTGCGGGTGGGATGGCAGAAGGTCATGATCGGATCGTGGATTTCAATCTAGCTCAAGGCGATGAGCTGATACTTGACCTCACATCATTTTCAGAAGAAGCACTCGAAGATCTAGCCAAATCAGATGGTGACCATGAGCTCACGCTGAACGACCTGATCACTGAAGAGCTTGTATCACTATCTGCCTCGCATGATGGTGATCTTTTGATAGAGCATCCGGTCGGAACGATCGAGCTAGACGGCATCTCGGCAACTGTTGCACCAGATGCGCTCATCCCTGCTGTAGACTTTATTGGGGTTTGAACCGCATGATGTATCGGGAGGTCATAAAACTACGACCTCCCGTTCTGCACCGAGCATCAATGGCAAGATCCGCTAGGGTAATAACCACATCCTCAACTCAAATGGCCGTAAAGTGGGCATCGCGTCGATGAGACCTGGCAGGGATAGACTTCTTCACGACGTCCGGTTTTGCAATTGGGCCCTATATATACTCTTGAGCAGATCCGCGCCCCCGACAGCAACGCCAGTAAACAAGAGCCAAGTCAGTTGTACAGGCTGATTGCACTAGACAGGTTGCTGGGTGCCCTTCACGTTGGAGAACTCTGATCTCATCGAATCCGATTTTCTCTCAGAACACGCTGATTGATAGACCGATCAAGTTCCCTCAGAGCCCTCTCATTGGAACCACCCGAACCCTTGATTGTGGATGGTGATGAGCTGGAAGGCTTTGTGGACGGCAGCAGAAAACTCTTATTTGTCGTTCGCTCAACTTCTTTGCCGCGTGCGAGTGCATCTGTAAGAGCATCGGCCGTTGCTACAGATGATGGAGCCGTAAGTGCAGAAAGCGCAAACAGAGCGACCAAAAAATGCAAACGTCGAAATACCATGATCGTTGACCTCTTGGATTATCATACTTGATTATCATCAACAGTAGGGCTTTACAGTGGCAACACTGAGCGTCGCTCACTGCGGCAACAACGAACCATCGTTTCCTACTATCTGAACTTTTGTGATTTTATCAACCACAGCAGATGGTTTAGCCGGTGGCACGATCCGAATGGTTACTTCATGGATGTCTTTCCTACCGCCGCCAATCATCCCCGACGCCTCCAGCATCTCCTGAGGTAGTGGGGCGACCTTGAAGGTTGGCGTAACCGAGCCAGTTAAATCAGTGGTGAATCTGATTAGACTTCCAAAATAGCCTTCTTTGGCAGCAAACTCTGCATTACGTTGTACTGTAAAATACTGATTCACAACCTCAGCAATGCCAATTCTACCCTCAATGGGATATCGTGATGGAATGCGATTGTCTTCTCCCTCAAGACCTTTCGCGTCGCCGCATTCTCGATCCAAGATCTGACCGAATGTAGATGCGAGCCGCACCTCACGTTCATGCAAGCGGTCCTTCGTATCCGCCGCCTTTAAATTGAGCGCGAATGTGCCCAAATGTATTGGCCACGTATAGGTAGCGTCAACACTGGCTCCATTGTTTTCATTGATTTCCATTCGCAGACTATATGAGAATGAATGGTTTAAGAACCTCAGCAATGTGGTGTTGTCTCGGCCCCCTAAAACTGTGCCATTATTTGGTTAGCAGTTGGAGATATTGGCATGGCTCGGAAGCGTTATTCGGACGAAGACATCCTGAAGCTTTTGCGTGAGATCGAGTTACATCTGGCCGGTGGTGCGGATGTTG
>JBCDBQ010000095.1:0-16295 GCA_039183375.1 Pseudomonadota bacterium
AAGGCCGTTATGGGCAATAAGTGGTTTCGCCAACTCGGCAATCGCCTCGGGGTCGCGTTTATAGCGCCAAAGTCATCGGGAGGAGACTGGTCGCTTCCAAACTCGCCAATGCGCATGCGGGGCGAACCGGCCGTAGACGAACTCGCCTACTTCGATCGCGTTCTGGCAGATGCAACCACCCGCTTTGCGATTGATCCAAAGCGCATCATGATGACGGGCTTTTCCGCCGGCGGCATGATGGTGTGGAACCTGGCTTGTCATCGCGGCAACAAGTTTGCCGGATTTGTTCCGATTGCTGGGACTTTCTGGCGTCCAGTGCCCCAAAAGTGCACAACGCCACCGTCAAACGTCATTCATCTGCATGGCGATCGGGACAAGATAGTCCCTCTGCGAGGACGGCCAATCAGGCCAACCCATCAGGGTGATGTGTTCAAGGCAATTGCTATGTATGCGGAGTATGGTCAGTTTGGCCCGCCAAAGAACGTCTCGCGTGGTAAACTGAGATGTCAGGCGCGGCGCAGCGGAAGTGGCAACATCCTGGAGTTCTGCCTCTATAACGGCAGCCATACGTTCGACTCGACCTACATCCGGCAAGCCTGGGATCTGCTTCGCGAAAGCGGCAAACTCTGATCATTCGCGGTCTGATTAACTGACATTTAACCATCAATTCCGTGTTCGGCGTTTTTTCGTGCCGGCAATGAACCCTTTTCCCCTTCCGCGCGACCAATCCATATAAGGCGCCAAAAACCAGCCCCACAAGCCTCACCTGAAATGGTTTCAAAAGGAAATCACGGCTTGTGACCCAGGTAACAGCGCGCCGCCGGTTGACGCCATAGAGTGAGTTCAACGCTCAAGGCAGAGACCACTAGGAATTGAACGCAACACCGTTATTCATTGGGGAAAAATGATGACACTGCAATTTGAAGAAACCACTCCCGGCGTCCACATGGCGATGTGGGAAACCCCGAATTCAGGCAACGCACGTACCGTTGTCATTATCGAAAGCCTCGGCCAGTTCACGCTGTACATCGATGGCGACGTCGCAGCCCGTGATCTCGACAGTTTCGAAGCTGCAGCAACCCGCGCTCAGTCAATGCTGACATCCGGCGGATCTCGGCGGATGGTCCAGATGGCCGGCGCCCTGGCAGTTTTCATTGCAGTTGGCGGTGCAGCCATCGGCCTGACCCATCTTCTGTCAAGCACATCGGGTATTGCAACTGCCGTGACGGCGCAAACGCAGTCCATCGTGAAGGATGTGACCAGCAAGCCGACGCAGGTTGCCGAGACGCAGTTCACGACATTCAAGCCGGTTCAGCCGCGCAAGCAGCCTGTTGTTGTCTCCAAGGTTGAGCCAACCAGCACGACTGCATCGGTTCCAACGAGCCCGTTTAAGCCTGTTGTTGTCAACAGCACGATCCCGGCGCCAACAGCGCAAGCCGAGGCTAAGATTGAAACGGCTCCGAGCCCTGCAACGGTTTCAAAGACTGCCAAAGCTGAGATCGAACCAACCACTGAAGCTGCTGGTCCGAGAATTTTCTCTGCGACGCGCCCTGTCTTCGCTGGTGCACCTGAAAAGCAGCCAGAGGCAAAGGTTGTGACCAATCCTGTCGTGACTGCTGCTCCGGTCAAGACCGAAGAACAAACACTGGCTGCGGTTGAAGCGCCGAAGCCAGCTGCTCCTCAAGAAGTCGCAATCAAGGACGAACCAAGCACTGAGGTTGGTTCCTTTGATCAGCCACGTGCTGCGATCGATCCAGAGGCGTTGCCGCTGCCGAACCGCAACCCATCAGCACAGTTCGCTGCTGCCGGAACGGAGAACAGTGAAGCCCGGTTTGTACCAGTACCTGCCGCACCTTCTCCACAGGTTGCACCGAACCCATACCAGAACGGCACCAAGTCTGCGCGCCAGGGTCGTTCGGCTGATACAGCTTACGAAAGCCTGATGGAACGTGCTGCCGCTAAGCGTCGTGCAAAACTGGAAAAGCGCCGCCGTGCATTGAAGACAAAGAAGTACACCAAGAAGAAGGTCGTAAAGACGAAGCGTTACACCAAGAAGAAGCACCGCACGGTACGCCGCAGGTCACGTCGGGTCATGCGCTGCTTGTCCACCGGCTGCCGCTGGGTGGCACGGAACGGATACTACGACCGCCAGTACCGCCGCGGTCACTACTAAGAAGATCAGCAAAGCCCGTTTTTCCCCAGACGGATTTGCGAAGCCCCGGTCATCTGACCGGGGCATTTCTTTTCGCGGAGCCAGCTAATGCCAGCGGGCTCATCTCGGTCGTCGAGAGATGTTCGACTAACGCAGGATCCAATCGACGCCTTGCCGTGCCAACGCAACTTAGATAGCCTCGAAAGATCGAGTTCAAGTTGGCAGCAAGATGCTACTCCGAAGCCTGATCGTCATCATTGGTCTTGCACTTGCTGTGCCTGCATCCGCGCAAAGCCGGATCGCACTGCTGATTGGAAATCAGGACTATGGCCCGGGTGTGGGCAAACTTATCAATCCGCTGAATGACACGAAGCTCGTTGCCAAAGCCGTCAGCAAAGTCGGATTTCGCGTGTTGCCGATCGTGGAGAACGGAACACGTGCTGACATATTGGATGCATTGGACAGATACGTCTCAGCCCTCCGAGATGCTGGTCCTGATGCGATCGGCTTTATCTATTACAGTGGTCACGGCATTGCCTCTCGCGGCGTGAATTACATCATCCCCGTCGATGTCACGCGCCCGTCGACGCGCCTGCTGCGCGCCGGTGGTGTGAAACAGTCAGAATTGCTCGATATCTTGCAGAAGGAAGCACCTAACGCCGCGCACTACTTGGTCATCGACGCGTGCCGCAACGAGCTGCGCGGTTCACGTGGTGCAAAAGGCTTTGTACCGGTCAACCAACAAGCGGGCACACTGATCGCGTTCGCAACCGCTCCGGGGCAAACCGCATCGGATCTCGGCAAGGGCGGCGGTCCCTACGCCAAGGCTCTCGCCAATGAGTTGGTCAAACCAAACGTGCCTGATCTTCTGATGTTTCACCGCGTGCGTGTCGCCGTCCGTAAGTCAACGGGTGGCGATCAGATACCATGGACACTGGATGGAATTCAGCGCGATCAGCGTCCCAGATTGGGCAACGGCATTGAAACAGGTGGTCAAAGCAAGCGCCCGAAACCCGAGAAGGTGAAAAAGCCGAAGGTTCGCAAACAGCGCCTGCGCTCCAACGGCCAGGGTTGCTTGGCTCTACCAGCCCGGATGTCGTCGAAAATCGCGGTAAGACCCGGCCTAGTTCTCTGCAATCCCCAGCAACAGTCGTCACGCATCGAGATTACAGCTGTGCTCTCCGAAGTGGTCCGTTACAAGAACGGGTCTTTCGGTGTCACGAGCTGCTACAGTGACGACAGAGAGTGCGGCGTCCATTGGGGCGGACCGAGTTTTCGGATCGAAGCTGGTGAGCAAGCCGGCACCGCCTACTTCGTTCCGATCCGCTAATTGGCAAACAGAGCTCCGGGAACAAGGGGGGAGTCATGACGAGCAATAGGGTTCATTCCTGGCACACATTTCGGGCGATCTTAACGCTCGCGGTCGTAGCGCTGGCTCAGCTAGCCAGCCCTGCCCATGCGCAGAAGATCATTCCGGTGGACGATGGCAAGTTCTATCAGGTCAAGGAAGGTGTGTTTCAGATCAAGGAACGCCAGGCTGTTGATCTCACCGATCGGCACCTTCTGTTCACATTCCGCCGCAGCGGTCGCGAATGCAGAAAAGAGCAGTGCATTGTTTGCGTCTTGAATGGCCGATCGACGGCTTGCGATGTCGGCAAGCGCTTTGATCTCAAATGGGCGAACGCACCATTCTATTTGAAGGGAACTTTCGCTGATCGGCGTGAATGCGTGTTGGATGTCGTTAATTTCAAGAAGCCGAAAGGGGCTCCGGCAACCGCCGTATTTCGTATTCGGTGTATCTAGGCGGTTCAGTTCATCGATCTGTTCTAACAATCGAAAGCGTCGGCTCTTAGCCGCAGACTTTGGTGTCGGACCAAAATGAGCGGGCATGCGATCGACGGCACGCCCGCTCATCCAAACTCAACCGAGGTCTTTGTTCGCTTCCTTCACCTTATCGGCCTCAAGATAGACCTGGCCACCCATTTCGTTGAACTTCCGGCTCATCTCAGCCATGCCCTCAGTCGCTTCCTGGTACTGCGGGTCATTCAACGTCGCCGCGTAGTCGCGCACGTCCTGCGTGATCTTCATCGAGCAGAACTTTGGTCCGCACATTGAACAGAAGTGCGCAACCTTGTGAGCTTCTTTCGGCAGAGTCTCGTCGTGCATTGAGCGTGCGGTATCAGGGTCGAGACCAAGATTGAATTGATCTTCCCAACGGAACTCAAAGCGCGCCCGGGAAAGAGCATCGTCCCGCAGCTGTGCGCCTGGATGGCCCTTCGCCAGGTCAGCAGCGTGGGCTGCAATCTTATAGGTAATGACGCCGTACTTGACGTCATCCCGATTGGGCAGGCCGAGGTGCTCCTTCGGTGTGACGTAGCACAGCATAGCTGTACCGAACCAGCCGATCATCGCGGCGCCGATGCCTGACGTGATGTGGTCGTAGCCAGGCGCAATGTCAGTGGTCAACGGCCCAAGCGTGTAGAACGGTGCCTCACCGCACTCCTTGAGCTGCTTGTCCATGTTGACTTTGATCTTGTGCATCGGCACGTGACCAGGGCCTTCGATCATAACCTGGCAGCCCTTGTCCCAGGCCACTTTGGTCAGCTCGCCAAGCGTCTCCAGTTCTGCGAACTGTGCACGGTCGTTGGCATCCGCAATCGAGCCCGGACGCAGGCCATCACCGAGCGAGAAGGTGACGTCGTACTGCCGCATGATATCGCAGATCTCATCGAAGCGCTCGTAAAGGAAGCTCTCCTTGTGCCTGCTGAGGCACCACTTCGCCATGATCGAGCCGCCGCGTGACACGATCCCTGTTACGCGATGGGCTGACAGCGGAACATAGGCCAGCCGCACACCAGCATGGATGGTGAAGTAATCGACGCCTTGCTCGCACTGTTCAATCAGCGTGTCCTTGTAGACTTCCCAGTCGAGCTTGTCTGGGTCACCGTCGACCTTCTCAAGCGCCTGATAGATCGGAACCGTTCCAATCGGCACAGGCGAATTGCGCAGGATCCATTCGCGCGTGTTGTGAATGTTGCGACCGGTGGATAGGTCCATGACGGTGTCAGCGCCCCAGCGGATCGCCCACACCATCTTGTCGACTTCTTCTTCAACCGATGACGAGACTGCGGAGTTGCCGATGTTGGCGTTGATCTTGACCAGGAAGTTGCGGCCGATGATCTGTGGTTCAAGCTCGGTGTGATTGATATTCGCTGGGATCACAGCGCGGCCGCAGGCGACTTCATCGCGAACAAACTCCGGTGTGACGAATTCTGGCAACTCAGCGCCGAAGCTCTCACCATCCTTGATCGCTGCTTTGGCACGAGCCAGGACTTCTTTGCGCCCGATGTTCTCGCGATGCGCGATGTACACCATTTCTTTGGTGATGATGCCGGCGCGGGCGTACTCCAGCTGCGTAATTGGCTGATCGTTGGAAAGTGCACGCATGGGCTGCGGCTTGTTTGGGAATTCCCGGGCCAGATGCTTGCCGGCGACATTGCCATTGTCTTCCGGTTTGATATCGCGACCACTATAAGCTTCGACGTTGCCACGCTCTTTGATCCAGGCTTCACGCAGTCGCGGAAGACCAGCCTCGACATCGATATTGGCATCGGTCTCCGTGTAGGGGCCGGAAGGATCGTAAACCCAGAATGGAGCCTCGCCGGACGATTCGTGCAGCGGAATCTCGCGAAACGGCACTTGCACGTCAGGGTGGCCTTCAGGCGATGAGTAAACCTTATGGCTGCCGATAATGGGGCCGGTTGTGACTTCGGGCGTCTGCATTTCCCCGGGTCGGGTCATTTTGTTCATCGTGCTTCTCTCCCTCGCCTTGATCTAGGCGTTCGCAGTTTCACTAAACTCATTGAGGCCGAGCTCGCGCTGGGTCTTCTTTGGAAGTCCAAGCGAGACAAGGCGGTAACTCTCACGGATGTAGTCTTGTAGGCCTTCGTCATCCAAGGTGGCTGGGCTGGTGCGCTGTATCCATTTCATACCGCGTGATGCCAGATATGGCGCCGGGCGCAGGCCATCCTGCTCCTTCAAGAGCTCGTAGCTCATCTCCGACGTCTTGAACGTCACGAACAGATAGTCGTCGTCGTTCCAGCCGCCGATAGAAAACACCTTGCCAGCGACCTTCCAGACGTGCGCGCCGCCCCACTGGATCACATGGCTGGTGTGATCAAGGCTGCCGCAGAATTTGTTGAACTCGTCAACCGTCACGCTCAGGCCCTCGTCAGCAATGCGACAACGCTGCAGTACAGCAAAAGACAAATGCGTCCATTGCACATCCATATTGTGAGTCATGGCTGGGAGGGAAAAGGTGCATCCTGTCCCTTCGCCGGCATGACCCGGATCAGGTTCAAAGGGTGCTCGTGCGGGCTTCAACACGATCTCAGCCGGTGCCCCGGCGCCCCTCGGAATTGCCGTAAGATGCTAGAATTGCGCGAAAGTTGCAAGGGGGAAGCGGTCTTACAGCAGCCCAATTCAGCTGAAAGACAGTGGCGGCAGGTTTAACAATGAGAAGTCACTCTGAATGATCGCTCGGACTTTGAAAAGAACTGCCATCATTTTTGTTATTGGTTTTCTGGCTTTATTCGCTCTCCGCTTTGCCTATAGCTACGTAAAAGATCCGATCCGTCCGCCGCGCAGCGGGGGGATTGTTCAAACATTCTCAGCCGGCGGGCTGCAATTTGCCAAGGACCTCAGGAATTACGCATCCACCAAGGTGAAGTTTCAACCGGCACAGGTTGGTGGTGCGTTTCGCAGCATTGATCAGAAATACGAGAAAATTGCCAATGTCGGCCTTCGGACGCTCGAGTTCGAGAAAGATGAGACAAAGCTGCGGACACTCATCAAAGACAATTCAGCCCTCATACAATTTGAACAGCGCCAGGGCTTGAAGCGCTCGCGGTCTTTGCGCCTTGCCATCGGTGTTAATCCCGAGAAATTCGATCCATTTGTGGCTGAAGTTCGGACAATCGGGAAGGTTTACAAGCTGACCATTGATAAGTCCGACAAGACCAACGAGTACCGGGATCTGCAGGCGAAACGGGCCTCACTTGAGACATCCAGGAAGGCGTTGACAGACCTGAAGCAACGCGAAGGCGACATCGCCGCCATGGTCGAGTTGGAAAAGCAGATCCTCAAGCTTGAACAAGCGATCCAGGCGCTGGGCGTCAGCCTCGGTGACTTCGATGTCGAGAATGAGTTTGTCACGGTTAAGGTGCTGCTTGCCGAGACGCGCCGGAAGATCGTGCGGAACATCTCAATTTGGAAACGTCTCTTGGATACGCTGTTCTGGACGCTACCAGCGTATGCAATGGTCTGGCTCGTTTTCGCCGCAGCCGCCTTTACGGGGTTGGTTGCGACATTCCTCATGGGCAAGGTCGCGCGCATGGTCAAAGACGCCGATCGAGAGAACGTATAGCACGAGCGCAGTGTATCTTGGCCGCCACCCTGCAAGAGAGTGGCGGCCGCCGCGACTGTCTTAGCTCGTAATGTAGCCGGCGTAAGTTAGCCAGCCACCAAGGCCGATGAGTATGATCGCCTCAACGACGATGAACGAGCTTGCGCCCAAAATGACGGACGCAATGGACCGCACGACGCTAGGCATCGTGATCCGCATAATCCCGCCAACCACAGCGGCCCATCCGAGCAGCGTGATGATGACCGGCCAGTCAGCCACCCACACATTGTGTGCGTTGACGACCGCCAATCCTGCAAGCAGGGCGGGAAAGCCCGACATCATAATGAAGCCGGTGTTGCTGATGAAGTCGTCGGCAAACTTGATGAAAGCTGCCCGGTTCAGCAAAAAGCCAAGACCGGCAATTGCAACAACCGGCCCGATCAGTTTGGCGAGGTAAATCGAAGTCTGCATCTGCATTCTCCTAAAGTAGCGGCTATTTTCGAGCTGAGGCTCCGAGCCGCGTCGCACATCAAACTGGCCACGCTGCGCAGCTTTACCGGGACGGCAAGCATGATTCCACCGACCCTGGCCGCGCCTGACTTAGAGTGGCGTCAGCCACCACCGCCAGGCGCAAACCATATATGGTGACGCAGAGAATCCACCGGAAGACAAAATCGGACATGGATCGATCGATTGTGGATGCAACTTAATTGTCTACGCGAGTATTTTGGCAGCACTGTTCAGGGGTGGCTGCTAACACGTTGATTTGTATAAATTTTAAGCTTGTAAGTGGCGCGACTTGCAGTACCATTTTGGTGTTGAGTGTCAACTAGAATCGCTAAGGAGCGCGCATGACAGATCGCAATTTTGCCGCCCAACTCCGCGGGCACAGTCTGACAACAGCTGAAATACTGTATCGCATGCCCGATCACCCATCACTGCTGCAGAGTTTTGTTTGGCAATGCTATGATGTCCATCCGCGTTTTCCGAGGATCAATCGCTTTCTGAATTACTGGCAGGAAAACATTGAAGCGCAGCTGCACAGAGTAACTGTCGCGCATAAGGGCCTGATTAGTCCGGCCGAATTAAAGCTTGTCAGCGGTGAGTTCCGTTTGAACTAGCTTGCTGTCGGCAAGAGTGGCACAGCAACGGCCTGATTGTTCACTTGGCGCAGAGCCTTATCGGGTTTTGCTGTGCGTTAGTCGCGCGCGACATACTCATGTTATATGCACTGGGCTTACTCCATCAGGATGATTCGAGCTCGCCCAAAGAAAGGTGCACACCATGAAGCGTGATCGCAGAGCAAAGATAGTGGCCACGCTCGGGCCTGCAAGCTCGACGCCTGAACAGATCGAAACACTGTTTCGGGCCGGTGTTGATGTCTTTCGCCTGAATTTTAGTCACGGCACGCAGGACGATCATGCAGAGCGTTACAAGATCATTCGTGATCTTGAGGCCAAGGTGAGCCATCCCATCAGCATTCTGCAGGATCTTCAAGGGCCGAAGATCCGGGTCGGCGTGCTTGAGGGTGACGAGGTTGACTTGGTGTCAGGCGAGACTGTCCGATTTATCTTGGGCGAAACAGGTGGTGGCAAATCCGCGATACCTCTGCCCCATGAGCCGATCTTCGACGCCATTGCTCCGGGACATCACCTGCTCCTCGATGACGGCCGTCGCCGCGTGGAAGTTACCGGTGTCGAGAAAGATGCCATTGACGCGCGTGTCATCTACGGCGGCAAGCTTACCAATCGGAAAGGTGTCAATCTTCCCGATACGCTGCTTCCTCTTTCGCCGCTGACAGAAAAGGACCATGCGGACCTGCGCTTCGGGCTTGAGTTAGGGGTCGACTGGGTGGCGCTGTCATTTGTTCAGCAGCCGGGTGACATCCTGGAGGCGCGAGACATTATTGGCGACCGCGCCGGGATTATGGCGAAAATTGAAAAGCCGATGGCGCTGAAGTCCATCGATCGCATTGTCAGCCTATGTGACGCCATCATGGTGGCGCGTGGTGACCTAGGCGTTGAAACCCCGCCGGAGGAAGTGCCTGGTCGTCAGAAAGAACTGATCCGCACGTGCCGACTTGCCGGCAAGCCCGTGATTGTTGCGACCCAGATGCTGGAATCGATGATGTCGGCACCGACGCCGACACGTGCAGAAGCCTCCGATATTGCGACAGCCATTTACGATGGAACGGATGCTGTCATGCTTTCCGGTGAGTCAGCAGCCGGACAGTATCCGGTTGAAGCCGTGCAGGTGATGGACAGCATCATCCGTCGTACCGAGGAGCACAAGGACTATCGCTCGATTATCACGGCTCTCGAGCCGGTCGTTGAGCCAACCGTACACCACGCAGTTTCGGCCGCTGCAGCAGATATAGCAGACACCATTCAGGCGACGGCCATCGTGGCCTTCACCTCGTCTGGTGCCACGGCATCACGTATCGCCCGCAAGCGCCCTGATGTGCCTATCCTGGCCATCACACCACACAAACATGTCATGCGCCAACTGGTCCTGACTTGGGGGGCATTTGCCATGCAGTCAGATACGATCGACAATTATACGGATATGGCAGAGAAGGCGGCGGCTCACGCGCGTGAGCAGGGCTTTGCCAGTAAGGGCGACCGCTTGGTCGTTGTTGCTGGTGTGCCGTTTGGCGTAGCAGGAACAACCAACAATGTTCGTGTATTAGAGATTTAAGGCCTGACGCGCAGCAGTTCAGGAATTGGAGTAGCAAGCGTTGAAAGCTGATATCGCCATCCTCGGCGGAGGGATCATTGGTTCGAGCATTGCCTGGCACCTGGCCGCATCCGGCCAAGCCGGTGATGTGGTGGTGGTGGAAAAAGATCCGACCTATGAATTTGCAGCAACACCGCGTGGGAACGGCGGCATTCGCCAACTGTTCTCACTGCCAACCAACATCCAAATGGCGCATTATGGTTTGGATTTCTACGCCAACTTTCAAGAGCGTATCGCGACAAACGGCTCTGAAGCTCAAGGCATAGGGTTTCGCCGGCAAGGCTACCTGTTCTTGTCTGATACCGGTGATCACGAGCAGATGATTGCCAATCATGGCACACAGGTCGAGAACGGCGTGCGGGCGGACTTACTCGACGCCAAAGCGTTGCAAGATCGATTTCCCTCACTCAATGTCGATGACATAGCAGTCGCCGTCCATTCCGCTGATGACGCCTGGATTGATCCCTATGCAGCCCTGATGGAGTTTCGAAAAGCTGCGACAGCCAACGGCTGCAAATACGTGAAAGGTGAGATCACCGGGTGGCAGCGAAGCGAAAACCACGCTACGCGCCTTGTTTTGTCCTCGGGCGAGAGCGTGGAGGCAGACACCTATGTCCTGGCCTGTGGTGCCTGGTCGGCAGACATTGGCGCGATGATCGACCTCGCGTTGCCAGTCGAGCCTATGTCGCGTGAATCGTACTTTTTCCGATGTCAGGATGAAGTTGAACCACTTCCATTCCTAAAGTCGGAAAGTGATCTGGCGATCCGTCCGGAAGCAAATGGCTACGTGGGTGGCGTTCCAAATTGGGCTGAACAAGCCGGGTGGAATTTCGAACTGTCGCCCGAGTGGTTTGAACAGACAGTCTGGCCGGCGCTGGCGCAGCGTGTCCCGGCCATGCAGACACTTAAGCTCGAACGAACTTGGCGCGGGCATTATGCACGCAATCGATTTGACCGCTCGCCAATCATCGGCCGGTGGCAGAGTGGGTGCGAGAACGTTGTCATCGCTACCGGGTTCTCCGGTCATGGCATCATGCACGCGCCAGCAACTGGCCGGGCAGTCTCAGAGCTCCTGACGACCGGCGCCTATCAGTCCTTGGACGTCAGCTTGTTTGGCTATGACCGCTTGCAAAAGGAACAACCGGCGCTCGAAATCGGGATTGTCTAAGCAGCTCCCTAGCTGCCGATCCCAAGTGCCTTCAGATTTTCGCGTGGCTGAACTAGCGCGGGATTAAGCTCCAACGCCTTCCTGTAATCAGAAATGGCGCGCGCACGGTTGCCCAGTTGATGATAGGCATAGCCCCGGTTGTTATAGGCGTCCGCGTTTTCGGGCATTAACTGCACGAGCTTAGAATAATCTTCCACGGCCTTGGCAAAATCGCGCGTCATCTCATAGGCCGCACCGCGATCATTGAGGGCGTTTGGATAGTTGGGATTGAGTTCAATGGCGCGAGAGTAATCCGCAATGGCCTTCTGAGTTTCGCCAATGAAAAAATACGCATTGCCGCGATTGCGGTAGGCTTTAGCGTATTTTGGAGAGATTGAAATCGCCGACGTGTGGTCTGCAATCGCTTTGTCGGCCTCGCCAATTTTGCGATAGGCAACGCCGCGTCGATCCAGAGCTTTCACATGATCCGGCTTGATCTTGAGTAACCGGCTTAAATCTTCAATCGTCGAGATGTACGATTTTGCGCGGTAGTGTGCGAGTGCTCGATGATAAAGGGCTTTGCTGACATTGGGCCCGCTATCACCTTCCTGGACGATCACGGAGGTACAGGCATTGATCCGGTCCTTGACCTTATCCGCGCCTTTGCATTTTCGCAGTTGATCGGCCTGCACGGGAGCGCTCAATCCGGTGAGCGTTACGAAAACCACCGCCCATCTGAACATCACCACCCTCAAAGATAACTGTATCAAAGGGTTAGTATGATGCAAAAGGCATTGCCTGACAAATACCTGGCGGCTCTCGAATGCACACAATCCAGTCAGATTACTGGCTCACCAGCGGAAATTGTTGCCCGCCGCTCCATAGGTTGAGGCGTTCATCGTCATGCGCGTCTGGCACCGCCAGTTCGACGAGGTCATAGTAAATGGCCCGTGTCACCAGGGCTTCGAGCCGTCCCCTGACCGCGACGTAGGGTTTCAGACCGCCACTCCCCGGTTGCTCGACAAATTTTATCGGGTTTTGGGGGCCGCATCGGACGATATCATCAACATTGGTCCGGAATGTCAGTTCCTGTCGCGTTTCGTCGCCATCGACCTGCATTTCGACCGCAAGAAATGGGGCATCTTCCACGGCCACGTCGTACTTCTCAACGGGTGTCACAAGATAGTGACGACCGTCCGGGTCGCACCTCAAAACGCTCGCAAAAAGCTTAACAAGCCCGTCTCGGCGTATTGGGCTATCCTTGTAATACCATGTCCCGTCGGCTCGAATGGCGAGCCCGATATTACCGCAATAGGGCGGATCCCAGTCATCGACAGGCGGGCGTTTGCCGTTACTTTGTGCGGAAATGAGCTCTGATAGCCCCTGGATGCGATTGCTATCTGCCGCTCGGCCTTCCATACTCTATGCTCCACTTCTCTCAACTTGAACCAATCGATTACCGAACTGCACTGTTGCATCTTGTGCTCACTCCATATTGTGACCACTTTCGCCACAAAACAGTCTAGACAAAACTATCGCAACCGAACCAGACACCGAACCAGACCAGGGCCAGCAGAGCGGCAATGAACACAGTGAATTCGACGGATAGTGAAATCGTTGGCAGGATTGAAGCCGCCGGCGATCATATGAAGCGCGTAAAGACGGAAGTCGGCGGCGTCATTTTTGGCCAGGAAAAGGTTGTCGAACAGACTTTGACAACCATCTTGGCCGGCGGCCACGCTCTTCTGATCGGTGTTCCTGGTTTGGCCAAAACCTTGTTGGTCGAGACCCTGGGCCGTGTGTTGGGCCTCGACGCTAAGCGCATCCAGTTTACGCCCGACCTGATGCCATCTGACATTATTGGTTCGGAAGTTCTGGAAGAAGTACAGGGCGGTGCGCAACGCCAGTTCCGTTTTATTCGCGGCCCGATCTTCACCCAGCTCCTGATGGCGGATGAAATCAACCGTGCGAGCCCGAAAACCCAGTCGGCCCTGCTCCAGGCGATGCAGGAACACCACGTGACCGTCGCCGGTACCCGCCACGATGTTCCGGAGCCCTTCCATGTGCTCGCAACACAGAACCCGCTTGAGCAGGAAGGCACATATCCACTTCCGGAAGCCCAGCTCGACCGTTTTCTTTTGCAAATCGATGTCAGCTATCCGGATCTAGATGCCGAGCGCCAGATGCTCTACGGCACAACCGGAACAAACAAGGTTGACCTTGCGGCCGTTCTCGATGGGCCGAGACTGATGGAGATGCAACATCTGGTCCGCTTGATGCCGGTGCCCGACAAAGTCGTCGAATCCATCCTTGCACTCGTGAGAGCTGCCCGGCCTGGCGCTGAAGCCTCAGAAGAGGCCAATCGCTTGATTGCCTGGGGACCAGGGCCAAGGGCCAGTCAGGCCCTGATGTTGACGGTACGCGCCAAGGCTCTGATGGATGGCCGGCTGGCGCCATCAATTGACGACGTCCTGGAATTAGCTGAACCGGTATTGAAGCATCGCATGGCGTTGACCTTTGCTGCCCGTACGGAGGGCGAGACGGTGAGCAACGTTGTGCAGCGCCTAGCAGCCAATTTGGAGTAGCAATATTGGCAATCTTTGGTCGTGAGTCCCGGCAGGCCAGTTCGCAGCAACGTCATTCCTCTTTTGTAGCGAACGAAGTCGAAGCCAAGTCTTTGGCTGAGCGGTTGCCTGAGCTGCTTATTGAAGCCGTGCGTATATCATCGACGATTGCTTTCGGCATTCATGGACGCCGCCGACCAGGCCCTGGCGAAACATTCTGGCAGTTCCGGCAGTACGAAACGACGGACGCCACGACTTTGATCGACTGGCGCCGATCGGCCAGTTCCGACCATCTCTATGTGCGGGAGCGCGAGTGGGAGGCGGCACATACTTTCTGGCTGTGGGCTGATGTCTCCGACTCGATGGACTTCTGTAGTCACTTGAGCAATCAGGCCAAGCGCGACCGGGCACTTGTCCTTTTGCTGGCGACAGCAGACCTTCTGGTTCGGAGCGGCGAGCGCGTCGCGCTGCTCGGTCTCACGCGGCCAACTGCAAGCCGCCACGCGGCATCCCGTCTGGCTGAAGCGATTGCTGAAAACCTGGAAACGCCAGTTCTATCGTCGGGCCTGCCACCGGCTGAACAGCTGACACGCCATACCGGGCTCGTTCTTATCGGGGACTTCCTGGCGCCGTCAGGGGCTGTTAACGAGCGCTTCACGGGCTTGGCGGCATCCGGCGTGAGTGGCCACGTGATCCAGGTTCTTGATCCGGCCGAAGAGACCTTACCCTACGAGGGAAGAACGGAGTTTCTGACCCCGGACGGTCGCCAGCGATGGATTGCCGATCGTGTCGAAGTTATTCGTGACGAATATGCAAAGCGGATGGCAGCCCACAAGGATGCGATTAGTTCACATGCATCGCGGCTCGGTTGGTCGCACGTTGTCCACCATACCGATCGCTCGGCAGCAGATCCGTTGTTGCAGCTGATAATGCGGCTGCAGGAGCCGGCAAAATCATCGATGGGGCAAAGCGCGGGAGTATCGCCATGACGATAGGCGCCTTGTCATTCCTCAGCCCATGGCTGCTGACGGGTCTGATTGCTCTGCCGATCATCTACTGGTTGTTGCGCACAGTTCCACCACGACCGAAGCAAATAGCATTTCCGCCAACGCGGATACTCGTCGGCCTCGAGAACAGAGAGAAGACCCCCGACAAAACGCCGTGGTGGCTGATGCTGATCCGGCTTTTGGCGGCGGCTTTGATCATTTTCGCGCTCGCTGAACCGATCCTCAATCCGAACCGCACGGCAAATTTCACCGGCAACGGACCTGTCGTTGCAGTGATCGACAATGGCTGGAGCTCAGGCGCGAATTGGCCGGAACGTGTCCGAATGTTGGAGCGTGTCATTGATCAAGCTGAGCGTCAGAACCGCTCTGTGGTTGTCCTGGCCTCTGCCGAGAGTGAGCGAGGACCGCTACGTATTGAGGCGCCGAACGATGCCAGGACGCGAGCTGCGGGCTTGCTGCCGAGACCTTACGCGCCAAACCGGGAAGCGGCTTTAACGAGACTCAAAGAGCTCGTCGGACGCGCACCAGGAGCCAGTGTTGTCTGGCTCTCGGACGGAGTTGACCACGGGAAGGCATCGGCATTTGCTTCAGGCCTGGAATCCCTTCAGGCGGCACAATTCATGGTCGTCGAAGTCAGTCAGAGCGCGTCCCCTGTGGGTCTAGCGGCTCGCATCGGTGATGGTGGCAAATTGCGCGTCAACCTCGTACGCCCGTTTGGTGGCAATCGCCAAGCTAACATCATGGCCTTGTCTGCCCGTGGAGAGGCCCTGAGCGAAGCGCGCTTCCAAATGGCACCCGGTGAAACACGCAAGTTCATTGATATCGAACTGCCGCTTGAGCTGCGCAATCAAGTGAGCCGTGTCGCTGTTGTCAGCGAGCGCTCTGCTGGTGCCGTTCATTTGCTGGATGCTGGCACAAAGTGGTCGCGGGTCGCACTTTTCTCGGGCACCGAACGCGATCGCGACCAGCCACTTCTGGGACCACTCTATTATGTGCGTAAGGCGATGGCGCCCTATTCCGAAGTTGTCGAGCATCAAACCTCGAACCTTGCAGAAGGTGTTGACCGCATACTCAAGCGCCGGCCGTCGATGATGATCCTGACAGACGTTGGGACAATTGCTGACGAGACGGCAGAAAACCTGCGCAAGTGGGTGCAGGCCGGTGGCGTATTGGTGCGCTTCGCTGGTCCGCGGTTGGAAAAGGGCGGCGATGATTTGCTGCCAGTTGAGCTGCGTGCCGGCGGCCGGACATTGGGCGGTGCCCTGTCATGGTCGACGCCGCAACC
>JBCDBQ010000096.1:0-16244 GCA_039183375.1 Pseudomonadota bacterium
ACCTGACAGGCAAGCCCATCGCCCTTTTCAGCTATGGGTCGGGAGCTGTGTCTGAGTTTTTCTCAGCTATTGTTCAATCTGGATACGCTGATCACCTTTTTACCTCCCGGCATCAAAACTTGCTGGAAGATAGGAAGTCCCAATTGGCTGCATCTCTTCAGCCGCAGTCCAATTCCACGTCGACGTGCACTCAAGCAACTTGGGGCAAAGGTGCCCTTTCGGCCGCTGACGCGTTTCTTGTACATGTACATTCTGCGCCGCGGTTTTCTCGATGGTTACGCTGGCTTTGTTTTCTGCTCACTTCGATTTGCACACGACATTCACATCGTGGCGAAGCTGGCGGAACGATCAGTTATGTGTAGGTCGGTTGAGCCAGAACATATTGCTACCGCGACGAAGAGCAAGGGCAGTGTCTCATTGGACTCCGGGGAAGCAGCAGAGCGTTGAGGTC
The DNA here is from genome assembly GCA_039183375.1 of Pseudomonadota bacterium. Taxonomy (GTDB): domain Bacteria; phylum Pseudomonadota; class Alphaproteobacteria; order Rhizobiales; family Hyphomicrobiaceae; genus Tectiglobus. The sequence continues at coordinate 452 of JBCDBQ010000096.1, forward strand.
GAGAACCAAGAGTCTTCTAGTGTTAATTTTAGCGCGAAGTGCCACAACAGCATCGAGGCTGTTGCACTTTGTTTCTATTCAGCCATGCTTGACGAACGTCGATAGCAGTACGAATGCAAAACGATAATTTATGCGCTTGAGTTTGCCACCTGAAGTTTTGCCTGAGGTGATGCGTCCACTGGCTAAAGCTATAGAAGGCCGGGCAGATTATGCGCGGCGCTTAGCGGACATTTTGAAATCACTTGCACCGAGCATTAGTCGTCAAGAGGCTGTCCGACTTGCGGTAGCGCTTCGAGAACTCAGTAACGATGACAGTTATGTTTGGGCGTTGACAGATCAGTTTGTTAGAGCAGTGGTTCCGGAGTGGCACTTTGTTATCGTCAAGGATGAAAAGCGCAATAGTGTCTACGACAATGCGCTTCGTGCTCTTGTGACACCTGAAACGTATGTCCTGGAGATCGGCACTGGCTCTGGTATCCTCGCAATGATGGCCGCCCGGGCGGGCGCGCGCCATGTCTATACAATCGAAGTAGAGCCGGTTTTAGCTGAAGCAGCACGTAGTAATATCTCCAAGAATGGCTTTTCTGATCAGATAACTGTTATTAACAAAGATGTGCTGAAAGTACGAGTTGGTGAAGACTTGCCGCAACGTTGCGGACTACTTGTCCACGAAATTGTCTCCAATGATCTTTTGGGGCAGCGGGTTCTGTCGCTTGTCGGGTATGCTCGCCGCGAACTTCTACTAGCGAATGCTTTGATGCTGCCGCAGTTTATCGAGGCCCGTGGTATGCTGGTGGGTGATAAGGCTGCTTGGAAGGTTGACGACGAGGATGCCTGCGCTGGGTTCGACGTCCGCGCCATAAATATTCTTGCAAGTCGGACTCCTGGGCGAAACGCCAAGAAACTTCCAAACTTGCCATTAAGTGACCCGGTGACCGTTCTTTCCATTGACCTCGCTAGGGACCAGCTGACAAAGGAAGATGATACCGTTGGGTACGAAAAGACGCGTTTTGTACTCGAAGCGTTCCGAGATGGTGAGGCAAGAAGCGTCCTGCAATGGATTAGGTTCGTATTTCCAGGCGGGGCTGCTTACGAGAATGTTCCGGGCCAAGCTTCTTGCTGGGGAACGCGAATGCATCCGTTCGATATTTCTCGGCACGTGATCCCAGGTGAGCAAATTGAATGCGAGCTGGAAACTGGTGACAAGCATCTGTTGATCTCCTTGCCGACAAAGGTCGACACGTAGACCATGGTTGAACCGTATTTGGAATCTGGTCAGTCGGGCCTGCTGCGTGAGTACCTAATGTCGGGTTTGCTAGTGCAGTCTCGAATTCACTTGCCCGGAGCAACTGCCCTCAATGTTTCTCACACGAAAAACCCTGCTGACGTCACTATCGAACAGGTTGACCAGCCGCTACGAATTCCCAATGCTCGTTCGCGATATCCGTGGGGTGAGTTTGCGGACAATGATTTCCTGTTTCGTCCCTTGCAAGGCCTTGCAATTCGCATCCGGAATGGTGACGAGATCACTTTCAATCAGGCAGATAAAATTACGGATAGCCAGGTTCGGCTGTTTCTGGTCGGCACGGCATGGGGAGTATTGTGTCATCAACGCAGTTTGGTTCCGCTCCATGCCAGTGCAGTAGCATGTGATGGCGGAGCTATGGCATTTGCGGCTCCTGCCGGGACTGGAAAATCCACACTAGCCGCAGCTCTTGCTTTGCGCGGTTACCCGCTCGTGGCCGACGATGTTTGTGTCATTAAACGCGACGAGGAAAGTGGAGTTCCAATGCTTTATCCCTTCCCAGCCAAGGGTATGAAATTAGCTGCTGATGCCGCTGCTAAACTCGGCTTAACACCCGGTGAACGGCTACCTGTCGTGGGAGGGCGCGACAAAAGTTACGTCCATGTTCCCAGCGTAGAAAATTCGAACGAACCACTGCCATTGCGTGGGTTTTACGCAATGTCCGAAGCGGTTGGGCCTACGGACAGCTTTTCGAAGTTGGCGGGCAGTGAGCTCATTTCTCACGTAATGGCAAACGTCTATAGGATCGAATATATCGAGTGCATTCGCTCAATTGCTCCGCTGGCTGAGCAGGTGTTTCAAATTTGCCGACACGTACAAGGATACTCGTTCCAAATCAGTCATGATTTGAAGCACTTTGATGGCATGCTGAGCATGCTTGAAGCGCATCTAACCAATCCGAAGCGTAACCCGGTCAGGCGCTCTGCTTTCGAATAAACAAGGGCCAAAAAATGCATATTGCAATGGATGCACTTATCTCTCGTTCAGATGAGAGTACGGAAACCGAGCTCGATGATGAAATTATCGTAATGGCTATAGAGACCGGCAAATTGTACGGTATGGGCGACGTCGCGAAGGACATCTGGCTGGCTGTTGAAATGCCTGTAAAGTTTGGAGATCTCGTCGATCGGTTGCAGCAGGATTATGACGTCGAGCGGCAAGTCTGCATAGATGACCTGACAACTTTTCTCGGGCACCTCGAGAAGAGCAAGCTGGTTCGGGTAACCCATTGCCCCTAAGACGAGCCCAAAAGAGTGCCTCATGCCACTAAAGACGATGCGGCTCTTGAGCTATCGGCTTTTATGAAATTAGACTGAAGTGTAGCGGCGTGAGTAAAGTAGTGACGCTGTTGCCACGACTTTGCACCAATATGACGAGGAACAGCGATATTGTTGTGAATTGGCGTGAAACTGCAGTATGTCATGTCATTGTGCTCAATTAACTATTCTGATAGGTGTTCTGACCTAGCGAGCATAGTGAGTTCACGATTACGAATATCAAAATGTCATTGAGCTGATGGAGTATTCTAACAATGCCTAAACAGGTCAAGAAACTTTGGCAGACGCCAGAACTTAAGGTATTGACACCAGTTAGCGGTGCGCAGGCAACTAGCCGGCAGACACCAACAGGTGACGGTGGAACCGATCCATTCCCGAAGTATTTTAACGAGTCCTGACTTTGCAGTAGCGGCTTTCAGATCCTTCTCTGCGTTAGGTATTAACCTGATAGGGATCTTAAGTTATTGCATTGGTGAATACTGGCTGAACTGGCTGTTACATCAGCAAGCAAATTATTTGTGATATCTTTTGCTTGTGCCAAACCTTCAGTAGCTCGATGGTTTTGTTAAGCCGTCTTGAAAGGGCGGGTTGGGGATGGATGCAAATAGATTGATATTCTGCAATGATGTAGCAGGACTGTTCGGACACATATTCTGAGCAATACTTGAAAAGCTGATAAGACGTCTACCGCTATGACGCGGTGCAAAGGATGCAATTGATCGGAAATTTGTATCGAATAGATGATGATATTTTTTTGGGCGCTTAGATTTCTGGTGGCCATAGAACAGATGACAGCTTCTAGTCGATGGTTTATTCATGCTACAGTCGCTTCACGTCGTGATGTCTTCGGACAGTTCATTTCAACCCACGCGGTTGTCCGTCACAGCATGAAAGAGGCCTGTGAATAAATACCGGAGCCGCGAAACGACCTATGCTTCCTCGGTGATGCGCTAGCGGTTCGCGTTGCTTACCCATCGGGTAAATGAGCCTAAGCCCAAGGCGAGTGGTAATGCCGTGCTAAGATGACGATTTTGCAATTCAGGACTAAGCTGAGTTGGTTCTGATAGTGTTGTTGCAGCCAACTTGAGGTCATCGGCGTTCAACATTTTGGCTATTGCCGGATCGCTGCTGAGAACGTCGACTAAGTTCTCTAGTACGTCTTTGCTGCTGGTCAGTCGCTTTTGCCAATCTGCCGACTGGAGGCCAAACTTGCTATTGTTCAGGACTATTGCCGGCAACTGACCAGCCATCATTCTTCGTATTAACCATCGTGCCACGCCGCCTCTGCGAAATTGCGTCGAAGGCAGCCCAAAAGACCATTCTGCCAGTGCTCTATTGGCGAATGGATCCCTCGTTTCTATGTTATGAACAACATTCCAAAGGTAAGCTGTGCTGCCGAGATCTGGAGCACCATAATTTATTAAGTTGAAGATGCTGGTGCTATGCCGGTCTACATCATAGTTTTTTTGATGATGTGCATATCCAAACTCCAAGTATCGACCATTTGTGCGCATTTCACGAGCAAATCTTCGATTGATAAACGACTTTGTTGTGAAGTCTTCCTTTGAGCCTTTTTTGCTGGTTCTTTCGGCGGTCAAAATCTTTCGAATTTTCGGCTCTATTGCCCGGCTACGTAGAGCCTGCAGGAATTTCAGTGGGCCAGGTGATATTGCCAACAATTCCGTTAGGAGTTGGCGGTATTGCCCGCTTTCTAGTAGATCTATGTAAATGCTCTGGCCTGTGTTGCTAAAAGTTGCGTTGCCCCACTGGCCATCCAAAATTGTCTGAATGCCCTTCCCTTGCGCTTGTTCCAGACTATTGAGTACAAGCGCATTATTGAGCCCGTTGCATGGCTCTTCGACAATGGAAAACATTTCCTCTTGCCGGTAGTCGAAGCTCTTCCCTTCGGCAGTGACGAGATTCAGCTCAATATTTGGATGCATTTGAGCAATGGCTTTGACGTAAGGGGTTTCGTCACCGTAGTAGCGTGGGCCGACAACCTCATCCCAGCCGGGCTCCGGTACCCAAGTAAATGTAGGCAGAACTTGCCCTTTAGCCTGGAGCATTTTGGATGCGGTAACTGCTACAGTCGATGAGTCTAACCCACCGCTCATGAATGCGCCCACGCCACCCGGGCTCCGCAGGGCTGACTTGACCGAACGTTGCAAATGCTCCCGCGCAGCCTCTACGTACTGATCATCGCTCGGGTAGACAGTCTCTTTGACGCTATCCTCAAGTCTATAGTACTCGACAAGCCTGGACTTCTCGGCTTCAACAAGTAGATAATGCGCCGGTGGCACTCTTTTTATGTGTTTGTAGAAGCCACGCCACGGTTCTCCGGTCATCCAGACTAATGAATCCGCGATTTTTTGCTCGTCTATCTCTCTGGGGATATCGCCGAGGCAGTGGATGCCTTTCGGCATTGTCGCTATTACCAATCGGTCGCCGCGCAAATGATAATGTAGACCGCGTCGACCGAATTGCTCCTTTGCCGCAATCAAGCGTCGCAGACTCTTATCCCAGACAATGATTGCGAACTCGCCGATCCACTCATTTAGCGCGTCTGTTTGCCATTTCTCCCACGAGCGCATTGCCAAGACGCTGTCCGGCAGCTGCGCAAGATCCTTGGCTTCAACGCCGATCCTTTCCGCTAGTTGTTCTCGATTATCAAGCCGACCATCAAAGACTAATGTAAAGCGGCCGTCGCCGCCGGCTACGGGCTGTTGATCATAGAGGGCCTCTGGAGTATTTACGAAGTGCGTGTATGCAAATGCGATAGATCCCATCGGTCGGATCAGCTGGCGATGCGGTCCATACATCTTCAGAGATCGCGCTATTTTCTCAATGCTACCACGCTCCACCGGTCGGCCATCTCGTTGAAAAATAACGCCAAGTCCACTCATGCAATTCGCCCAGTAACGCTAAAGGTTGGAAGTTCTACATTGCAGGTTTTCCAGCAGTCCTCAAGGCTATCATGCCATGGACTGGTGTTGTTTGATAATGTAAAGGCGGAAGCAATCGGCTTCTCAATCTTTTGAGGACAGCTAGGCCTTGCTTGTTATCTTAAGATCTCGAACTCTTCACGCCTATGTCCGCAATTTCCTTGATTACGTGGGCTGGCGGGCATTGGTGTTGGCCCTGTTAATCCTGGCAGGGGCACTACTCGAAGGGATCGGGATTGTATTGTTGATTCCCTTTATCGTTTTGCTCACGGACCTAGATGCCAGTGTTGGTATTGATGCCAAAAGCAAGATGACACAGTCGATGTTGGATATTCTTGCCGCGGTCGGTTTGGAACAAACGATCACCCAGGTCATCGGCGTCTTGATTGCGTTTGTCTTCTTGGCAGTATTACGCGGGTTTGTTCTTTGGCAGCGTGATATTCTTTCGGCGTCACTCACGCTGAGCTTTGTTGATCAGACTCGCATAAGGTTGTTTCGGGCGCTGTCCTCAGCTCCTTGGTCGACTGTGTCGTATCTGAGGCATGCGGCGGTGCAGCATGTAATTACCAGTGATATCAGTCGAATATCTGCGGGTTCGGAGCTGATGATTCGAGGCTCCATTAGTCTATTGTTCTTTCTTGCTTACCTGGTCTTGGCGATTGTTCTCTCCTTCAAATTGACAATTCTAGTATTGGCGTTTTTGGCAATTGCCGCTTTGTTGTTGCGTCCTTTGCAAATCAGGGCGCGGAAGCTTGGCGAAGATATGTCCCGACTCGGTGAGAGCGTGTACGAGGTTCTCGGCTCGTTTATGTCGGGATTGAAGCTTGCCAAGTCCATCAACGCTGAAGGTCAGTTTGTCGACGAATTTGAGCGAAATGTGAACGCGCTGCGTCAGAGTCAAATTCGGTTTAGTCGGGATCAGGTTGGAGCCCGAATCCTCTTCCAAACTTCAGGTTATCTGGTAGTGAGCTGCGTCGTTGCAATCGGTTTGTTCGTGACTCAGACGCCTTTGCCGGTTCTGATTGCGCTGATTGTGATATTTAGTCGTCTTAGCGGGCCTTTTCTCGCGATCCAGCAAAGCTTTCAGTCGCTTGCACAAATGCTGCCGGCGTTTGCCACGTACGAAAGTCTGTTAGTCTCACTCGAGCAAGCTCCCAATGAAATCGAACTGCTCAAGACTACCGACATTGCTCAGAACCATCTTCCAGCTCCCTTTGTGGCCGGCGCGGTGTTCGAACCGGCTGAGGTCAAGTGTGACCGGATTACGTTCATTAGGAACGCGGATGATGAGCCCTTGGCAGTACTAGACGAGTTTTCACTCACAATTGCCCTTGGTGAGACCCTCGCAGTGGTTGGGCCAAGCGGTGCGGGCAAGACAACGTTTGCAGATATCCTTGTGGGGCTTTTGACACCAACACGGGGGGAAGTCCTTGTTGGTAACCAGTGTCTGGTTCCTTCGAACATTGCCGCTTGGAGATCGGCAATTTCATACGTTCCGCAGGATCCATTCCTGTTCGACCGCTCCGTCAGAAAGAACTTAACCTGGGCGGTGCCATCAGCGACAGATCACGACATTTGGCGATCGCTTGAGATTTCTGGTGCCGAAGAATTCGTTCGTAGCTTGCCCAATGGGCTTGATACACGAGTTGGGGAGCGTGGCAATCTATTCTCAGGTGGAGAGCGTCAGCGGATATGCTTGGCGCGCGCCCTGCTGCGAAAGCCTTTATTGATGGTGCTTGATGAGGCAACTAATGCCCTCGATCTTGATAGTGAGCGCGAGTTTTTGGCGGTTGTGTCCAAGATGAGGAGTGAAATGAGTATTGTGGTTGTTTCGCATCGCTTAAGTAGTCTTTCGGTAGTAGACCGAATAGCAGTTATGTCTGATGGCCGTATTGTTGAGACCGGCAGTTTTGATGAACTAACAAAAGTTACAAATAGTAGGTTTTCGATTATGCTGAGTGGTAAGTCTGATCATCCAGAGAGTGTATGACAACTTTGACAAGAGATAAAATTTGTGGAGTTAAGGTTTCATTGTTCTTAGCAGGTCCAATGTCAATTTGGGCGTCGCTGGTTCGCTATTGGCGGCTACCATTTGCTGACAAATCGATATTGGTGGAAGCCGTGTTATGGCTGGCGATAGCTCGATTGTTGATAAGGTTCGTACCACATCAACGCTGGAGCTGGATTATGGGCCAGGCCGGGCGGGAGTATGACACGGCAACGAGTGGTACCGATATTCAGCGAGCTAAGAGAATTGGACATGTCGTTCGAATGGCATCGCGTTGGGTGCCCTGGAATGCTGTATGCCTACCACAGGCAGTTGCCGCGAAATCCATGCTCGCCCGACGTAGGGTGCCAGCTACGCTTTATGTCGGTTTACGAAGGGCAGGGGCATTAAGTGAGGCTCTCAACATTAATAGCATAGAACTTCACGCTTGGCTCCGTGTTGATGATAAAATCATTACGGGTGGCGAGGTGTCTCGCGATTTTCAAGCCCTGATATCATACAGCTGACATTTATGTTAGGTCCACCAATAGTTCTGAGCAGCTTCGCCTCGGAACATTTCCCAGAATGCCTTACTCTCACCTTTTACTATTCGATGGTCGTCTAGCGTGGAGATAGTCCATTGAATCACCAAGTTTTCCCCTCGCGGCAGGACTTCTCCGTTGCGCATCAAGCGCTCTTTTGTTTGTTGGGCGCGTCAGAATTGCGAAATGATGCAGAGTCGTTGCTTCGGGGGTTTGAGCTCGAAGACTGGGAACGGCTTGCGCACCTTGCTCTAGTTCGTCATCGCGCTGGGCCGATTGTTTGGGAAAATCTAAAGGTCCTGGCGCTCGAAGCGCTAGGAGCACCCGTTTTTGTACGGCAGAAGTTTGAAGAAGCCTCATTGCATGCTGTACGCGATGCGCTTGTAGCCAAAGCTGAAACTGTAAGGATTACCCGAGCATTAAATGATATCGGCATTGAGCCGATTTGTCTCAAAGGCTGGCCTTTGGAGGAACAGTTGAAGGGTTCCGTTGGCCGGCGAACTCTACGTGACCTCGACCTAATTGTGGCTGAAGACCAGATGATGGCCACGATCAGTGCCCTTGATGACCTTGGTTATGAGTGTATCGACAAAGAGTGTCTGACATCGCAACGCCGGTTGTCCTTCTGGCTTAGACTGTTCAAGCACATAGAGTTTATGAACCGCGATACTGGTTTCGTGATTGATCTCCACGCTCGTCCATTTGCCAATCGCAGATTATTGCCTACTGCGGAGTTAAAGTTACTACGAGTATCGCTTGGGACTGGGGATGCCGCAGCATATCGGCTGTTAATCCCGGATCCCGCGTCGAACTTTCTGTATCTTTCAGTGCATGGGTTCTTACACCGCTGGGAACGCTTGAAGTGGTTGGTGGATATTCCGCCACTGGTGGCATTGCTGTCCGACTCGGATTGGCTACAAATTTTAGAACGAACCAAGCGCTTGCGGCTTACTCGCCCCGTTGGTACGGCGTTGGCTCTGACTAATGAACTCCTTGGAATGGATATTCCGCCGGTTGCCAAACCAATGTCGGAAACACCGCCAGTCAAATTGTTCCGGAAGATATGTGTTCGAGAGATACTTGCTGAGCGAAACCCGCAACGAACTTGGCGTTCATTGGGCTCAATCACTGGGCAGCTTGCAGCGGAACATGGTGTGTCGACAGATGTGAGAACTTTCTTCGCTGGTTTTGGGCCGAAGCTCGTTTCGAAGCAAGCTTTGAAATCGAGCAACTCACTGCCCGATGATTGGCTGTTCACGCTTTACCTAACAAGGCCAATTAGTCTTCCTAGTGGAATTTGGCGAATGTTCAGGCGCCGGTGACTCTCTTGTTCCCTTTAGGTTGTGACGAGCCCAACCAATAGAGTATCAAGTCGGGGGCAAGTTGTAACTGTGAATGATGCAAGAGCCGATTATGCCTGAGGTGAACGCTGCTGTAGTGTAGTGCTTCCCGGTTAGACGTTTATTAGTTCTCTTGGCCACGGTAGTATTGATAGCCTCACACTGAAATTAACAGTTGATTCAACTATGACCGAAGAACTTTTCAGAGATGGTGCTGGGAAGAAGCAGTAACGGCAGCTTTCGTCGTGTTGGGCGTTGTGAGTTGCACAATGTCTAAGTGTTCACGCCTCGTCTTTAAGGTTGGACGTCTATCAACTTATTGACGGATTGGCCTGATTTCTATTGCTAGAGCCTTATCTAGCCGACAAAAGCTCACTGCAACATCTTGGTTATGGCATTGCGAGTAGTTTGTCTTCACCTTGGCAACTGCCATAGTGATGCACTGCACTTAGCATTCCGGCTTTCAGATTGTTCGAGGCCGATTATCGTACTCCCTCAAATACTCATCTTTTTCAATCCATCTAAGTGCCATGGTCCAAGCTTGCGAGTTGATCTGGTGTAGGCAAGCGTGCGGCTTTGCCTATTCTTTGCGCCATGGCGATTAATAATGTTGACAGCCGCCAAGCAAAGACATCAAATCCGACGATGCACTGCTCCCAGTTCTGATCTTCTGGCGCGACCACATAATTGTAGAGGGCCTGAACTTTTACTGCTCTGATGGACTTTTAATTTTGTGTATTGCGGGATGAATTAATTGCCATGCTATCAACCAACGATGGATCATCAGTTTTATCTGCTTACCAAATCGATTGCATTGTTGGTGCGCGTCCAAACTTGATGAAAATCGCGCCAATTCTGCGCGCGTTCACTGCGAATGATCGAGTGAAAGCACGGTTGATTCACACCGGTCAGCACTACGATGACTCGATGAGTGGAATCTTCTTTGAAGAGCTTGGAATACGGCCACCTGATATCAATTTGGACGTGGGATCAGGCACAAATACAGAGCAAACAGCGCGGATCATGTTGGCACTTGAGCCGGTTCTTGCCTCTAGCCGACCCGATATGTTGCTCGTTGTTGGAGACGTCAACTCGACTCTTGCGGCCAGCCTCGTTGCATCAAAACTTCTTATTCCTGTCGTGCACGTTGAGGCTGGCTTGCGCTCCAATGATCGTACGATGCCCGAAGAGATCAATCGCTTGGTAGTTGACCGCGTTTCTGATCTCTTGCTGACAACCGACCAAGCAGCAAACGAGCAGCTCATCCGCGAAGGCGTGGATGGCGACCAGGTGCACTTCGTTGGCAACGTGATGATCGATACTTTGCTCGCGAACGTCAAACATTGTCGTCCGGTGTTGGAAACTATTGCAAAGTACAGCAGTGGCGCTTTCAAGGATGTTTGCGAGCGCAAGGGCTATGGAATTGTGACTTTGCATCGACCTTCAAATGTCGACGAACCTGCTCAACTCAAGGGATTGGTAGAGGCGCTGGTTGATATTTCGGAGCGCCTCCCCCTCATATTCGCTATGCATCCGAGGACGCGGGCCCGCATAGAGCAAGGTGAACTCGATGGGCAGCTCTCGGCAGCGCAAATTTTAGTCACGCCTCCGCTCGGATATATTGAGATGATAGGACTTATGAAAGGCGCTCGCTTGGCCATTACGGACAGTGGCGGTGTCCAAGAGGAAACCACAGCGCTCGGCGTGCCTTGTCTCACCGTACGGGATAACACTGAGCGGCCTGTTACAGTCGCGGAAGGAACGAACACCCTCGTGGGGAGTTCTCCAAACACGCTGCGCGATGCCGCTTTTTCTGCTTTGTCCAATCCTGGTAAGCGAGGCCGAATTCCTGATCTTTGGGACGGGCAGTCGGCGGAGCGGGTGACAGATCACGTGATTGCCTACCTTGACCACAATAGATCGTAGTTCGTACGTGGCTGTTTCCGCCTTTATTGGTTTTATCTCGTGCACATTTTATTTCTTAGTCATTATTACCCTCCCGAGGTGAATGCACCGGCTTCCCGAACATCGGAGCATTGCCGGGAGTGGGTGGCTGCCGGCCATCGCGTGACCGTTTTGACATGCGCGCCTAATCATCCCGCTGGCCAGCTCTACTCTGGGTATCGCAATCGCCTGTTCCAGCGCGAAATGATGGACGGAGTTGAAGTCATCAGGGTGTGGACGTGGATTGCAGCGAACAGAGGTTTCCTGCTGCGAACCCTAAACTACGTCTCTTATATGATCGGGGCAACGTTGGCGCTCATACGGCTCAAGCGGCCCGACATCGTAGTGTCGACCTCGCCGCAATTTTTCTGTGGCTTGACAGGATACATCGTAAAGATTTTGCGGCGGGTGCCATGGGTCCTAGAAGTTAGAGACATTTGGCCTGAAAGTATCGTTACGGTCGGAGCGATGAAGAAGGGTCGCTTGACTTTGTTCTTGGAATGGCTAGAGCGTTTTGCCTACAGACGCGCCAATGCAATCGTGGCGCTCACAGATTCCTTCAAGTCTCATATTGCCGAGCGCTGCGGCGATCCTGACAAGATCTTTATTATCAAGAACGGTGTTGATTTACGTTTGTTCAATCGCGTCACTGCTGCCGATGAGGCGAAGAGTACTCTAGGTTTCGAAAACAAGTTTATTGCCGCTTATGTCGGCACACACGGCATGGCGCATGGTCTTTCCAGTGTCCTCGATGCAGCCCTGTTGACCGCTGATTGCTCTCGTATTCTGTATTTGTTCGTCGGCGATGGTGCCGAACGTCAATCGTTGATGAAGCGTGCTCAAGAGTTGCAACTTTCCAACGTGCGGTTTCTCGGACAGCTACCCAAGGCTGATATGCCGACCATTTGGTCGGCAACTGACGTGAGCTTAATAGTGTTAAGCCGCAACGAACTGTTTCGGACTGTTCTCCCATCGAAAATGTTTGAAGCGATGGCGATGGCTTGCCCTATCGTCCTTGGTGTCGAGGGCGAGGCGGAGGCATTGCTCAACGAAGCGCAAGCAGGCATTGCGGTGACACCGGAAGATGCATTGGAACTTGCCACTGCCGTTCGACGGTTGGCAGATGAGCCAAGCACGGTGCAGCAGTTCGGCGAGAACGGGCTGAGCTTCGTCACAGCAAACTTTGATCGTACTAAGCTTGCTGCACGCTATGTTGAAGTGCTCAAGTCTGTTGCGGCCTCACCGAACAGATCTCGTCTCAAATCTAACAATGCCCTCAAAGCCGTAGACAAACAGTGATGGCATTCCGTGCTGCGAAGAAAGTGAGACAGGCGATTGCGTTCGGCCGCCATCTTCCATTTCGTAAAGTTCTGCGACGGCTTGAACTAGCAATCAGGCGGCACTTACGTGATCGAATCCCAGCTGTGGGCTCCTTGCTTGAGGCTTCCGCACTCGCCACGGCGACTGCGCCGCCTCGGCCGGTGTTTCCGCCGCGTGGTGGTATCCAGACGGACGTTGATGGTGGCTTAATTTTTACCGTCCTTGGCAGTGAAATCAAAACAGCTGGTGCTGCCATAGATTGGTCATTGGCTGAGATCAGCACATCTCCACAACTCTCACGCATGACAATGCATTACATGGAATATCTTGAAGAGGTCGATGATGCTGTTTTTGTAGACATCGTTGAGCAATGGATAGGCGCAAATCCCATTAGTACTCCAGGTAGTTGGCGTGATGCATGGAACAGCTACGCTCTATCTATTCGAGTGGTTGTCTGGATGCAGCAGTTAGCCATCCGGCACTCGCGTCTTGATGCTGAGATTGTTGTGAGAATGCATGCTAGTTTGGTTCTCCAAATCCGGTTTCTAGTGAGAAATCTTGAAACCGATCTGGGCGGCAATCACTTGATCAAGAACATCAAAGCATTGATCTGGGCGTCATCTTACTTCGAGGGCCAGGAGGCGGAGCTCTGGCAAGCTAGCGCTCTGGCCTACCTGGACCGTGAATTAAGAGAGCAAGTGCTGCCGGATGGTGTTCATTATGAGCGATCCCCCTCATATCACTGTCAGGTTTTTGCGGACCTTCTCGAAAGTAGGCATGTCTTAGGCTCCGCAGCATTGGATGGTCGTCTGGATGCAGCGCTGAAACTGATGGCACAAGCAACGGTTGATCTCACTCACCCTGATCACCGAGTGGCCCAATTCAATGATGCCGGGCTGTGCATGACCTATTCGCCGGGTCAATGTCTTCAGGTTTACGAGAAACTGTTTGGCCATCGACCAAGTTCGCAAACTGTTTATTCGTTTCCGGTTGCCGGCTACTTTGGGAGGCGATGTGCAAACCATTACTTTGTTGCAGACTGTGGTCGGATAGCCCCGGATGACTTGCCAGCACATGGGCATGGAGATGTTCTCAGCTTCGAATGGTCCGTCGCTGGCCAACGGGTCTTTGTGGATCAAGGCGTCTATGAGTATGTGGTTGGCGATAGGCGTAACATCTCGCGTGCCGCTTCTAGTCACAATACGCTGTCTATTGATGGCACGGATCAGGCCGACTTTTTCGGATCCTTTCGGTGCGGTCGCCGGCCAAGTGTATCCGTGCGCCGCTGGGAGTCTCTCAGCGATGGATTTGTCCTAGAAGGCAGTCATGACGGCTTTTCGCATCTTCCGGGCCGACCAATTCATGTCCGTTGCTTTGAAGTTTCAGCGAAAAGTCTGGTTATTCGCGATCGTATCGAGGGGCGTACAAACCGCGAAGTACGGATTGGATACTTGTTGCATCCTGACGTCACGGTGGAAATCAACGACAACTCGGCTTTGCTTCGTCTCAAATCTGGTGAGCGAATTGAACTGCTGGTTACGGCACCTCTTCGTTGCGAGACCGCTGTATGGTGGCCCGACATGGGCCACGAGATCGAGACACAGCGTTTGGTCATTGTAGCGAATGACAATGCAGCTGAAATTGTAACCAATGTTTCCATCTGTTGACAGTTGAGACTGCACACGCAAGTGCGATGTGATTTGGCTGCTGCATAGCGAAGCAATTGCAGTCGTCAAGCTGATCAAAAGGTCTATAAGTCAGGAGCACCAGCCCGGACTATGAATTGAGAATGGTTGGTGCCGAGCCCACTAGACCTGAAGCGCCAACCCAAGCCGATTATGAGGACGACAATATCCACTAGTGTCAGTACGTGGACATTTGCAAATTGAGTGTTCGCTGTTGCATTGACATCGGAAAAACTGATGCGGCAGATGGATAGCTTTTAGAAGGCCGTGTGTAGATAGCATTCGTCAAGGATTTCACGAGCAATGGCAAATCGAAAATGAAGCAAGTACAACAAAACTACCGGAGCGGTGAATTGTTGGTGGCCGAAGTGCCAGCGCCGCGGGTTCGAGCCGGAACAATACTCGTCGCCACACGCGTATCGCTGATTTCATCTGGAACGGAGAAACAACTTGTCGACCTTGCTAAGTCATCACTGGCGGGCAAGGCAATGGCACGTCCAGACCTTGTGCGGCGCGTCTTGCGTAATGTGCGTCGAGATGGATTGCGCCCGACCGCGGAGAAAGTCCTGGCGAAACTCGACACACCGATACCGCTCGGCTACAGCCTCGCGGGCGAAGTTGTCGAAGTTGGCGAAGGTGTTCCTGGTTTCGCCGTGGGCGATAGAGTTGCGTGTGCCGGAGCCGGCCTAGCCAATCATGCCGAATACAACGTTGTGCCGAAGAATTTGTCAGTTCGGATACCGCCAAGCGTTAGTAACGAAGACGCTAGTTTTGTCACCCTTGGTGCTATCGCTCTTCAGGGCGTGCGTCAGGCTGAACCCACGCTCGGGGAGAGGTTCGTTGTAATGGGGCTCGGGCTGATTGGCCTGCTAACAGTGCAGCTGCTCAAAGCAAATGGTTGTGCTGTCCTTGGCTTTGATCCGGACATCGAGCGCGCGGAGCTTGCACGTCAGTTGGGTGCTGACATAGCCGTCAGTAGTGGTTTGCACGAGGCTGTCCGAGGCTTCTGCGAAGCCGGTGCAGATGCAGTCATTGTAACAGCATCAACGAAGTCGAATGAACCGATCAATACAGCAGCAGAGTTGAGCCGGCTCAAGGGGCGCATTGTGGTCGTTGGCATGGTAGGCATGGCGATCGAGCGGGAACTTTTTTACCGTCGCGAGCTGGATCTCAAACTGTCGATGTCGTATGGGCCTGGCCGATATGACCCGAGCTACGAGGAAGCCGGAAACGACTATCCCCTCGCATATGTTCGATGGACCGAGCAGCGTAACATGGAGGCATTCTTATCATTAGTCGCGGACAATAAGGTCACGCCCCATCAGCTTATAACGCACCGATTTGATATCGCCAAAGCCGAGGATGCTTACGCCATGATGGATAGCGGTGAGCGACACTTGGCTATGCTTGTCAATTATCCTCAGGATTTAGATGCTCCGATTTTGCGGGA
>JBCDBQ010000097.1:0-16214 GCA_039183375.1 Pseudomonadota bacterium
TGACATTGGCCGCTTTGCGAAGCAGCTCGGCGCTGGCGCTTAACGCGATTCCGACAAGCCTTTTGGTAAGAATTCATTTCGATGAGCAGATGTCATGTACAGAAATCAGCACTCCAGCGATGCAGCGTACAACGGATGGCCACGTGACCGGCTTTCCATATCAGTTCGAGCACTCGTCAGCGCAAGCTGCCTGATCCTGGCAGTTGGCGGTATAGCCTATCTGCTTTGGGACTTCGAAGTTGTTCCGAAACGTGTTGTCGAAACGAGCCGGATCACCGTGACAATACCTGGGGAACCGGGCCAGACCGTTGGTGCGCGCACAAGATCCATTGTCGTTCCTTATGGCCGACGATCGTCAACAGAGTGGCAGGTCCAGCTTCCTGATGGGCAGTGGATCGATTGCAAAAGGGACTGCGAAGGGGCCTACAAGAGCAGGCTTTAACTGCCGGAGGATGACCTTCGCACTCCACTCCCAATAATGGGAATCCAAGCAGCGCCCGCACCGCCAATTCGCGAGACGCAGTTCGGACCACAGTTTGGCGTCAAGTCGGCAACTACAATTGCAAAACTAATAACCAATTTAGCGGTTTAGCTTTACGCGAGGCAACAACGTGATAATGTGACATCAAGACCAATCCAGTTAGACGCCTGAAGACAAAAGCGTGAAAAATAATCACGCAGGCATTGAGCCAGGCGCTGGAGTGAATGCCTTGGAGGGAAGCAGGAACCAAGGTCGCGATGCTCGTCAGAACGCGACTGGGAATCCGCGCAAGCAAGAGCCTGATCGGCCTTGCGATACAGATTTTGCCCCTCGTGGCAATCGTCAGAAAAATGGACATTCTGGCCGCGATAACGCGCAACTATCGACCTATGCCGCACTTGATCTTGGAACGAACAACTGTCGCTTGCTGGTAGCTCGCCCGACGCGGCGCGGATTTCACGTTATCGACGCCTTTTCCCGAATCATTCGACTTGGCGAGGGCATATCGACCACCGGAGCGCTTTCGGATGAAGCTATGGAGCGCACAATTGATGCGCTCAAGATCTGTGCTTCCAAAATGATGCGTCACAATGTGGCCAGGTCACGCCTGGTTGCTACTGAAGCATGCAGAAGGGCTACCAACGGCGAACAGTTCATCAACCGGGTGCAGCGTGACCTGGGTATGAACCTGGAGATCTTAACACGCGAATTAGAAGCCCAGCTTGCCGTATCAGGCTGCGCCCCGCTGATTGACGAGAATTCTGACCACGCGCTTGTTTTCGACATTGGCGGAGGTTCTTCCGAGCTTGTTTGGCTCGACCTCGCGCAGAGGAAGAACAACTGGCGCCGCTCGCTTGCGGACCGGTTGGAAGCAACAGATTGCATTGCTGCCTGGACGTCTCTTCAGGCAGGTGTTGTGACATTGGCGGAACAGTTCGGCGGTCATGACGTCGATCGGGCCGGCTTCGAAGCCATGGTGAGTGAGGTGGAGCGTTTGCTCGCACCGTTCGAGGCGGAGCACCGGTTTGCCGAGCGCATACGAGACGGCAATGTGCATTTCCTGGGCACCTCAGGGACAGTCACAACGGTTGCGGGGATCCTGCTTAATCTCGCGCGCTATGATCGTAATCGTGTTGATGGCTGCTGGCTTGCAGCAGACGATGTTCGGCGCGTGACTTATGAACTGCTCGACCAGAGCTATGAGGAACGTGTTGCACAACCTTGTATTGGCAAAGACCGTGCAGATCTGGTGCTCGCGGGCTGTGCTATTCTCGAAGCGCTAATGCGAACCTGGCCGGCACGGCGTCTCAGAGTTGCAGACCGGGGACTGCGAGAAGGTATTCTGACGCTCCTGATGGCTGAAGATGCACAGAAGCGAACTTCGCGACGACGGCACGGCCGGCGCTAGAGCAACAGGCAATTCATCGGAAGCGGATTGAGGCCGATGAACCGCCCGATGCTCTATACTCAAAGGCGAGCATCTTTGAACTCGTCCGCTGAAAGAGCGACAAGACTGGAAGACATATGGCAAGGCGATCCAAGCAAGGCGGACGCAGCGGCGGAGAGCGCGAACTCACTGTTCGGGTCAAGACTGCGCGTGGACGTACGACGTCGTCTCAGAAATGGTTGCAGCGACAGCTCAACGATCCCTATGTAGCGGCAGCGCGCAGAGCCGGATATCGCTCACGCGCAGCCTTCAAGCTTTTGGAGATCGACGATAAGCACAAGCTACTGAAGCCCGGTTTTTGCGTTATCGATCTTGGAGCGGCACCGGGCGGGTGGGCACAAATTGCCGTCGAGCGCGTTAAGGCCCAGGACGGAAATGGCCAGGTCATAGCAATCGACATTTCCGAAATGGAGAGCGTCCCAGGTGCAGAAGTCATTCATCTCGACTTCATGGATGAAGAAGCGCCGGAACGGCTTATTTCGCTGATGCAAGGCGAATACGCCGACGTGGTCCTTTCGGATATGGCTGCACCAACAACGGGGCATTCCCGAACCGATCACTTGCGGATCATGGCATTGGCCGAGGCCGCGGCTTACTTCGCGAAGGATGTCCTCAGACCTGGTGGATCGTTTCTGTGCAAAGTCTTTCAGGGTGGTGCTGAGAAAGGCCTGCTTGATGAACTCAAGCGGGATTATGAAAAAGTCCAGCACGTGAAACCACCTGCCAGCCGGGCTGACAGTTCGGAGCTCTACGTGTTGGCGATGGGGTTTCGTGGCGGACGAAATGCCGATCCATCTGACTAAGCCGCTGGCGGTTTAGGCAATGACGTCAACGTCTGTACGGCCTCAAGATAAATCGCAGTTGCTTGCACCATCTGGTCGATCGAGACGAACTCGTTGATTGTATGCGCCTGAGCGATGGAGCCGGGCCCGCAGATCACGCAAGGGAAGCCAAGGTTCGGAGCGTCCGTGCCGCCCGGAAAGGCCGTGATCTCGGGCTCCTGGTCGATAACAGTTCGAACGGCATCTTGCACTGCGGACACCAACGGCGACTCGATTGGAATATCGAGCGGCAGAACGTTGAGGCTGTGATCGCTGATGGTGTAGTCGAAGTCCGGTCGCGTCTCTTTGATGCTCTCAAGCCGTTCGCGATACTCAGCCTTGATGCCTTCCGCCGTTTCGCCGGGAAGATATCTGCGATCGACTTCCATCTCGCAGCGCGCAGGAATGGCAGAAACAAAATCCCCGCCGCGAATAACAGTCATCGAGAACCGACCTGTGCCGCACAATGGATGGGGTTCTGCAATTCCCTGGAGCTCTTGATTGTAGCTGCTGAATGCACTGATCACTGCACCCATCGCCTCCACGGCATTGATACCATTTTCCGGCAAACTTGAGTGGGCAGCCCGACCATGGGTGACGAAGCTAAGGCACAACTCACCTTTATGGGTCGGGCAAATGGCCAATTCAGTCGGCTCTCCAACGATACCGTAGTCAGCCTGCGGGCCGTACTGTCCAGCATCGGCTGATCCGATCATTGTGTGCTCTTCATCGCAGACCCCGCAGATGATGAGATCACCCTCGAGCTCAATTCCGCCCTCCTGGATCAGCCGGACAACTTCAAGGTAGCATGCGATGGCCGCCTTCATGTCGCATGAGCCGCGACCATAGACCTTGCCGTCAGCAACAATGGGATTGAATGCTTCGGGATAACCTTCCGCAGCAACCGTGTCGGTGTGCGCTGCCAGCATGACAGTTGCGCCAGTGCCCCGACCTTTGAGGCGCCCCCAGACATTGGGGCGACCAGGGGCAACCTCACGCTGGTCGGTTTCTAAGCCGAGAGCATCCATCCGCGTGCGCAAATCCTTTGCAAACTCTTCCTCTCTCAAACCTGGTCCCGGCGGATTGTCGAATGGATTGACGCTCTTCATGGCCACCATCGCGCACAGATCCTCAACGAGGCGGTCGCTGTTTGGTCGTGGTGCGTTTGTGTTTTTCGAATTGTCCATTGCCGTTTGCCGCCTTTTCGGGAAGGATTGCAAAGATAGTGATAGTGCAATGCTGATTGGTTGGCGAGTGGCTGGCAGCCGACAGTAAATGAGGGAATTCTCACATGGCGCCACCGTTTAGCGCGGCAGAATTTGAACATCGCCAGGACCGAACGCGGCGGGCGATTGCAGAACGCGAACTCGATGCCATCGTCGTCGGCGACCCCTCGAACATTAACTGGCTGACCGGTTATGATGCGTGGTCGTTCTATACGCCACAGGTGCTGATTATCGGCCCCGAGGTCGGTCCCGTCTGGATTGGCCGCTTGATGGATGCTGGCGCTGCCAAATTCACGACGTATCTCACGGCAGAACAGGTCGTGCCGTTTCCCGAAGAATTAGTCCAGCGGCCCGACACGCACCCGGCTGTTTTCGTCGCAGATTGGATGACCCAAGCCGGTCTCGGAGCCAAACGTATCGGTTACGAAAGCGATGTCTATTACTTCTCACCGGCCATGCGCGACTACCTCGTTGAGAGCATGCCGAATGCGCAATGGTCTGACGCCAACCTGCTGGTTAACTGGCAGCGTCTGGTGAAGAGCCCCGCGGAGCTTGATGTGATGCGTCAGGCCGCGACAATTGCCGGCCTGGTTATGCAGACAGCCTACGATGGAACCGCTCCGGGTGTTCGCCAATGCGATCTTATGGCCGAGGTGGCAGCGGCTCAGATCCGAGGAACACCGGAATTCGGAGGCGATATGCCGGCTCTCCATCCGCTCGTGCTGGCCGGCGAAGCTGCCTCGACGGCACATCCGCTTTGGACTGATGCTCCATTCGAACAGGACCAGACGGTCGCGTTTGAGCTGGGTGCTTGCCGCAAACGTTACAACTGCGGCCTCGCACGAACGGTCCATCTTGGTAGGCCACCAACAAAGTTGCTCGATACCGCCAAAGCCGTCGAAGACGGCATTGAGGCCGTGCTTGCTACTCTGAGAGCCGATGCCACTGGAGACGCCGCCCATGCGGCCTGGCAGGGCGTGTTGAACCGCTACGGCCTCGCAAAAGAGAGCCGCATCGGTTACTCGATTGGTGTTGGCTATTCACCTGACTGGGGCGAACATACAATCAGCATTCGCCCTGGGGATATGACACCGATCCCGGAAAACGCAGTGATCCATGTCATACTCGGCATGTGGATGGAGGATTGGGGCATGGAACTCAGCGAGACAATTCATGTTAGGGCCGGCGATGCCGTTTGCCTCACTGATTTTCCACGCGCTGTGCATGTCAAGGATTAGGCCAACGCGCCTCAGAGCAACTCGGCGCGCTGCTTGAAGAAGGACGTTACGTCATGGGCAGGCTTTCAAATGAGCAAATCGAAACGTTCTGGCGCGATGGTGCCATTGTTGCCCAAGATGCCGTAACGCCGGAGGCGCTCAAAGGGTTGCGCGAAGAGTTTTCGCAATGGGTCGAAGAAAGTCGCAGTGAGAACGCGGCCTATGGCCAGATCTCAGATGGACGCCCGCGCTTTGACCTCGACGATGATCATGCAGCCGAGCGACCGTCACTCAGACGCGTTGCTTCACCGACCGATATCTCGAAAACCTACAGCAATGCTGCCTTCAATAGTGCAATGACAGACATGGCGGCAGATCTGTTGGGTCCGGATGTGCGGTTCCATCACGCCAAGGTCAATTCCAAACTGCCCAAGACGAAAACCGTCGTCAAATGGCATCAGGATTTCACGTTTGATCCGCACAGCAATGATGACACCCTGACAGCCCTACTGTTCCTAGATGATGTCACCCTCGAAAACGGACCGCTGATGATTGCCCCCGGCTCGCACCGTGGACCGCTGCATTCTTTGTGGCGGAACGGCGTGTTCACAGGTGCCGTATCCGAAGATGTCTCGGCGGCGTTCGAGACGGTCGCGCAGCCTTGCTATGGACCGGCCGGCTCTGTGTGTCTAATGCATTCGAGGGTCGCGCACGCCTCAACGGCCAATGATTCCGATCGCGCGCGCACGCTGTACATTGTAACCTACGCTGCAGCTGATGCCGTGCCGCTTTCGCCAATTGCCGTTCCAAGCCCGGACGCTGGCCGCATCGTGCGTGGTCGCGAGCCCGGTCGGATCCGATCGACGGACTTCAAGATGGAAACGCCTGAGGTTCCCACCGGGGCGTCGTTCTTTGTGCAACAAGCCGAGGCGAACTAGCCGTCGTCATATCGAGGAGAGAATTATGCGCAAGCCGTTTCCGGTCTCGGGTCAGGCCAAAGACGATGTTCTCGCACAGCTGCGTGCGCTCAAGCATGACGATGCCAATTGGTCCGGCGGACGCGTTCCACTCTTTGTCTTCAAAGGCTCCGACGACGCTGCAGAAATCTCGCGCGATGCCTTCAACTTGTTTTTCACCGAGAATGCTCTCGGCCGAACGCGTGCGTTTCCAAGCCTCCAGCAGATGGAGCAGGACATCGTCGACATGGCGCTTGATCTGTTCCAGGCGCCCGAGGAGGCGACAGGCTTTGTAACGACCGGCGGCACCGAGAGTATCATTCAGGCTGTCCAGACCTGCCGTGATTATGAGCGTGCGAAAAGAGCGCTTCCGGCTCACCGCGGCAATATCGTGATGGCCTATTCGGGCCATCCGGCGTTCGATAAAGCGGCCGGGCTGATGGACCTTGAGGTTCGTCGCGTACCTTGCGCGACCAGCTATTGGGCCGATGTTGATGCCCTGGATAGTGCGATTGATGACGATACGATCATGCTGGTCGGCTCGGCACCGTGCTTCCCTTACGGCGTGTTCGATCCGATCGAAGAACTGAGTGCGCTTGCGATGCGCCGCAACATCTGGCTCCACGTCGACGCCTGTGTCGGAGGATACCTCGCGCCTTTTGTGCGGCAGGCAGGACGACACGTTCCAGCGTTTGACTTCTCATTGCCCGGTGTGCGCTCGTTGTCGGCAGATTTGCACAAGTTTGGCTTCGCGCCCAAACCCATTTCGACGGTGTTCTATCGTGACCCCGACAGGGCAGCGCACCACGGTTTTGAGTTTCACGATTGGCCGAACGGGCGCTTTGCAACAACAACGATTGTCGGCACCCGCGCCGGCGGCGCCATTGCCGGTGCTTGGGCTTTGTTCCAGCACCTTGGCCGGGAAGGCTACACTGCCATCGCGAACGACTTGATGACAGGCATTGAAACCTACCGCGAGGGGGTCGCAGGTCTCGATGATTTGCAGGTTCTGGGAGCGCCAGAACTTTCGATCGTCGCTGTCGGCTCTGAAACGCTCGATGTCTTCCGCGTTGCCGAAAGCATGCAGGAGAAAGGTTGGGTACCTGGCTTGCTGCAGAAACCCAAGGCACTGCATCGCATGATGTCGATGCTGCACGTGGCGTCGATGCCGCAATATCTCGAAGATTTGAGCACTGCGACAGCACTTATTGCGGCAGATCAGGAGAAAGCCGCCACAATTGCCGCTGAGTATTGAGGCGCAACTGAGTTTTTCAGTGAGGCTCTGCACGTGGTGAATAGGACAATCAGTCGTCTACGACACGATCTTGGATTTCGGCTGGCATATCGGCTCGCTGTTGCCGGAATGAGACCGATCTTAGCGATGAGCCTAGTCTTACTCTGGTTCGCGGCCTATGCACTCGCTGCCGAGCCAGCCAAGAAAGAAACGCCTCAAGCCAAAGACGACCCTAACTGCATTGAGCAGTTCCGCCGCGTATGCAGCAAGGTGCGCATCCGAAAGTGCCGTGTTGTGATGAAGGAGGATTGCGCCATGCGACCGGCCAACCGCTGCCGGGACAAGCTGGTCGAGAAGTGCGTACCGCAAGCCCGTCAGGTGTGCCGCAACGTCGGCGGACGCAACGAATGTCGTTACGAAACGAAGCGCAGGTGCCAGCGCGTCATTCGCCAAGTCTGCGATCGTCGACTTGAGCGGCGCTGCAAGCGTGTTCCAAAAACTGTTTGTGCGAATGAGCCGGAGACACGCTGCGAACGGCGCCGGTTTTATGCATGCTCCGGCAGAAAGGGCAACGCGGGCAAGGCAGCGGTCAAGTAAGAGCCATGGGCATTGAGATTCAAGAGGCAAGCGAGGGCGACGCCGCGGTGATATCTGCGCTGAATGCAGACGTTCAAAGATTGCACTCGGATGTTCACCCGTGGCGCTTCAAAGAACCAGGCCCAGATACCTTTCCAACACATTCCGCAGCCGAGTTTATTGCAAAGCCAAATCACTTCGCCTTTCTCGCCTACGATGAGGGAGAGGCTATAGGCTACGTTGTTGCGGAGATCCGCCATTACCCGGAATCAAGCAAAGTCTATGCGCATTCGATGGTCTACGTTCACCACATCAGCGTTCGACCGCATGCGCAACGGCGTGGCTGTGGGCAGGCCTTACTCGCAGCGGTTAAGGCACGAGGAGAGGAACACGGCATCACCCTGCTGGCGCTTGACACCTGGTCATTCAACGATCAAGCGCTTGCGTTCTTCAAGAAGTGCGGTCTGGTCCCCTACAACATCCGCCTGTGGACCATCGCCGACTAGCCATATTTATTCGGCAATATCTGTTTTCTTCTGCGGCGCGCGCGACCTCCGCGTTTAGCGCCTTGAGTTCATTGAGAGTCACACTCCTCACCAGGTCAACTGACCGCCAACAGTCACGCCGACCGTCTTTTTACTCAGACCGCGACCGACTCCACCATGTACTGTCAGGCGGCTACCCGGTCCGGCTACATTGCGTCCAATTACGCCAGCAACACTCAGACCAAGCGCGTCCGTGCCTTCAAAATTGCCGTATCCCAGCCTGATACCAAAACTCTCATCGGCGACAAAATCTGGCATCTTGAGCGCCAAAGCCATGGCAACACCCTCTGAATTCTCGTCGATCTGCCGGCGCTGTCGGCGGCCATCGTCTTGCAGTTCGGCTATGTCATTGGCATTTGAATTGATGTTGTTCGCGTTGGCGTCAGCCGCGTTTTGGGCGCTGTCGGCTGCTACCTGCGCAAGGTCGGCCGATAACTGGGCAACATCAATGTCGGCTGCACATTGAGCCGTATTGCCTGAAGCGCACGTTTGCGCCAAAGCTGGCTGCAGTGTCAAGACTGACATAAGCATCGCAGTTCCTAATGCAACTGCTAGCCTTCCTCTTGTTAGAATTCGCATAAGCCATACCCATCGCAATCGTTGAATACTGCCTAGCTGGAGTGGAACCTCTTGCTTCGATCCGACTGCATTGGAATCGCAGCACGTGGGTTTCCAACACGGCAGTCGCCCCTCCGGTGTCCCCGCTCTCCACTGACTGTGCAGGGAGATCCAAAGGTACTAACGAGCAGCGCTAGGACAGCGTTATGCTGATTGCGAAATGTGTGCGACCGCCGGCCAACACAGCTGCAAAACTGCCACACCGCGGAGGTTGCTCTTCTTTAGGATGGTCACCGGCCTCTGAACTGTCCTACTTGAATGTAGGCAATTTACGTTTAGGCGCTTATTGGACCTACAGATCAGAACGCGTCTCACGACTGAGCCGTTCCACCTCCGCCTTGAGGCTTTCAATCTCCGCTTCCATCTTGTCGAACTGGAGCTTGACCAGATCCATATCGAATTTGCGTGGAATGTGTTGCGGGCAATTGACGTCCCAGGCTGTCACAGTGAAGAGGAAGGCACGCTCAGGCCGAGCTTGATAGCCCGTTGGCATAAGACGTTCCACCAGGTCAGGGTCATCCTCGACCGCCCGCAAGCGTCCCCACACCTTCACGCGTTTCTGGTGCATGTAGTCCATGAGGAAAATGTGAGCCCGATCGTTTTCGGCGAGATTGCCGATACTCACATATTGGCGATTGCCGCTGTAGTCCGCGAAGCCCAGTGTCTTCTCGTCAAGAACCTTGAGAAAGCCGGCGGGTCCACCGCGATGCTGAATGTAGGGCTGGCCGTCGGCGGACGCTGTTGCCAGGTAAAAGCTATCACGCTCTGCAATAAAACCGGCAAAGTCACTTGAAATCTTGTCGGGCCAGTCGCGCTTCTCAACACGCTTCTGGAACATGTCGCGACTGCCACGCGCTCGTTGCGCCCGCTTAACTGCATCAGTAAAGGCGACGTCCGATATGAAACCATCGTTCGCATCGTCCATCATAGTCGCCTCCGCTACTCCACAAACACTAGGTGAATATCGCTATTCCCACTCGATTGTACCCGGAGGCTTCGACGTGATATCATAGACAACACGATTGATGCCCTTCACCTCATTGATGATACGCGTCGCGGTCCGGCCCAACACTTCGTGCGGGAATGGGAAGTAGTCGGCCGTCATGCCATCGGTCGATGTCACTGCCCTTAGAGCGCAGACATGATCGTAGGTCCGCGCGTCACCCATCACACCAACTGTCTTGACCGGCAGCAACACCGCAAAGGCCTGCCAAATCTCATCGTAAAGACCAGCTGAGCGAATTTCATCGAGATAGATGGCATCGGCCTGCCGCAGAATATCGAGCTTCTCGCGCGTAATGTCTCCGGGAATGCGAATGGCAAGGCCAGGCCCGGGGAATGGATGGCGGCCAACAAACGTTGCCGGCAGTCCCAGTTCCTTACCCAGCTCTCGCACCTCGTCTTTGAACAACTCGCGAAGGGGTTCCACCAGTTTCAGGTTCATCCGATCGGGAAGGCCACCAACGTTGTGGTGAGATTTTATCGTCACCGAAGGTCCGCCAGTGAAGGAGACGCTTTCAATGACGTCAGGATAGAGTGTGCCTTGTGCGAGAAACTCTGCCCCACCAAGTTTGTTGGCCTCGGCCTCGAAGGTCTCGATGAATAGTCGACCGATAGTTTTGCGCTTCTGCTCCGGATCGGAAACGCCGGCAAGCTCTTTCAGGAATATGTCTGACGCATCGACATGGACCAGCGGGATGTTGTAGTGGCCGCGGAACAGCGACACGACTTCATCGGCCTCGTTATGGCGCATCAAACCGTGATCGACAAAGATGCAGGTCAGCTGGTCACCAATCGCTTCATGGATGAGCACGGCCGCAACGGAGGAGTCTACACCACCGGATAATCCGCAAATGACCTTGCCCGAACCCACCTGTGCTCGGATCTGTTCGACCGCCGTAGAGCGGAAGTGCGCCATCGACCAATCGCCGGCGATACCGGCAATGCGGTGGACGAAGTTTGACAACAGCTTTGCACCGTCCGGCGTGTGCACGACCTCAGGGTGAAACTGCACGGCATAGAGCTTGCGCTGTTGGTCGGCGATCGCCGCAAACGGTGCTCCTGACGACACGCCCACAACTTCAAACCCATCTGGCAATCTTGTTACACGGTCGCCATGGCTCATCCAGACCTGGTACTTCTCACCGGCCTGCCACACGTCGTCAAACAGCGGCGTGGAGGATTTCACTTCCAGCTCGGCGCGGCCAAATTCACGATGATGGCCACCTTCTACCTCGCCACCGAGCTGCTCAACCATGGTTTGTTCGCCATAGCAGATGCCAAGAACCGGAAGGCCGGAACCAAACACCCAGTCAGGCGCACGCGGCGTGCCCATTTCGGTGACACTGGCCGGTCCTCCTGAGAGAATGACGGCCCGGGGGTTGAGGCGCTCAAGTGCACCATCAGCGCTATTGAATGGAACTATCTCCGAGTAGACGCCGGCCTCGCGCACACGACGTGCGATGAGCTGCGTCACCTGGCTGCCGAAATCGATAATGAGAACGGTATCTGTCATACCAAGCAGCTACGACAACTAGGCACTCGGTGCAACGTGCATCCTGAAGCATTCAACCGGCTTTTGCGCCGGCATCGCTCATTCCTGCTCCGAGGCAGGCGCAGCCTGGCCGTCATCAAGCGCGAGTTCTTTCAGGGTGCTCAAAACACGTTCAATGTGATCATAGACCCAGAAATGACCAGCTCCTGGAAGCTTGTGCACGGTACAGTTGGGAATCAGCTCGCCCAACCGCAACGCCGCTTTCACCGGCACGATGTTGTCGATCATGCCCTGCCATAGGACTGTCCTGGCTTTGATTTGATCGAAGTTCACGTTCCAGGGTTCAGAGAAGATCCTCATGTCGGAGCGCATACCTTCCCCGCCCTGCTTCAGGCTTTCCCCAACATCATCAATGACTTGAGTTCGGATCTCGGCATTGTTCATGATCCCTGCATCAGGCTTGGGTAGCAACTTGAGGAAGAGATTGTATTTCAGCCGGGGCGCTATCCGAAAAAGGGTGTTCATCGGTATCAACCCGGCACGCAGCAGCCATCCTCTCGGTGGTGCCTGCAAAAAGATCAGGCGTTCGCGCCGATTGAGTGGGATATCGTTTTGCAAGTCATGGATTGGACCAACCGGGCCGAACAGAACCATGCCCTGGACGCGATCGCCGTATTCTGCTGCCGTTGCAACGGCGAACGGTGCGCCACCCGACACACCAATCAATGAGAAGCGATCAATCTCGTAGGCCTCCAAGATCGCCTCTACTTCCGGAAGCCAATCCCGCAGTGTGCGGCTTGGCTGCGGAGTTGAACGACCAAAACCGGGCCGGTCTGCCGCAATGATTCGCAATCCCAGACTCTTTGCGATTTGGTCGGTCACGCGAAACATGAGCCGCGTGCCGGGGATGCCATGAAACGCCAGGGCCGGCAGACCGTTGTGATCGCCAAACTCCATCACACCGAGAATTCGCTGGCCTGGCCGCCCCAGTTCCCGGACATTGGCACTTGGCCGGCTCATTTGGCTCTTTCGAAAATCGCGATAAAGAACCCGTCGGTCTGGTGATCTCGGGGCGTTAACTGCAATGTCTTTTCAGATCCACCTGCCGATTGCGGCATCTCGCCGGGCAATGCGGTCGACCACTGCTCCGACACAGGGACTAAGCTGAATTCGGGACAAGCGTCAGCAAACCAACCAACCTGGTCAGCGTTTTCTTCCGGCAGAACAGAACACGTCACGTAAACGAGCCGTCCACCTGGGCGCACAAGATCTTTTGCACTTTGCAGGACGCGCTGCTGCTCAGCGATTCGCGTCGCCAGATTGGCTGGTTTGACACGCCACTTTGTGTCGGGACGTCGCCGCCAGGTACCAGAGCCGGTGCACGGCGCATCAATGAAAACCGTATCGAACTTTGGCCCGAGCGCGTTTAAGGCTGCCTCATCGCCTGCATCCATCACCTGGACACTGCGTGCGCCGGCCCGCCGCAGCCTTTCAAAGATCGGTCTGAGCTGCTGCCGGTCAGCGTCATAGGCATAAAGCTGACCCGTGTTCTGCATCTGCGCTGCGAACGCCAAAGTCTTGCCACCAGCCCCAGCACACAAATCCATGACCTGTTGGCGCGGCCCGGCACCAGCCAGGGCAGCCGCAATCTGGCTACCTTCATCCTGGACCTCAAACCAGCCGCGACCGTGGGCGGCTTCGACTTCGACATTTGGTGTCCTGGCCGTTCCCGTCGGCGCTGGTAGCCGAACGCACCGCGGAGCGAAGCCGCCATCTGACAGATCGAACTTCGCCAATGCGCGGACGACTTGCTCCTTGGTCGCTTTGAGTGAGTTGACGCGGAGGTCCACCGGCGCCCGCGTGCTCAGAGCCCGAGTTTGCTCGACCAACTGTGGACCGAATGCCCGTTCCAGGGAGTTTGAAAGCCATTCGGGAAAGTCACCCAAGATGTGCGGTGACAGTTCAGATGGCAACTCGGCGCGAAGGCCCACAGTCTCTTCAGTGGTTAGCGGACTGAGCGTGTACTTCGATCCGTCTGCGAAGCGTTCGACGTCATCTGGACTGACACCAAAGGCTCGTGGCGCAGCGGCAACGATCAGCGCCCGCGGTTTGTCGGATTGCATTTGAGCTGCGAGTGAATTCTTTCGACGCAAGACATCGTAGACCAAGTTGCCAATGGCCGAGCGATCTCCAGAACCGGCAAAGCGGTTTGATTTACCCCAATCGCTGAGCGCAAGCGCGACAGGGCGATGGCGCCCCAGAACTTCGCTCAGGACCTCAATAGCAGAAGCTAGACGCGCACCGGGTTTCACTGATCAAATATTGCCTTGATAGTTGGGGCTTTCCCGCGTGATCGCGATGCTGTGTGGATGGCTTTCACGCATGGCGGATGGCGAGATACGAACAAATTGGGCGCGCTCCTGAAGTTCTTTCAACGAAGACGCACCGACATATCCCATACCGGCTTTCAAACCACCAACCAACTGATGCAGGACAGTGGAGACAGGCCCCTTGTAAGGCACCTGACCTTCAATTCCCTCCGGCACCAGCTTGAGAGCATCCTTGACTTCCTGCTGGAAGTAGCGGTCAGCAGAGCCACGTGCCATCGCCCCAACGGAGCCCATTCCACGGTATGATTTGTAAGTCCGTCCCTGGAATAGATAGGTTTCGCCCGGAGCTTCATCGGTTCCGGCCAGAAGTGATCCGACCATCACACAGCTCGCACCTGCTGCAATGGCTTTGCCGATATCTCCGGAGTATTTGATACCACCGTCAGCAATGATCGGTGTGCCGGACTTGCTTGCGGCCTCCGCACAGTTCATGACGGCGGTCAGCTGTGGCATCCCAACTCCGGCTACGATCCGTGTCGTGCAGATGGACCCGGGGCCAATCCCGACCTTGATGGCGTCGGCGCCGGCATCGATCAACGCCAATGTTGCATCGCCCGTGGCCACGTTGCCTGCCACGACCTGCACACTGTTCGAAAGCTTCTTGATACGGCTGACAGCGGCCAAAACCTTCACGGAATGACCGTGTGCAGTGTCCACAACGATCAGATCGCATCCAGCGTCAACCAGTCGTTCCGTGCGCTCAAACCCGTCATCGCCCACCGTGGTGGCTGCAGCCACACGCAGCCGACCCTGTTCGTCCTTACAGGCATGCGGATTGTTCTGCGCTTTCTCAATGTCCTTGACCGTGATGAGACCAACGCAGCGGTAGGACTCATCCACGACCAGAAGCTTCTCGATCCGGTTGTGATGAAGCAGCCGCTTCGCCTCGTCCCGCGACACAGTTGTGCTGACGGTGACCAGCTCTTTCGTCATGAGTTCTGAAATGGGCTGGTTGGCATCGGTGGCAAAGCGGACATCGCGATTGGTTACAATGCCGACAAGCTTACTCGGACCGCTGGCCCGCGGGTTCTCAACGACGGGGATGCCCGAGATCTTATGCTCGGACATCAGGGCGAGCGCGTCGGAGAGCTTTGCTTCCGGCGCAATCGTCACGGGATTGATGACCATCCCGCTTTCGAATTTCTTGACTCGCTCAACTTCCTTGGCCTGGAACTCAGGCTCAAGATTGCGGTGGATGACACCAACACCACCAGCCTGCGCCATGGCGATGGCCAGTCCTGCCTCGGTAACGGTATCCATGGCCGAGGACAATATTGGGATGTTCAGCGAAACAGTCTTGGTGACGTTCGTGCCAACACCGACCTGGGTCGGCATGACCTCCGATTCCTGTGGAACCAGAAGTACATCATCGAACGTCAGCCCGACGTCCGATGCAATAACGCGCGGGCTTGCAGCCATCGAATTTCTCCATAACTGCTGAAAACGATCAGCGATTCTGAGCGGTTTCGCAGTGCGGATAGCACGTCCCGTGCAATTGGGGAAGGGGGGCGTGCGGGTTTGGGGAAACCCATGGGAATCTGGCAATAGTCACTTATCGCTGATGAATCCGCCGACAAAGCTTCTGCATATGCCCCAATTCATTGCTCAATCGGACGGTATCGAACCAACTGCCTACAGCGCTCGCCTGCTAGCTAAACAGGTGGCTGAGGTGATTTTGCAAGACGCGTTTTCGATGCGCGCGCTCCAATCCGTACAAGCGCTGGACCTACCCGATTGGGCCATCGGCGCCGGTTTCGTGCGCAACGTCGTATGGGATCATCTTCATGGCTTCGATACCCCGACACCGCTCCCGGACATCGATGTCCTGTATTACGACAGGTACCGTCTAACTGCGTCCCGTGATCGCGAGGTTGAATGCCAGTTGAATGGGTCGCACCCAGGCCTGCCGTGGTCGGTACGCAATCAGGCCCGTATGCATCACCGCAATGGCGATCAGCCTTATCGCTCGACCCTGGACGCCTTGCATTATTGGCTAGAGAAGCCTACGGCCGTTGCTGTCAGGCTTGATCAATCAGACCAGCTCGAAGTTCTGGCGCCGTTTGGTCTCGAATGCCTGGTTGGCATGCGCGGCGAGCCAACGCCCAGGGGGCTTGAGAAGTACGATCAATACCTGACACGGATGCGCGCCAAGAACTGGCCGGCAATATGGCCCGAAGTTCGGGTCCAGGGCTTACCCTCGTCGCGCTAA
>JBCDBQ010000098.1:0-16168 GCA_039183375.1 Pseudomonadota bacterium
AAGAAGCCTTCTGGATCAATCTTCTCCGGATCGACGTACATCGACAACATGCCATTTGACCAACGTCGCCCTTCCAGTGGTGCACCGGTGCCAGTCAGCGAACCACCAAGAATCTCGACCATGAAGGCCAGACCTGATCCCTTGTGATCCCCCATGGCACGTATCGCACCAGTACCATTGCGATAGTTGCGCGGACCACTTGATTCATAGTCACCGTAGAGATAGTGCGGATCACCAGCGATATGACCGTCGTCACTGACCAGAGCATCGTCCGGTAGTTTCTTGCCGCCCTGGCTTGCTACCAATACCTTCCCTTCAGCAACAACCGATGTCGCAAAATCCAGGATTAGTGGATCCTTGCCCGGTCGCGGAATACCGACAGCGTAGGGCGCGGTCGAATAGCGCCGGTCCTTCGACCCAAAAGGCGCCACCAACAAACTGGCAGGAGCGTTGACATAGTGTGTCGAGACAATGTTGGCCGCAGCAGCCTGCTCAGCCCACTCGCCGACGCGGCCAACATGGCCGGTGTTGCGTAGCGCCACGACGGCAACACCCGTCTCCTTGGCCTTTTTGATACCGACCTCAACCGCCTGCTTGCCGGTTGTTTGGCCAAAACCATACTGTCCATCGAGCACAGCCAGAGACGGCAGATCTGTCACGATCTCGACAGTGCGGTCTGCAACAAAGTCGCCCTCGGCCTTCCATTGGAGATAGCGCGGCACACGAATGACACCATGGCTGTCATGGCCAGCAAGATTAGCACCGACCAATGACTCGCCAAGGCGCACGCCTTCGGTTTCAGAGCATCCAGCCTTCTGAAAAATGTCCCGCACGAAGTCCTGCAGTTTATCTGCTTTGACTTTGACCATCGTTGGCTCCCCAAATTGTTCTGCCTTGCCGGAAGCGTTACCGGCAATGATATCCGCCTGCGGCTGATTTGGGCGGCATGCTGGCGCAATGCTCGCTCATTTCCTAGAGTGACGTTACGAAACGCCCCATCCATCACAACAATGAAGTAATCGCAGCCAAGCGAGGACAGACTGCATGGATTTTTCACTGAGCCCGGAACTTGCCACGCTCAAAGACGAGGTTGATGCATTCGTCCGCGAGGAGGTCATCCCGTACGAGTACGATCCGCGTTGGACAGAACATGGCCCAACAGATGAGCTGCGCAAAGAGCTGAATGGCAAAGCCAGGACAGCCAATCTCCTCGCCGTCCACGTCGCAGAGGAATTTGGTGGCCGCGATCTCAATCATTTTGAAAAAGCCATCGTCTTCGAGGCTGCCGGCTACTCGATTCTCGGTCCCGTCGCCATTCACTGCCAGGCACCGGATGAAGGCAACATTCACCTGCTGCAGGAAATCGCAACGCCGGCACAGAAGGAAAAGTTTCTGCGCCCACTCGCGACGGCTGAAACAAGATCCTGCTTTGCCATGACGGAACCATCACCTGGTGCGGGTTCTGACCCGAGCGCGCTCTCCACAACCGCCGTCCCCGATGGCAACGGCTGGGTCATCAATGGGCGCAAATGGTTGATCACGGGGGCCCAGGGCGCTGCGTTCACAATCATCATGGCGCGAACCGGGGAGGGACCGGGCGACGCCACCATGTTCCTCAAAGAGCTACCCGAACCAACATTCAAGTACGAACGCAGCCTCGATACCCTCGACTCATCCTTTATGGGTGGTCATGGCGTCATCGACATTGAGAACTTAAAGGTTTCGGGAGACGATGTTCTGGGCGAGGTCGGTAAGGGATTTCGTTATGCCCAGATCCGGCTGGCACCAGCCCGCCTGACACACTGCATGCGTTGGCTGGGTGCCGCACGCCGTGCCCACGATATCGCAACCGATTATGCGCGTGAGCGCAAAGCCTTTGGTAAACCGCTTGGCGAGCACCAGGGCGTGAGCTTCATGCTGGCTGACAACGAGATGGACATCTACACCGCCCGCCTCGCGATCTGGCGCACAGCCTGGTCACTGGACCAAGGCGAGCGGGCATCTTCCGAAAGCTCCATGGCCAAGGTGATCTGCTCCGAGGCCATCTGGCGCGTCGTTGACCGTTCCATGCAGATTCTCGGCGGCCTCGGATTGACCCGGGATACCATGGTGGAACGCATCTTCCGCGATGTTCGCGCCTTCCGAATCTACGACGGACCGTCCGAGGTGCATCGTTGGGCGCTTGGCCGGCGTATTGTAGAAGGAAAGTTTCGCTACTGAGGGCTGCAAACGGCCGATGGAAAAGGCCATAGGAAAAGGGATGCCACGTTGTGACATCCCTTCCGTCTCCCTAGACTTGGGACCGATTTTTTTCTTCGTCAGGGTCCCCGACGCGAACAGCCGGCAGACGATGTCCGAATGGCTCCCGAGAGTCAAGTTATTGACATCTTGACGACTCACCGCATCACAATTTTGATACCGCCACAAACCGCCCAAACTGAGTCAAAAGTACGACAGTCCATGGACAACACAATAACCAATCAACCGAACGGCGCCGAGGCTATGGTTCGCCTCCTTGCAGCTCATGGCACTGAGCATATCTTCGGGCTTTGCGGTGACACCTCGTTGCCGTTTTACGACGCCCTTTACCGCCTCGATCACGGCATGAATCACTTCCTGACCCGCGATGAACGCCATGCTGCCTACATGGCCGACGCTTATGCTCGGGTAACTGGTAAGGTCGGTGTCTGCGAAGGACCGAGCGGCGGCGGCGCAACATACATACTGCCAGGGGTTGTAGAGGCGAGCGAGTCTTCAATCCCGGTTTTAGCAATTACAAGCGATGTTTCCGTCCCATCGGCGGGTCGTTTCCCGCTCACGGAGTTGCGACAGGATCAATTGTTTCAGCCGTTAACCAAGTGGAATGGCTTGATCGAGCATCAGGATCGAATCGGAAATATGGTTCGCTCGGCGTTTCGCGCCATGACAACAGGCACACCCGGGGCGGCGCATCTAGGTTTCCCTTTCGATGTCCAAAGGGCCCCGGTTAATGCCGATGACATCTGGGCCCAGAGCGAATTTGCAAATTTCCCGGCCTGGCCGACGGCTCCGACCTCACAATCCATAGAAGCAGCCACCAAGGCGATTCTCACCGCCACGAACCCGGTTATCATCTGTGGCGGTGGTGCGGTCATTGCCGGCGCGGAAGCAGAACTCCAGCAACTCGCTGAAACCCTCAACATCATTGTAGCAACGACTGTCAGTGGGCAGGGTAGTCTTGCCGAAACCCATCCGAACTGCCTGGGTGTCGTTGGCTCGAATGGCGGCGTCGCCGCGACCCGTGCCGCCATCACCAATGCAGATCTCGTGGTTTTCGTTGGTTGTCGGGCAGGATCCGTGACAACCGAGCGCTGGCGCTACCCGGCTCCAGGGACACCAATCGTTCACATTGATTCCAATCCTATGGCCATTTCAGCCAGCTATGAGACTGCTTACCCCGTGCTGGGTGACGCGAAACTTGCACTAGCGGCCATCAACCAAGCCGTTGCCGATGAGGCAAAGGTTCCAAACTTCGGCGGCGACAAAACCATAGCCGCCGCAAAGGCTGAGAAATTCGCCGTTTTCGACAAGCTCGCAGCTTCAAATGACCAACCGATCAAGCCGGAACGCACGGTCGCTGATCTCAACGCCGTGCTCGATGATGATGCCGTTGTTGTCTGCGATCCTGGCACGCCATGCCCATATTTCTCGGCCTACTACAAGTTCAATAAGCCCGGTCGGCACTTTATTTCCAATCGTGCTCACGGCGCTCTTGGCTTCTCCATTCCCGCGGCAATGGGCGCTCAGGTCGGACGTCCGAACGCGAAGGTCGTCAGTGTCATGGGCGATGGCAGTTTTGCGTTTGCCGTCGGCGAATTCGAAACCATTGTCCGATACCAGCTGCCAATCCTTTTCATTGTGTTTTCAAACTCAGTCTTCGGTTGGATCAAAGCTGGTCAGCGCGCCGGTTTCGATGAGCGCTACTTCTCCGTCGACTTCAGTCAGACAGACCACGCCAAGGTTGCAGCTGCCTACGGCATCAAATCGTGGCGGGTCGAAAACCCGGCTGAGTTGCGCTCAGTCTTAGCAGAAGCGGCGAAACATGACGGACCGGCTCTCGTCGATGTGATCAGCCAGCCATTGAACGAAGCCAACGCTCCTGTCAGTGAGTGGATTGCATAGTTGATCGAAAAGCACTACGTGCCCCCTCATCAACCATGCTTTGTGTCATCGGTCAGCGGCCTATAACCATAAATCCGCGCCGATGACGGCAACACCACCGTTCGATGCTAAGTAACGACTAAGCCGTCTAACGGGTCTACTACAGTCGTGCCACGATCAGGCGAGATCATAAAATTGAGCCAGTTTACATTCCGCCATCTCACCCGCATGGCAGACATTCCCCGTGAGGAATGGATGCGCGTCTACGATGGCGCCACCGAGAACTTTGATTATTTCAGCGCCTGCGAGGAGGTACCACCGGTAGCCTTTCAATACTCGGCTATCGGGATCTTTCGCGATGACAAGCTGATGGCCGGCACTCCGATCTTTAAAACGCGCTTCGACCCCGGTGTCGTACTCGATGGTCCGGTCAAGACGATCTACAACGGCATTGCCACCGTGATTCCGGCGATCGGTAATGTGCCGATCGTCGGGCTTGGTTCACCGCACTCTCAAGAGCCAACAATTGCGTTTGATCCGACCTTGAGCGAAGCCGAACGCCAACAGGCACTCGAATGCCTCATTGCTGGATTGGATTCGGTCGCAGCCAGCGTTGGTGCCCGCCTCACCCTTCTCAAAGACGTCGGCGATCAGTTCCAAGGTTGGGCTCATCAAGGTTTGGAGGCAGCGGGTTATGCCAATTTGACGGCTCTGCCGGTTGCCACGTTAAGCGTTCCGGAATCGGAAGAGGCCTATTTCGCATCCTTGTCAGGCAATATGCGCAGCAACCTTCGGCGGCGTCTGAAACGTGCAAAGAACCTGCGTGTCGACATCAGGCAGAGCTGCGATGGCCTCGAGGACGAGATCTACAAATTGCGCGAAAGCACTTTGCATCGCGCAGCCGTCGACTTCGCGCATTTCGCTGAAGTAACACCGGACTACTTCCCGAGTGTCTTGTCCGAGATGGGCGATAATGCGCGCCTGTTGACCTACTGGTTAGAGGACCAACTACTAGGATTCTCTCTCGTTGTTTTCAACGAACATGCGATGGTCCAGAACTACAACGGCATGCGCTACCCGGAAGGGCCGGAGAACGGCCTCTTCTATCTCGACTGGATGACTCAGCTCCGCCTGTGCATGGAACTTGGCGTGCCCGTTATGCACTCCGGGATCACGACGTATCTCATCAAGGCTCGGCTTGGCAGTCATTTTCACCGTCGCTATCTCTACGTCCGCCATCGCTACAAGTCGATCAACGCTGTTCTCAAGTCCGTTGTCCCGACAGTCAGCCTTGAGAAGAACGATCCAGGCCTGATTGAACTTGGCGCCAGTGCACCATTTGCCGAGACGCCGACGATGGTTCAGACAGCAACCTAGATAATCTGGCTATCTCTATGCCTGCCAACCCGGTAACGGATTTCTCTGGCCGTGCATTTGGCGACCGCTTGCAACCCAATCCGACCTTGTGCAAGTTCCAGTGATCATCAACCTGTCACGCGGCGACGCGGACCAATTGCCAGGAGAACACCATGCTGCGTATGGGTTCCGGCGCCGGCTTCTCTTCCGACCGGCTGCAGCCAGCAATCGATATGGCCAGAGACGGCGAGCTGGACTGGCTTGTATTCGAAACCATCGGCGAGCGCACGCTCGCATTCGGCCACCGCGACAAGCAACAGGATCCATCCCGCGGTTACAATCCGCAGCTTGCCGTCCGCATGCGCAAGGTCCTGCAACACTGCCGTGACAACGGCACACGGATCATGTCCAACATGGGTGTTGCAAATGTTCCGGCCGCCGCCGAAGTCATAATCAATGTCGCCCGCGAGCTAGGCCTCAAGGGTCTCACCGTTGCTACTGTCGAAGGCGACGAAGTCACCGAGCAACTATCCGAAGACACGGTTCTGTTCGATCACGGCAATCGGACGATCAGCGAAGTCGGTCGCCCGCTTGTCGGCGCCAACGCCTATCTCGGTACAGAAGCGATCCTGCCGGCTGTCGAAACCGGCGCCGATATCGTCATCACAGGTCGCGTTGCGGACCCGTCGATGTTCGTTGCACCGCTCGCCCACAAGTATGGTTGGAAGCTGGACGACTGGGACGAGCTTGGCAAAGGCACACTCGTCGGCCATCTCATGGAATGCGGGATGCAGATCACCGGCGGCTACTACGCCGACCCAGGCATCAAGGATGTGCCACGCCTGGCAGACTGCGGCTATCCGATTGCAGAGGTCGACGAAAACGGCAACGCAACCATCACCAAGTTGGCCGCTGCCGGCGGAGCGGTCACTGCGCGCACCGTCAAAGAACAGATGCTCTACGAGGTCCATGACCCGACGAAGTATCTAACTCCGGATGTGACTGCTGACTTCTCGACAACAAAGATCGAGGATGCCGGCAACAGTCGGGTCACTGTCTCCAAAGCCACTGGACACGCCCGCCCTGAGCAACTGAAAGTCACTGTTGGCTTCGATGGTGGCTTCCTCGGCGAGGCGGGGTTCAGCTACGCCGGACCGAATGCAGCTGCCCGGGCAAGGCTGGCCCGTGAAGTCATGATCGAACTCCTTGACCGCATTCCCGGCGCCAAAGGCACCTATCGCATTGACCTGATCGGATTGAATTCACTGCACGCAACAGCGCACAACCAGGACTCGGAAAGTCAGGACGTCAGGGTTCATATCGCGATGCGGGCAATGGATCGTGATCTTGTCGCCATGATGCTTTGGGAGGCGGAGGCAATGCTATGTTGCGGTCCGGCCGGCGGCGGCGGTTACCGTGGACAGATCACACCATGCGTCGTCACTCATTCAACAATGCTGGATCGAGACGCCGTTGCGCCAAGTGTAAAGGTCTACACCGCATGAGCCAGCAGGTTCCACTTCATCAGCTCGCCCATGCGCGTGCAGGCGACAAGGGCAACATTTCCTGTGTGTCTGTCTGGGCTTATGATCCGGGTGATTATCTGCTGATCAAAGATCAGCTCACGGCCGACAAGATCAAACAAGCCTTTCCCCGCCTTATTCAAGGCGATGTCGTGCGTTATGAACTCGATGATCTACATGGCTTGAATTTTGTCATGTATGACGCGCTCGAAGGCGGTGTAAATACGTCCCTCGGGCTCGATAGTCACGGTAAGTCCTGGAGTTTCCTGATACTGGGGCTAACGATCGAAGTCCCGGATAATTAAACAGATATTTGATCAGCCGGACCGGCCGATCGCGTCGGTTCGAATTGTCACTGCTTGCAAAGTCGTCTAAGCCTCTGATCCAATGACAGGAGCACATCATGCAGGCACAACGCCATTTGGTCTTGATGGCCGTCACTTGGGCTTTGATCCTCAGTGGCAGCACGAGCCTGCGCGCTGACGCGCTCGCCAAGCATGACTGCTTCGCCAATGAAGCAATGATGCGTATCCGCGGCTGTACAAAACTCCTGCAGCAAGACAACCTTGATCCGGCAACCCGCTCGACGGCCTACGCAACACGCGCCTTGGGCCTGTCGATCATTGGCCGCTATGTCGACGCCATCGCGGATTACGATCGGGCCTTGCGCATTCTGCCAAACTATCCGGTCGCCCTGAACAATCGGGCATGGGCCTTGTTCAAACTCGGCCGGGTCGATGAAGCGGCTCCTGACGTCGAGAAATCGCTGCAGCTGGATCCGACGAGTCCGCATGCCTATGACACTCGGGCACATGTCCGCCAGCACCAGGGCCGCCCCGAGGCGGCCTTCGAGGATTACCGCCGTGCAATGCGCCTCGGCGGATCACGCATGGTCAAGCTCTATCAGTGCGGGCTTCAGGGTTCAGGCCACTATCTCGGACCACAGACGGGCATCATCACTGATCAGCTGGAGACAGCACTTAAACAGTGCGTGAAGTCGAAGAGCTGCGATCCCCTGCCGCCGGACGAAGAATGCAAGGTTGCGACCTCTTAAGCGGTAATCACAACCGTAACCAACGGCGACCCTGTTCGATCATGTAAACATCTGGTTCACCAGTCCGCGGCAATTATTTTGACCTTGGATCAAATCCGAGACAAATGTCGCGCAAGCAAAAAGAACAACAGGCTAGAGCAAGATCGTTCCGGACAGAATCGCTGGCCGTTTGTTCGGCACCGAGGACCGGAACGTGAAGCGGGCTCTAAACTCTAAATGCCGCCGGCAGAGCAGCACAAAAAAAAGCAGTCCCGGTGGGCATGTTGCCGGGACTGCAATAAGAAACCAGAGACGTTGACGAGTTCGGGCAGACACCGCCCTCTGGTAGACTATCGAACCAAGAACAGTAAACCAGATCGTCCTGCTCCACGGCAATACTGCCGTGAATTCTGCGTAAAGCGCGATTTAAGAGCCAACCCAGAAATTTTCTCCGAATTGGATTCAAAGTGCTTCAGACCAAGAACTCGTAAACAATGGCCTAACAAGCAATCCTCATCCATCCGGGCCGGCCAAGCACTGCCATGATTACTCGGCAGCCTGCGCATAGGACTTGGCAAACTGCAGCAGAGCGTCATCAGCGCAGGCCTCGATCGGCGTGAAATCCTGATGCGCAATCCACTCCTTCCGTGTCGGCGTGCGAATGTAATTCGAGACCGCATTCAATGTCAGATAAACGATCTTGCGAGGAAATGGCGTGATGTTGCCAGCTGATCCATGCACGAGGTTGCCATGGAACATCAAAACACCGCCCGGCTTCCCCGTCGGCGCGACCAGGCCACCCTCTTCCACAAGACGCTCAACGGTTTCGTGATCGAGCGTCCACAGCGGATAACTCGTCGTCGTCAAATCGTGGCCGGCATCGAAAACCCCATGCTTGTGGCTCTTCGGGATAAGCATTAGCGGACCATTGAATGGATAGACTTCATCCAGGAAAACCGAGATGTTCATGGCGCGTGGCTCAGGCATGCCATCGTCGCGGTGCCAGGTGCCAAAGTCCTGATGCCACTGCCAGACATCACCATCGAACTTGGCCTTCGCGTTGACTTTGTACTGGTGCATGTAGACCTTTTCGCCGA
The DNA here is from genome assembly GCA_039183375.1 of Pseudomonadota bacterium. GTDB lineage: Bacteria > Pseudomonadota > Alphaproteobacteria > Rhizobiales > Hyphomicrobiaceae > Tectiglobus. The sequence continues at coordinate 9,150 of JBCDBQ010000098.1, forward strand.
AGAGCTGTTCCAGCGGATCGATCAGACGCGGGTGCCTGCCCAGAATGCCAAACGCTTCGTTATAGAGATGCGCCGCAAACGCCGTCCGGGGTGCGCCGCTCGTCTCGCGCCAAACCTCTTCGCGCTCTTCGGCGTAGATCTTGTCGCCTTCGGCATTGAGCACTGCAACCTCTTCAGGCGTGAAGCAGTCCGGAATGAAGATCCAGCCCTCTTCATCAAACTGCTTGATTTGCTCGTCTGTGAGTTTCATTTGATCTCTCCCATTTGCCGGTTCCTCTCGATCACCAGTTTCTAGTGATCACGCTTATTCCAATTGCGAGCTGACCTATTCCTTACTCAGCCGCTTCCACCCGTGCTGCAGTATCCTCACCGGCACGTCTCGTGTGTTGCCGCGCTGATGCTTCCGCTGGCCCAGCATTACCATCCAGAACAGCTTGCAAGATCTCTTGATGCTCATTCCAAATTTGCTCGCGGTGCGCCGTCGTATCGAGCACGATTGCCATTGAACGCATAAACTGCGGCCACTGCTCTTCCACCGTGAGTGAGATTTCCGGATTACCAGAGAGGGCGTGCAAGGCGCGATGAAAGGCAACATCCGCCCTGATCAGGTCAATCACAGCGGCGCGCCTGCCAAGGCTGGCACCAGCATCATAGGCATCCTGAAGTGCTTCGATCTCATCACGCTCTGCCGAGTCTGCCTGAACGCGCGCCGCAGCGAGACGCGCCGCCAACCCATCAAGAGCCTCACGGACCTGGTAAAGGTTCTGGATCTTTGTGCCGTCCATCGGCGCGACGGCAACCCCACGACGGCCATGTTCAATCACCAGGCCGCGGCGCTTGAGCATTTGCAAGGCATGACTAACCGGCTGGCGCGATACGCCGAGCATCTCCGCAACAGTTTCCTGCGTCAGACGTTGTCCCGGTTGCAGCTGTCCTTCCGCGATGGCAGCAACAAGCTGCTCATGGACCTGGTCAATCAGCGCGGGCTGAGTTTTCAATTGATGCAACAAGCAGTTTTCTCCGCAATCAGACACCCTTTCTAGCATACTGAATTCGGAATTCAATAATCGATTATCAAGGGAACCAGCGGCTTGAGAAAACGTCATGTCGTAAGCAAAATTGCTGTGAGTGGCTCAAACCCTAGACCCGATCAGGTTATAATCTTCGGTTCATTCTGCAAAGTGCAGGCGGTGCACGCGCGACAACTATGTTTGATTTTTCTGGCCATCTGACCGCCCTTAGATCTCAAGTTCGCAGACGGCGCAGAAAGAAATTCAAGCCCTTGAATAGAAACCGATTTCAGCAACCAACAAAAACTTCAAAGATGCGAAACTGGTATAACGCGCGCCTTCGGGCCTGGCGTATAGTTTCCGTAGCCTGCAAGCAGTTAGTCTGTATCTCCCCGACATCAGGCACCGCGGGCTCGTTTGGCTGACGCATCTCTTCCTTGGCCCGGCCAACGAGCTCGCCCCTCATACGCGTGAACTTTGAAATGTGAACTTGATGACGTGAACATAGAAGAAGGAATTTCCTCAGCGAAAGCGCGACAGACCGGGAATCAGAAGCTCTCAACATAGGGTCCAATGTGGGGAAGCACTGGTCAAAGGTCGTTCGCGCGCAAAGACAAGGAATTGCTTGAGCCTGGTAGTTGGAAACAGGATGGCGACGTCGGAACCAACTTTGCTTCTGCATTCAGGCTCAAACGACGGCTTAACCAAGCACGCCCATCAAATCGACAAGGCGGGCTTGAGAGCTCAACCTCCGAGTATTCCGGCCCGCACGGAGTGACAGCGAGGTTGCAGAGAGGTGACGGGTAGGAGCGTCTCCTCTCCGTGCCGGCGGTGCTCTGCACCGCTGGCATGTCCTATGTAGTGTCCTCTGTACGACCCAGCACCGACCCCCAACACCAGAGACACATGCGATACGACCGACGCCGATTCGAGCGACGTCGTTGGTCGGCTTGCAGCCCCGTTCAAGAAATCACGCACGGTCAGACGCGCACTTGCGCCAGTCGAGAACTTCGTCACGAGGTCTCGGTGGCTGTCATTCAGGAACCAAAACGTTTGATCATACCACGCCTGACATGATCTCCGCCCGACGGCGCAACATAACCTGAGCGCAAGAGGCCAGCTTATGCAGCAGTCGCACTTGGTCTCTCTTTGCAGCGCGCATAGTGAGCTGCAATGTTCTTATGATCCTGATTGATTTTCTGACCAACATTGCCGCCAAAATCGAGGAAGCCGAACAGCAGAATATCGGCCAGTGTAAAACGATCACCGCAAATCCAGGTCTTGCCATCCATCTGACCATCGAGCCAGCCTAGAATATCCTGGGCACAAGCCTTCAAGCCATCTGACGCCTCAGGCAAAACACGCATGCGCGGCTTGAACATCTCGATACCCTCGCCATAACGGAAACCATTCGCCAGCGGTTCGCAGATCCCAAGATCGACGCGCCGTGTCCACATCCTGGTCTCACCGCGTTCTTCCGCCGTCGCGCCAATCAATGCAGGTGTCGGGTGAAGCTCTTCAAGATACTCGCAGATCGCGGTGATCTCCGTGATCAGCGTGCCACCATCTGTCACCAATGCCGGGCTCTGGCCGCGAGGATTGATCGAAAGGTAATCACTTTCACGATTCTTGCCGCCGCGAATATCCACCTCCTCGCGCGGCACATCTATGCCCTTCTCGGCAATGAACATTTTCACAACAAAAGGGTTCGGACCAATTGACTGATATAACTTCACGGCTGGCGTTCCTCTATTTTTATCGACCGGCAACCGCCAAGTCTAAGTAAGCTTCAGGCTTGGGTCCGGCCACATCGTTGATAGACCGCACTATCGTCGAGAGGCGGCAAACAGGCAAGATGAGATGAGCCCGGCCTTCGGGCCCCGCCCCAGATGCTACCGTGCTCTTGGCCAAGCTAACCGGATTGTGAACATGTCCCTAAGCGTCAGCGACCTAAGCAGACTTCGATAGGTTAGCGAGCATACGGCTCGGCGGTTGTCCGAAGTGCTTGCGAAACGCAGCCGTGAACGCACTGACACTGGAGTAGCCACAAGCGTGTGCGACCTTGCCAACGGTATTGCCGCGCGCCAGATCTTCGAGCGCATAGTGAAATCGAACCTGCTGCCGCCAAGCAGCAAACCCCATCCCGAGCTCACTGTCGCATAACCGAGCCAGCGTGCGTTCTGACGCGCCGGCAAATTCAGCATAGTCCGCCAGCCCTGCCGTATCCCCCGGGTTATCGATGAGCTGTTCACATACCCGAAGCAAGCGCGGGTCTGAAGGCATTGGAATGCTCAGATCTAAAGACACCCCACGACACACTTCATCCAGGATGAGCTGACCAAGCCAGTTCCCGCGCTCACTACGCTGGTAACTCTCCGGCTCATCCAGCAGCGCCGCTATGAGTTCCCGCAACAGCGCACTTGGTGTCATCACAGAACAGGCATCTGGCAGTTTTGGATGTGATCCAGGCTCGATGTAAAGCGTCCGCATCTCAACTGGATTGCGCATCGAAACCGAGTGACTGATACCGCCAGGCATATAAAGCGCACGTTCAGTCGGCACGATCCAACTGTGTGTGTCGGTGCGCACCCGCATTGTCCCTGACGCAGCGTAGATAAGCTGGTCGCGACGATGACTGTGGGGCGGAATGACAAACTCCGTCGGAAAATGCTTTTGCATCACCGCGACGGCCACAGGCAGCTCCTGATAGTCATCCGGGTTGATCGAGCGTTGCGGCATGCCGAACCATCACTTCCAGCAGATGGCAGATATTCGATACAAGTTGGCATAACATCGATTGCCAGCCAAGGCTATCATGAGTACTCGAACATCGACCTTAGAACGCGCATAGCGAAAGTCTGCACCAATGGAAGACCGCAAACACTTTTTCTTTCTCAACGTCGGCCACTTTCTCGATCACCTCTTTCTGCTGATCTTTGCTACTGTGGCGGCCCTCGTCCTGACCAATGAGTGGGGAATGAAGTACGCCGAACTGATCCCCTATGCGACACCGGGCCTGATCGCCTTCGGCCTGTTCTCACTGCCGGCCGGCTGGCTTGCCGATAGGTGGAGCCGCGAGGGCATGATGGTGGTTTTCTTCATTGGAATTGGCTTCGCCTCGATCGCCACATCGTTCGTCCAGACCCCCGTGCAGATGGCCGGCGGTTTGTTCCTGATTGGCATGTTTGCCGCCATCTATCATCCTGTCGGCCTCGCCATGATTGCGCGCGGCGGCAAAAACATGGGGCTCGATATCGCCGTCAACGGCGTCTGGGGCAATATGGGCGTCGGCTGTGCAGCTTTACTGACCGGCCTCCTCATCGACCAGACCGGCTGGCGAGCTGCATTCTGGCTGCCTGGCATCTTCTCCGTCTTGTTCGGCCTCTCGTACCTTTATAATTACCGCGACCGTGTGCCGTTGAAGAATGCAGCAACGGCCTCTGTTGCCCAGCCATCGCAAGTGGCTGGAGATGGCACCACCACCGCCGAGTGGCGCGCAATGCTCATTCGCGTCAGTATCATTATTTTCTTCACAACAGCGATCTCCAGCATCATCTTCCAAAGCACAACGTTTGCATTACCCAAGGTCTTTGATGAGCGCCTCGGCGGAATCGCATCCAGTGCAACATTGCTCGGCTGGCTAGCGTTTATCGTGTTTGGTGTTGCCTCGTTCGCCCAGATCGTGGTTGGCAAACTTCTCGACGTTTATGGTCCGCGCAATGTCTTTTCAGTCGTCGCCTTGATCCAGGTGATCTTCTTTATGCTCATGCCAGGCCTCACGGATATTACGGCGCTGGCCGTTGCACTTGGCTTTATGCTCGGCGCTTTCGGCCAGATCCCGATCAATGACTACATGATCGGCAAGATGGCCAAATCCGAGCTGCGCGCATCAATCTATGGTGCACGCTATATCGTCAGCTTCGGCGTCTGGGCCATTGTTGTTCCGCTAATCGCCTGGGTTCATCACAACTGGGGCTTCGATGTGCTGTTCTACATTCTGGCCGCATCAGCTCTGGCAATCCTGAGCGCAGTTCTCATGCTGCCAGGCCGACTGCCGGAAGCCCAGCCAACACCCGCGGCGCAGCCAGCCGAGTAGTCGTAAAAGAAACCCCGCTCGGGCTGAGGCTACTTCCGGCCCAGCCAGAAATAATCTAAGTCCGCGCGGGTTCGATCTTGAGTGTCAGCCCATCGCGCGGACGTAACGTGATGCGTGCCACGGGGACGGGGTCAACCGCGTCTGCGAGATTGAACCGAACGCGGCGCATGAATTCAGCAAGGAGCGCTACCGACTCCAACATGGCAAAACTATTCCCGACACACGTACGCGGCCCTGAACCGAACGGCATATAGGCAAACTTCGGGATCGCCTTCATGTTCTCCCGTGCAAAGCGCTCCGGCCAAAACACTTCCGGCTTGTCCCACAGCATCTCATGACGGTGAATGACGTAGAGTGGCAGAAAGATCAGCGCATCGGCATCAACATCAACATCGAGTATCCGGGTTGGCCGTTCTGCAACACGCGCTATCATTGGGGCCGGTGCATAGACTCGCATGGCTTCGCTCAGGACCTGCCGCGTGATGTCGAGCTTAGCGATGTGATCCGTGGTCAAGGCACCTGAGCCAACGACGTCATGAACTTCCCGGGCGATCCGCTCCTGCCACTCCGGATACTTGGCCAGCAGATACAAAGTCCATGTCAGCGACGACGCCGTCGTTTCATGTCCTGCAATCAGAAACGTCAGGAGGTTATCGAGGACATAGTCATCCGACATACTCTCACCGGTTTCAGGATCAGTTGCCGCCAAGAGCCGGTCGAGCAGATCCTGCGTCGCACTTGATCCATCACGCCGTTGCTGAATGACGGTCGTGAGTTCGCGACGCAGATAATTGCTGGCACGTGACATCGTCCGCGAGCCCGGATGCGGAAACCAACTCGGCAGGCCCATACCGAAGTACGAGATCTCCCACGGGATCCAGCGGGTGAATGCTTCAATCTGGCGTTCGGCTTCAGCCGATGACGTCGCCGCCTGACCACCAAGCATCGAGTTTTGAATGATGTCGAATGCCAGCCGCGTCAAATCGATGTCGACCCGAGATGTACCGGACCCATCGAGCCAACGCGCCGACTGCTGTCGCGCAGCTTCCGAAAACATCGGCACAATCGGCTTAAGTGCGGACGGCTGGAAAACCCCGGCAACGGCTTGACGCTGCCAACGCCAACGCGGTCCGCGGGTAATCAACACACTATCATCGACCAGCCGATTGAGGATGCGCTTGTCGAGTTCACTCTTGGGAAAGTTACTTTGCTGGCTCACCAGCACTTCGTTGACGTACTCCGGCGCCATCGCGAAGATCCATTGGCGACCGAAGTTGTAGGTTGCGACCGGCTGTTCAAAGAGTTCACGTGCCCAGGTTTCCACCGGGTTCCGCAATAGCCCGCGGATCACCTGATACGTTGTGAGCGGTCCCTGTGGAGCAGGCAGTGTCGGGGCCGTGGCATAAGCCGCGTCGTCCGGTACTCGAACGCGCAGAACAGCGGATGGGTCGGTTGTTGCGTCCAATGCGTTCACCTGTCATGCGCGCCTCGCGAGCGCCGTTTCGCTGCCAGGTACAACAACAACCGGGCCCAACCCGCGACCCGATTACACCTGCCATCTGCTACGTAAGCACGGTTTGACTTGACGACAACCGCGCATCGCGTCGCGAGCCAACATCAATCAGCCTTGAGCGGCAGCTGCAGCCCTGGCCGTATCGAAGACTTCCACCAGTTCAACAGCGCCACCGTCTTCAAAGGTCCAAAGGTGCGAAATTGCAACCTCTGCCTTCTTACCATTCGCCTTATTCGTCCAGGCACACTTGCCGAACATGGCAATCTGCTTGCCGCCATCGACGAACACTTCCGGCGTCCAATGGACCATCTCCCAGGCGTCGAGCAGCGCCGTGAAGTAGCGCAGCGCATCCTGCTTTGAGTTACAAGGAGCGGCAAACTCCAGCCCGGCATTCTCTCCG
>JBCDBQ010000099.1:0-16088 GCA_039183375.1 Pseudomonadota bacterium
GCCGCCTGACCGGTGACTTCAAGTTCGGCGCCGTGCACATCGCCCCGCACGTCGGTGTCATCTATTTCGAGGAAGAGCAGAAGGCTTATACCGACAGCCTCGGTAACGCCATTGGTGCGCAAACCGTCGAACTGGGCCGCCTCACCTTCGGACCGAAGTTCTCAACCTCCTTCACACGTCCCGATGGCACGACCATTGCGCCGTTCGTTGCGATCAATGGCATCTGGGACTTCAAGCGTACCGACCAGGTCGACATTGACACCGGCCTCGCGGTTACCGGCAGCGACAAGTTCCGTGCTCGCACGGAGGCGGGTCTCTCCATCCGCCTGCCGCAAGGCGTAGCGATCACCGGCGAGGGCTTCTACGACGGCATCGGCGCCGACGGCTACAACGCCTACGGCGGCAGCGTCAAAGTCGGCGTGCCGTTTTAGGCGGGGGCCTGCATCGCTCAGCGGCGTCGCCGGTGCGGATGCTTGCGACGCGGAGGGGGGCGCGCTTGCATGCGCTTAAGCCCAGCGGCCCACGTGTACGGTTGATCCGAAGCAATCTCTGACCTGCTGCGAGCCTCCGGAACAGACTAGGTCAAGACGCAAACGCTGATAGCAGTTCTTCGATGGCCTTCATCTGATTCCCCGCCGCCGATGAAGGGACCAGGATCGGCGTCTTAATGCCGGCATCATACCAGGCATCGAGTTCATCTCGAATGCGGGACGGTGATCCGAACAATGTGCATTCTGCCAACCAGGCGTCGGTCAAATACTTCGGCACGTCATCGATGCGCTTTTCGTTCACTGCCATCTCGATGGCTGTCATCTCCTCGACGAAGCCGGCTTCCTTCCAATAGTTCCGATAGTTCGGCAGTAGGGCATAGTTTGTCAGCGTTTTCCGGTTGACCGCTTTTGCGGCGTCAATGTCGTCGCTGATGCAAGTCGGGATCATATTAGCAATCTGGAAACTGCCATTGGTCCGTTGATCTTCACTCAAGACACTCAGCGAATCCGACATGTGCGACCGCGTTCCATTGGCAAAGACGAGGCCGTCGCCGATCTCGCCGGCCAGTGCGATCATCTTCTTTCGCAAGGTTGCCAGAATGATTGGCGGCAAACCTCCCAGCTTGTCATGTGATTGGTACTTCGCGACAAAGTCCCGGATGTCACCCAATGGCTTCCCGGGTGTGACGCCCATGCGAACGTGAGACGGTGCGTGCGCAACGCCAATGCCAAAGCTAAACCGGCCGCCTGACACTTCATGCATGAAGGCCGCACTTTGAGCGAACTCCAGAATTGTGCTGGCGTAGATCGGTGCGATTGATGTGGCGAAGGGAATGGTTGATGTTGCGTGCGTCAGGGCATGACAGAACGCCATGTTGGAGAACATGCTCGGCGACCAGATGCCGGCAAACCCGCGTTTCTCAATTTCTTGCGCAACTTCGAGCGTTTGTTGTCTGCGACCTGGAACCGCCACCAAACTGACTGCCGGCATACGTTCTGTCATGGTGGCTCTTTCCCTCGGCTGGCTCGTGTCTAATAACAATGAATGGGAATGAACCACACAACGCCTGAGCCAGGAAAGATAGTTCCTCGCCATCATCAAGGATGAATTTGGTGATTAGTATCGATTTTATGCGTGACCACTCCGAGAAACACTCCCCTCTCTCCGTCTAGGGCGAGACGGCTCGGACGCGGGGCAGAGGCTTGCACGGCGCGTTGCCGGCTGGGTTCTCACTGCTGAAGTTGGGAGAGAGAGAAATTCCATACTCTATCAAGCTCGCCATCACGCGGAGGCGGGAATCCAGTCAAGCTTCAGGCTGCGTCGCACATGTCGAAAATGGGGCTTGGCCTGCTTCGAAAGCATAGTATTTCGGTCACCGCGCAAGCGGTGGGTCGCATGGATCTCCGCCTTCGCGGGGAGGATGCCATGTCAAACGTCGCCAAGAGTTGTTTTTGGCTCGTCTCAAACCTGCCGCGGGGGCTAGCCAAATCGCTTTTCGATATAGTCTTCGACGATATCTTTGAACTCGGTTGCGATGTTGGGGCCGCGCAGCGTCATCGCCTTTGCCCCGTCGATGAAAACCGGTGCCGCAGGTTGTTCGCCGGTGCCGGGCAGTGAAATCCCGATATCGGCATGCTTGGATTCGCCTGGCCCATTCACGATGCAGCCCATCACGGCGAAGTTCAGCGACTCGACACCCGGATACTTTGCCTTCCAATCCGGCATCCGATCGCGGATCATGTCCTGGACGTCCTTGGCAAGTTCCTGGAACACCGTCGATGTCGTCCGTCCGCATCCAGGGCACGCGGTGACCACCGGTACAAAGGCGCGAATGTCCATCGTCTGCAGCAGTTCCTGTGCGGCGCGCACTTCCTGCGTGCGATCGCCACCCGGTTCCGGTGTGAGCGAATAGCGAATGGTATCGCCGATACCCTGCTGCAGCAGGATACCCATCGCAGCAGACGAGGCCACGATACCTTTGGAGCCCATGCCGGCTTCAGTCAGACCGAGATGTAGCGCATTGTTGCAGCGCGAAGCGAGCAAGCTGTAAACGCTGATCAAGTCCTGCACGGCTGAAACCTTTGCCGAAATGACAATGCGATCAGCACCTAGCCCCAGCTCCTGAGCTCGATGAGTCGAGATGAGCGCTGATTGTACAATGGCTTCGTGCATGATTGTGCGGGCTGGTAACGGTTTTTCCGTTTTCGCATTCTCATCCATGAGATGGGTCAGGAGTTCCTGATCCAGTGAGCCCCAATTGACACCGATGCGCACTGGCTTGCCATACTCCATGGCCTTTTCAATGATCGATGAGAATTGTGTATCCCGTTTTGCTTTGAAGCCCACGTTTCCAGGATTGATTCGATACTTTGCGAGTGCTTCGGCACAGGCTGGATTTTCTGCCAACAGCTTATGGCCGATGTAGTGGAAGTCTCCGACAATCGGAACGTCCACCTGGATCTTATCGAGCCGCTCGCGGATGTGCGGAACAGCCTTGGCAGCTTCGTCTCGATCCACTGTGATGCGCACCAGTTCGGAGCCCGCCCGGGCCAACGCCGAAATTTGCTGCACGGTACGGTTGATATCGGCTGTATCCGTGTTCGTCATCGACTGGACGACCACGGGGGCATCGCCTCCCACGGTCACACCACCCACGTCGACTGCAATCGTCTTGTGACGCGGCTTGCGAAGATCGGACATCGTCTGCCCCTCTGAAATGAACCTTTACGTTTCAGTGAGTTTAGACGCGCCATATGTCAACGGCGCAAACGGTCCATGAGTTCACTGGACGGGTAGGAATCGGCCGGCAGACCAAAGCGTAACTGGGCGTTTTTCACAGCCGCCCGGCTTTTGGCACCATGTTTACCATCAATCCCACCGGTGTCGAACCCGCGTCGGTTCAACAGGCGCTGGACTTCCTTAATCCGCTTGTAGTCGAATTGTTCGACCGTCCCGCGGCCCGGCCGGTAGCGCGGCGCGCCGGTCAGGCGGGTCGCGAGGTAGGCCGCGGTGATGGCGTAGTTCAACGACTGGTTCCATTGTGGATAGATCTTGAAGTTCTCATAGGCAAGGAACGCCGGCCCATTCCGTCCCATCGGAATCAGGAGCGCTGCCGGCACACTATCAGCCTGGACGCGCTTGCCGTCTCGGGTTCGGACACCGAGGGCAGCCCATTTGGACCGTGGGTGATAGATTGCCAGATCAGCCTCACGCCAGGGCATTTTGGCTGGCACCTGGACTTCCTGAAGCCAAGGTTCACCGGCGCGCCAGCCAAGGTGTTTGATGAAATTGGCGGTTGAGAAAATGATGTCAGCATCAGACTTCATCATGTCGCGAACGCCGTCACCGTCAGCATCAACGGCGTGATTGAGGTAGTGATCCGGGAGAAACTGCGTCTGGCCCAGTTCACCGGCCCAGGACCCGACCAGGCGGTTCAGCGGCAGATATCCGCGATCAACAATCTTGAGCGCAGCCGCAAGCTCGCGGCTGAACAGTTCCGGGCGGCGGCAGTCATAGGCCAGCGTCGCCAGCGAGTTGAACACCGGATACTGCTTGGAAATGCCTTTGCCAAAGTCACTTTCAAGCGCCCAGAAGGCCGTGATCACAGGCCCCGGAACGCCATATTTCTTTTCCGCAGCACGAAACAGGCCGGCGCGTTGCTTCAATTTCCTGCCACCTGCCTTGAGGCGATGCGAGGAAACGAGCCGTTTCGAGAATTCTGCAAATGACAGCGAAAAGAAACTTTGCCGCCGATCCCGTTTAATAATGGCCGGGTCGAAGCGAACCGGATCGTAAACCTTTCGGATAAGCGATTTTGAAACACCCTCGGCGATCAGCTTGTTGCGAAAGTCCGCCTTCCATTTCTGAAAGCTGCCGGTATTCCGGCAATTGGTTTTGGCCGAAACAATGGTCGGCGAGACAGCGAGCAAGGTTAGGCTGGCCGCGGCAACCGTCAGTCGGGACATAAGCATTTGGATTACGATCGCTCTCTTGTTTGTTACACCCGGGAGTCAGAACCAATTCACGGCTACGTCAAGTCTGATTGATGACCTGCCGTTGGAATTCCTCATCAACGCCAGTTTGCGCACCCTATTTTGCCAATTTTTGGAGTATGCTCGCGAACTTCCGAAATAGATAATTCATGTATACCGCGATTGCTGCTTTCGCGGGTGTCATATACCAACAACAAGCTTCAGTTTTAAGTCTGGACGAGTATTCTATGGTGCTGAAACAACCAGCCGGGGCTTACATTATTGCCGCAAGGCGAACGGCACTTGGCCGGATTGGTGGTCTCCATGCCGGTCGTCGTATTGAAGATCTCGCTGCACCGGTGATTTCGGCTGCAATTGACGACGCGGCGATTGAGTCTTCAAGCATCGACGAATTGATCGTCGGCAATGCCACAGCTGGCGGCAACCCGGCGCGCCTGATAGCTCTCGCCTCGGGCCTGCCTGAGACAGCCAATGCCACCACCATCGATCAACAGGACGCCTCAGGCCTGGTTGCCATTATCCAGGCAAGTCGGCTGATTAGCCAGGGTGACGCAGAAGTTGTCATTGCAGGCGGTGCCGAAAGCCTGTCAACGGCGCCCTGGCGCATCGCCCGGCCCAGAAACGCGCATCAAATGCCACGTTTCATTCACCCGGATCCGGTATCCGATGCCGGCCTGAACTTGCCGTTCCCACTCGAATGCACCGAGAAACTGGCGCGCGATCTCAATATCTCGCGATCACAACAGGATGCGTTCGCGGCTGGCTCACTGCAAAAGGCCGTCGATGCACGCAAGGCCAAACGGTTCGACGATGAAATCGTTCCTTTGAGGTCACGCCGTGAGGAAGGGCGCGATCAAAGCACCGCCAGCGCCGATATCGACTATTTCGAGGACGAAGAGCCCTATCTTGAGGATACGGGAACGCTAACGCCGGCGAATACGTGCAGCTGGCACGATGGCGCAGCCTTTGTGGTTATCGTCTCTGAAGAGCGCTGGCGATCGCTGGGCAGGCCACCGGCGCTCTCGATGCTCTCAAGCGCATCCGTTGGTGTACCCCCAGGAAGCGAGGCAGTCGCTCCGGTTGCCAGCGTCAAGAAGCTCTATAAGCGTCTCAATGGGTTCGATCGGTCCGCCATTGAGCAATTGGAAACCAGCGAGACTTCGGCAGTACAAGTCATCGCCCTGGCCGAAGCGCTCGGGATTGAAGAAGCGGCCATCAACCCGGAGGGTGGTGCTCTGGCAAGGGGACATCCCTTTGGTGCAGCGGGTGCGTTATTGGTTGTGCGTCTGTTTTCCCAGTTAGCCCGCAATTCAAAGCGATCGACGCCTGCCTATGCCGTGGCCACGCAGGGGGCCCTCGGCGGTCTCGGAGTCGCGGCCCTGTTCGGTACTGAGACCGGCGCCTGAGGCATTTTCACAGAACTGCATAGATTTACGCCAGTTTGCCGCATGGATTGCTGCGTCAAGCCAACAGATGACTGTTTTGTAATGTTTCAGAATAGGAACAACAGTGTATTGTTTTCCTTGAGATCCTGGCCGTGTTGGCGACGCGCTGGTCCTGTTTCACAGAGGTTATTGCCGCGATCTCGTCCTGCCCTAGGACGGTCACAGGATAATGTTAGGTGGAGTATAACTGTATCGCGCGTTCCGGGATGACGCCTGTATTCAGGTCGTTTGCACGTCACTTGTCGGTCCGGAAGCTATCGCAATGGAAATGGCAGTCGGACGAGACGTTGGAGGACGGGAATGGATTTGGTCGCGATGGGTCAGGAAGTCGGCATACAGCTGCCGTCGACGCAATCGCTGGTCACATTTACGATTGTCTGTGTGGTTCTCGCACTGATTTATGCATCCAGCTTCGGACGTAAACTACGCGAACTCCTCTCCGAAACCATCTTTACGAATTGGCGCCTTGCTCTCCTTGGTACGACCGGCTTGGTTCTGTCAGTTGCGTCCGGTTGGACGACCTGGGATGGCATGCGCAACTTCACCCAGGAGCCGATCCTGTCATTGATGATCACGTTCGGAATTCAGGGTGTGATGCTGATCGTTGCCTGGCTGATTGGCGAAAGCTTTGCCACTGGCATGAATTTTCGTCCCGTCGCGTCCTCTACCGAGCGCACAAACAGGCAAGCGATGCAGGCCATGCAGCCTGTTGTCGGAACGATAATTGGACTGTTGCTGTTCACCGCAATGGCATTGCTCGTCCTCAATTACGCGGCGCCGTCGCGACTGAGCCAGCAGGATTGGGCGACCAACAGCTGGATGCTGCTTCCTGATAGCCTGTTGATTGGCGCGATTGTCATTCTGGTGACGGCAACAATCCTGCTCAACGCCGGCAGCGATATCGTCAGCGATTATCTTCAGGCGATGCGGGTTATGGTCCGCAGTGCTGTGCTGTGGGTCATGTTTCTGGCCTGCATGGCGACCTCCGTGTTTTTCTCGTTTGACTCGCTGTTCTCAACCATCTTCCCGAAAGAAGAGCGCGTACGCGCAGCTGAGCTACGTGCACAGAACCGAGTTGCCGGCGTCGTGAATGACATCGGTGGATTGGCCACACGTCGCCGCATCGAGGAGCGCGACCGCCTGTTTGAAGCCGATGGCTGGAAACAGTATGACCGGACCCTTGATCGGCTGGTCTTTGAAGCCCGGCAGGCACCAGACGCAATCCGCAATTTCTTTGAAAACAAGATGCGTGAGCGCCAGAAACTGGTTGCTCAGCGCCAGGAAGAAAAGTCATCCGCCGAGGGACAACAGGTTCAGCTCAATCAGCGCACCGGCGCCCTCAACACGCAGATTGGCCGTGCGCGCGAGGTTGCTAATCAACTGAAGCCGGTTATCGAAGATCTCAAGTCCAAGATGTTTGCCAAGGACCGCGAGATCGTTGCCAAGACAGCGGAAGCAGATGCTGAAGCCGGCGGGATTGGGGTTACGGCTAAAGAAGGCAAGGGGCCGAAGTATCGCGAAATCTCAAAAGAGCTTCGCAACTTGAATGCGGAAAAGAGAAATCTCCAGCTGCAGCTCCGCGAGTACCAGCAGCGGCTCGACACCGCACTGACAGATGTCAGCAACAGCGAGCGCGAGTTGGCAAACGCACAAGGAGAGCTTGCAACGCTGAAAGGCCGGGCTACCACCGCTGCCCGATTGATTGAGCTGGCCAAGAAATCTAATCAAAGCGTCGAGCCGACATTTGATCCGACCAACGGACTGCGTCAGTTAGAGGTGGCACGGATACAGTTCCGCCAAAAGCCGACACAGCCAGGTCTGGCGCGGATCCAAGCACTATGTGCGACGATGCTAGGCGCCATGTCTGAGGTGCCGTCGCTCAAGTCGCGCGCGCAGTCGATCAATTGCGACCCAGGAACGGCATCTGAAGCATCAGAGCGTGTCTTTGCCCTCAACACCGGCCTGGCGGTCCTGACGTCGAACTGTATCGGTGGCGAGAAGCTGCCCAAGACTGGTGGCGCCGACGGTTTGTTCCAGTTTGCGCGGCAGTGCGTGCAGGACTCAGGTCTGCCGAGCCGCGATACCGACGAGTTGCGCACCCGGATCAACTATCTTGAACTGAACCGCGATGACAAAGCACACCGTTTTGTTGTGACGTCCAATGCGTTCCAGGATGGTAACAAGTTGGCCTACCTGGCATTGGCGATCGCAATCGCAATCGATGCTTTGGTGTTCATGTCCGGCCTGTTTGGTGCCAACGCGGTCAGATCACCGCTGTCTGATGTTCCCAGCCACAAGGGCCGCAGTGCTCAGCAACTTGAAGCCATTATCGATACGGCCCTTCAACCTCAGCCGTTCGACAATGCAAAGCTGGTTCTGGACTACTTGCGACCGATCACGCCGCAGGGTGGATTTACCGGTCAGATCATCATCGAGGATCAAGATTCTAACAGCGCCGCCTTAAGGAAGGTGCTCAATGCCGCAAGCTCGATCGGCGCGGTACGTCACCTCGACCAGAACGAACGCGCCTATCAGGTTCGCTCTGAACTATTCGAATATCTGTCGCTGGTTGCCAAGCGCGCATACGAAAAAGACGAAGGCATTGCGCAATTAGCTGAGCTTGAGCGAACCGTGCTCGACGCGTTGGCGCCGCAGGTCGGTGACAATGCCAAATTGGTTCTCAGCCACATGCATCCAATGCTTGAGCAGCATGGCTTCATGGCAGAGGTTCGGCTGCAGGACATTCCCGAGCCGGATGATCTGCTAACGGTGCGTGGTGTGCTGAATGCCGGAGCCATCTACGAGCGGGTCCAGCGGGCCGGCCAAGATGCAAACCACTTCTATATCCACGCCGACTTCTTCAAGACACTTTCGGCATTGCGCAGCAGATACATGTCAACGGGATCGCGGCTGGCAGAAGAGGCAGGCCCAATGCCGCTGCAGGTCGGCCATGACCAAACCCAGTCCGGCAAAGGCTCGGTGCCTGCTCCGCTACCGACCAATAAGACCTCAGGTCAGACCGTCGCTCTACCCTCGGAAACCAAGCAGATTGCGCACGACACTCAGCGGCCACGTCATCGCGATGAGTTTGCAAAAGTATTTCTCCAGAAGTTGGGCGTCGACCACGCAAAGTTCTCTAACGTCCACGGCGACATTTATAGTGCTGCGCAAGCTGCAAGCGAGTCATTCAAACGGCTGAGAAAGAGCTTTAGAGGTTTAGACAATCAGGTCGAATTTGAGGATCGTGAGGCGCGCGCGCAGTTGGAAACAACCAAGGCCCGTCTTCAGTACGATGTGCCCGAAGGCGACAAAGAGGCCCTGCGCGAAATCGACGAAGCCTTGAAGGAAATCGGCGATCTTTGGGATGTGATATTGCTGTCGCCGAACGGTCCGATTGAGCGCCTTATGGAGCGAACCGTTCAGGAACTCGAAACTGATAACGCAGACGGCAAGTTGGATGTTGGAGAGAGTGCTCTGTATGATCTGGCGCACATGATCCACAAAGCACTCAAGGACTCTGACCGCAACTCAATGGTCGCGTGGAGCAGCCTGGGTGGCGCGTTCGACAACATCAGCGATCAAACGGACAATGTTCGCCAGCTGCCCAACATCGCGCAGCGTTGATTGTCGTCACGCGGCAGAAGACAAAAAACAAGGCGCAGCCCGGATCGGACTGCGCCTTTTCGTTTAGCCGCATCGTAGGGTAGAACTAGCGCGGCTCGACAACCGTCTGCTGCTGCTGGCCGAGGCCTTCGATTTCCAGCGCCATAGTATCACCAACGTTCAAGAAAACCTGCGGGTCCATGCCGAGACCGACGCCGGGAGGCGTACCGGTTGTGACGACATCACCGGGCTCGAGGATCATGAACTGCGAGATGTAGTGCACGAGATGCTGGATCGAGAAGATCATCGTGTTGGTATTGCCGGTCTGCATCCGCTTGCCGTTGACATCGAGTGACATGGCCAGGTTCTGGACATCGCCAATCTCGTCCGGGGTCACCAGCCATGGGCCGAGTGGTCCAGATGACTCAAAGCATTTGCCCTTCATCCATTGGCCGCCGCGCTCCGCCTGGAAGTGACGCTCTGAGACGTCATTGCAAATGCAATAACCGGCGATATGCGACAGTGCATCGGCCTCACTCACGTATTGTGTCTTCTGGCCAATGACGAAGGCTATCTCGATTTCCCAATCGAGCTTTTTCGAACCGCGCGGCATGATGACGTTATCATTCGGCCCGACAATGCAATTCGCAAGCTTGTTGAAAAGGATCGGCTCTTCCGGGATGGCTGCTCCAGTTTCGCGGGCGTGATCTTCATAGTTCAGTCCAACAGCGATGAAGTTTCTCATACCGGTGATCGGTGCGCCGAAGCGCGCACCTGCTGGCGCCGTCGGCAGGCTCGCGACGTCCAGGCCCTGGAGCTTTGCCAGCGCCGCCGGCGTGACCTCTTCAGGACCAATATCGCCGATATGTCCTGACAGATCGCGGACATTGCCGTCGCCATCCAGAATGCCGGGTTTTTCCGAACCGGCATCACCAAAGCGGACCAGTTTCATGTTTTGTCTCCTCCAGGCGTGATGTGCTGCGAAAGCCTTACGACTTACAGCAGGCCGCGTCCAGAGCCGGAGCCGAGCCATTGAGCGCGTGAGCGGCACGAACCCGCACTTCCCTCCCGACTGAATTCGAATTAGGACTTCAGGTCATGATAATGGCCGAGCACAGGCTGGGGTGCCAGAATTGTCGGGCACTAGAATTGTCTCGGGCCAGATTTGTCATTGGGGAGGATGCGATGGCACAAACCGCAGCAACGACGGGGGAGCGTGCAGTTAACATTAGTCCGGCTGAAATGCTGGCTAAGGTTGGCGAAGAAGTCGGTGTTTCGGACTGGATTGCCGTTGATCAGGAGATGATCAACACATTCGCTGACACCACACTTGACCACCAATTCATTCATATCGATCCGGAGCGCGCCAAGGCCGAAACGCCGTTTGGGGGCACCATCGCCCATGGCTTCCTTATCCTGTCGCTGATGGCCAAGATGTCATACGATGCGGTACCCGGTGTCATCGGTACGACGATGGGCGTCAACTATGGTTTCGAGAAGCTTCGTTTCATCACGCCGGTGCGTAGCGGTGCCCGCGTGCGCGGGCGTTTCGTTCTTGCCGAGGCCGACGAGCGTGCACCTGGCGAGATTACCATGAAGTACAATGTTGCCGTCGAGATCGAGGGCGCCCACAAACCGGCCATCGCAGCCGAGTGGCTGACACGCGTATATTATGAGGCAGAGAAATGAGCATTCGTTTCGACAATAAAGTAGCAATCGTGACAGGAGCAGGTACCGGGCTTGGTCGGTCTCATGCTTTGGGGTTGGCAGCCCGCGGAGCCAAGGTGGTCATCAATGATCTGGGCGTTTCTCGCGATGGCTCTGGCGCATCACAGACGCCCGCCGAAGAGGTAGCCAGCGAGATCACTGCGGCTGGTGGAGAGGCGATCGCCCACGGCACCAGCGTGACGGATGCTGCGGGTGTCGAAGATATGGTCAGCCAAGCCATGTCGAAGTGGGGCCGCGTTGATATTCTAATCAACAACGCCGGTATATTGCGCGACAAGACCTTCGCCAAGATGACACTGGAAGACTTTCAGAATGTAGTCGATGTCCACTTGATGGGAACGGTGACCTGCACCAAAGCGGTTTGGGAAATCATGAGGCAGCAAAACTATGGCCGTATCGTTTTCACGAGCTCGTCATCCGGCCTCTACGGCAATTTCGGTCAGTCCAACTACGGTGCCGCGAAGGCAGCCATGATGGGATTGATGAACGTGTTGCACCTGGAAGGCGCCAAGTACGACATTCGCGTTAATACTCTGGCTCCGACCGCTGCGACGCGCATGACCGAGGAGCTTATGCCGCCGGAAATGCTCGAAGTCCTCAAACCTGAATCGATTACGCCGGGCGTCCTCTATCTTGTCTCGGAAGACGGACCGTCTCGCTGCATCCTGGCCGCCGGAGCAGGATGCTTCGCCCGGACAATGGTGTACGAAACGCCGGGCATTTATCTCAGTGCCGATGAGAACTCACCCGAAGCGGTTGCTGCGCAGTTCGAGCAAGTATCTGCTCCTGACGGGCAGCTCGCACTGCAGCAAGCATTTGAGCAAACGGAAGCGTTCGCAGCTCGCGCGGCGAAAGCCATGGGCATCACGTTGCCGCCACGACAGGGTGGTGGTTGATTGGCGCCAGATGGCGCCGAAGATATCAGGCTGATCTCCACGAACCTAAAGCAGGCAGCGGGAGGGGAAATCCCGCGGCCCCATTGATGCGTGAGCAACGACCGCTCAGGAATGCCTGCCCAGGAACGCCTCAAAAAGCACCGATTACAGCATTGGCATCCGGTTCAGGATTGGCGTTCCCACTCCATCCCTGATGATAGTCTGGGCCGGGTTTCACTTCGGTCGGTTCATGTGTTTCAGTTCCCATGAGGAGCAATAAGCGCGCAAAGAACCAAAAAAGGAAGCGTCCATGAAATTCGGTCTCAGATACTGCAACACGGGCCGCTTTGTTGATCCCAAGGAAGCCGTTGCGCTCGCTCAGGCTGGCGAGGAGGCTGGCTTTGAATCGATGTGGACCGTCGAACACACGGTCGTTCCGGCCAACTATGCTTCGCGCTACCCCTACTCCGAAGATGGCCGGATGGCCGGCGGGCGTTACGATATCCCGTTGCCCGATCCTTTGATCTGGATGACCTATGCGGCAGCTGTCACGTCGAAGATCAAGCTGGCAACCGGCGTCTTGATCCTGCCGCAGCACAATCCGGTCATCACCGCCAAACAGGTTGCGACGCTGGATTACATGTCGGACGGGCGCGTCATGCTGGGCATCGGTGTTGGCTGGCTCGAAGAGGAGTTCTCTGCACTCGGTGTTCCGTTTGAGAAACGTGGCCGCCGTGCCGATGAGTATGTCGCAGCCATGCGCGAACTTTGGAGCGCCGATGCTGCAAACTACCAAGGTGAGTTCGTCAACATCAAAGACACTTACTGCCGTCCGCAACCGCCCAACAAGTCTGTACCGATCATCGTCGGTGGTGACTCAAAGGTAGCAGCCCGGCGCGCCGGTCGTCTCGGCGATGGTTATTTCCCAGCCCGTGGCGCCCCTGAGGATCTCTTCAAGATTGTCCGCGACACGGCGATCGAGAATGACCGCGATCCAGACGCCATTGAGTTCTCTGTGAGCATGCCCGATGACCCTGCCGAAATCCCACGGCTCGCGTCACTCGGCGTCAAACGTGTTCTGGTGCCCGTTTCACCGATGGCCGGCATGCCCGCCAAGGTGAAACAGGCAGAAGACGCGCTGAAGTGGAAGGATGTGATTGAGAAGTACGCGGACAGCTGATGACAGCGCCACATCTGCCGTTATAGTCAGGTCCAACGATTGCAAAACCAAACGACAAACAAAACTGAGAGGAATGACCCATGCGCCAAGCCGTTATCGTCTCCACCGCCCGCACGCCCATCGGTAAGGCCTATCGCGGAGCTTTCAACAACACCTCAGCACAGGAGCTCGGCGGCCACGCCATCAAGTCTGCCGTTGAGCGCGCCAAGATCGATGCTGCCGAAGTCGAAGACGTCATTGTGGGCGCAGCCCTGCAGCAGGGCTCGACAGGTTACAACATCGGTCGCCAGGCGGCTTTGCGCGCCGGCTTGCCCGATACCGTCGCCGGTATGTCAATCGACCGTCAATGCGCCTCCGGCATGATGGCCATTGCAACGGCTGCGAAACAGGTTGTTCACGACGGCATGCAGATCACTATTGGTGGTGGCCTCGAGTCGATCTCGCTGGTTCAAAATGAACATCGTAATGCCTACCGCTCCCAGGACGACTGGCTCAATGAGCATGTGCCAGCGGTCTATATGTCGATGCTGGAAACAGCGGAAACGGTTGGCGAGCGTTACGGTGTCTCGCGCGAGGCCCAGGACGAGTTCGCATTCCAATCACAACAGCGCACAGCGATTGCACAGCAGGCCGGCAAGTTCGATGATGAGATCGTACCGTTCAAGACAACCATGTTGGTGCAGGACAAAGAGACCAAGGAAATCTCTGAGCGCGGGGTGACCTTGGAAAAGGATGAGGGCAACCGTCCGTCAACAACCATGGATGGTCTCTCAGGTCTGCAGCCTGTATTCAAGGACGGCATGGTCATCAAGGAAGGCAAGCACATCACAGCCGGCAACGCATCGCAGCTTTCTGATGGCGCTTCGGCTTCGGTGGTCATGGAAGCCAAGGAGGCAGAGAAGCGCGGTCTGCAACCGCTTGGCATCTATAAGGGCATGGTTGCCGCCGGCTGCAACCCGGATGAAATGGGAATCGGCCCGGTCTTCGCAGTGCCAAAGCTTCTCGAAAAGCATGGCCTGAAGATGGATGACATCGGCCTGTGGGAACTCAACGAGGCCTTCGCTGTGCAAGTGCTGTACTGTCGCGACCAGCTCGGCATTCCGAATGAGAACCTGAATGTCAACGGTGGTGCGATCTCGGTCGGCCACCCCTATGGCATGTCCGGCGCCCGGCTTGTCGGCCACGCGCTCATCGAAGGAAAGCGCCGCGGCGCGAAGCACGTTGTCGTCACCATGTGTGTTGGTGGTGGCATGGGTGCGGCTGGTCTATTTGAAGTCGCCTAAACTTTGATACTGCCGGGGCGCTGCATTCAGACTGTGCCTCGGCGACGCCGCGCTAGTGCGGAGACTGCCCATAAAAGGGGCTAACGCTACAACCGGCACTAATCTGGCACCCCCGATACAAGTTTCGACAACAGATGATCAAGTTGTTTGCGCTCTTCCATACTTAGCGCAGAGAGGATTACTCGTTCGCGCGCTTGGAAGAGCGGAATGATCTTGCTGTGAATGCGTTGACCCTTCGGTGTAATCCTCAGAAGCACCTGACGCCCGTCAGTTGGATGCGGAGAGCGCGTTAGATACTTCTCGTTGAGCATGCGGTGAACGGCGCGCGAAATGGAATTGCGCGGTCGTCCAGTTACATCTGCCACGTCTTGTGCCGTTAGATCATCCACGTGCGATAGGCAGAACAACAGCAGGTACTCTCCGCGGCTAAGTCCAAACTCCCTTTTAATCTCGTCATAGATCGGTAGCACGAGGCGGTTGGCGAGGTAGGAGATGCGAAACGTGTCGCGGACTTCGTTTCGTTCAAAAACGTCCGCGATCGAGGAGCCTCGGCTCTGATGATCTGCTGACCGGGTCGTTGCCGGCTGTTCGCCCGTCTTGCTCATTTTATATCTCGATCAAGTTATCCGACCTTCTCATGCGGGATTTAGGTGCGCGCCGTCAACTTGGCTATTCACCTCGAGGGTGCGCATTGAGCCCATACCCGGCAGCTCTGGACCGCCGTCATAGTTCTCGCTGCCAATGTCTTATGAGCAATGGGCCCGCATTGACATATTGTTCCAAATGGAACAATATAATCTGACCTTCAAGATTCAAAGTGGACGCGTATCTGCACGCTCCACCAGAAGAGATCATAAATCTCAAGACAGGGAGGATTGCTCATGTCACCGGAAGAAATCCTATCAAACCCCGCACGTGTTCTGTCTCAGGCACAACGTGAGTTGTACTTCGAGAAGGGGTACGTCAACGTTGAGAGCCTAGTTCCGCAGGACATTCTCGCCGGGCTCATCACGGTCACCAATGACTTTGTCGATGCGAGCCGTAAGGAAACCCAGGCCGGCAAAGTGTTCGACATCGGTCCCGGTCACAGCGCCGACAACCCAGTGCTGCGCAGGCTCAAGCAGCCAGACGATCGGCACGAGACGTACTGGAACTTCGCCAAAGGCCTCATGGCGGACGTCGCAGCCGACCTTGTCGGACCTAATGTCGTCTTTCACCACTCGAAATTGAACTTCAAGTGGTTCGACGAAAGCGACACCGTCAAGTGGCACCAGGACATTCAGTTCTTCCCGCACACCAACTACAACGTCATTACAATCGGCTGCTATCTGGCTGATACCGATATGAATAACGGGCCTTTGGCGGTCAAACCTGGATCGCATAACCAACCGTTGTTTGATCAGTATGATAAGGATGGCAACTGGACTGGCATGCTGAGCGATGACGATGCTGATACCATCGACATGGGCGACGTGGAGTATCTGACCGGC
>JBCDBQ010000100.1:0-15950 GCA_039183375.1 Pseudomonadota bacterium
GATGCGATTTTTCACCGTCCGAGCGTCTCAATTAAGCTGACTGCTCTGCATCCGCGCGTCGAAGCCGGTAAGGAAGCCTTGCTTGAGAAGGAACTGCTGCCGAGGCTGATTGAGCTCGTACGTCTTGCTCGCAACAATGGCCTGGGACTGACGATTGATGCCGAAGAGCAGGACCGGTTAGACGTACTGCTGGGACTGTTCGGGAAGTTGCTGAATGATGCTGAGTTCCGAGGTTGGAACGGTTTAGGACTGGCGGTCCAGGCCTATTCCAAGCGCGCTATTCCTGTGCTGCGCTGGCTACGGCGCTTGGCCCATCAAACAGAAAAGAAGATTCCCGTCAGGCTTGTTAAAGGGGCCTACTGGGATAGTGAGATTAAGTGGGCGCAAGAGCAAGGCCTGCCTGACTATCCGGTCTTTACGCGTAAGCTCCATACGGATGTTTCCTATCTCGCTTGCGCGCGGTTTATGCTGAACGATCGAGATGCATTCTATCCGCAGTTTGCAACTCACAATGCCCAGACACTGTCTGCGATTGCTGTTGCCGGGCGCGATGCAGAGTTTGAGTTTCAGCGACTACATGGCATGGGTGACGCGCTTTACGAGCAAGTCCTCTCTGACGCGGCAGTCAAGCAACCATGTCGTATTTATGCGCCTGTTGGTGAGCACGAGGATCTCCTTGCTTATCTCGTCCGGCGGCTCCTGGAAAACGGTGCCAACACGTCGTTCGTCAATCGTCTGTCGGACGAAGAGTTGCCGGTCGAGAAACTGGTTGCGGATCCGCTATTGCGCGCCGAGGAAGAGCGTCAGGCAAGTACCTCTGAGCGAAAACCGGAGCTGCCTCGACCGCCGGCATTATTCGGAGACGAACGTCGCAATAGTCTCGGCCTAGCGTTGGCCGAAACGACTGTGCGCGGCGATATTGTGGCCCGAATGGGTGCAGCGCTACGCGATAGCTTTGATGCGCACCCTCTGATATCCGGCGACAAGAATCCTGAGACAGAGAGTGGTGAGTTTGTTTTCTGTCCGCACGATAGGCGGCAGCGGCTTGGACGCGTCGCGAACTGCACTGTCGAGGACGTTGATCGAGCGCTCGCCGCTGCACATGCCGGACAAGCTCATTGGGACGCGACTGACGGCGAGCATCGCGCCCAACTCCTGGAAGCTTGTGCTGATCTCTACGAACGCAACCGCGAGCGACTCATGGCGATCATTGTGCGCGAAGCGGGAAAGACGCTGGAGAATGCCCTAGGCGACGTGCGTGAGGCAGTAGACTTTCTGCGCTACTACGCTGTTGAGGCGCGGCGTTTGTTCTGCAAACCGCAAAACCTCAAGGGCGTGACTGGCGAGACCAACCTCTATGGATTGACTGGGCGCGGGCCGTTTGCGTGCATCTCTCCGTGGAATTTCCCACTGGCCATCTTCACCGGTCAGATTGCTGGCGCTCTTGCGGCGGGCAACTGTGTACTTGCGAAACCAGCTGAGCAGACGCCGCTGACAGCCTTTGCTGCCGCGCAGTTGTTCTACGAGGCAGGTTTGCCGCGCGATGTGCTTCAGTTGCTGCCGGGTGACGGCAGCATTGGTGCAGCCTTGGTGTCCGACCGACGCGTGCGTGGTGTGGCATTCACGGGTTCTAATGAAACGGCCTGGCGCATTCAGAGAGCGCTTGTTGACCGGCGCGGTGAGATCATTCCGTTCATAGCCGAGACTGGCGGCATCAATGCCATGATCGCGGACTCATCTGCATTGCCGGAACAAGTGACGGGCGATGTGATTCAATCTGCGTTCGACAGTGCTGGTCAAAGATGTTCAGCGACGCGGGTCCTATTTCTGCAAGATGATGTTGCAGACAAGATGATTGAAATGCTGGTTGGTGCTACTGACGTCTTGAACCTCGGCGATCCGATGGACTACGCCACTGATGTCGGCCCGGTGATCGATGTAGCAGCGCAAGATACACTTGATGCCCATAAAGCGAACATGTACCGGAATGCGAAGATGCTGGCAGATCTGCGGTTGCCGGATAACTGTCATCTCGGCACCTACGTGACGCCAGCGATTTTTGAGATTGGTTCGATCAAGGACCTGGAAAGAGAGACGTTCGGCCCAATCCTGCATATCGTTCGCTACGCCCAGTCCAATCTCGATAAGGTTTGTTCAGCGATTCAGGCAAGCGGTTCTGGACTAACGCTCGGCATTCATAGTCGGATTGAGAGTACGGTCGACGACATTGTCAAGCGAACCAAGGTTGGCAACACCTATGTGAACCGCAATCAAATTGGGGCCGTTGTCGGTGTACAGCCGTTCGGCGGCGTAGGCCTATCGGGCACCGGCCCTAAAGCAGGAGGGCCGAACTATTTAGCGCGCTTTGCCTGTGAACGTGTGATTACGAACAACATTACCGCGACAGGTGGTAATGTCGAACTGCTCAGTCTGTAACGAGGTTTGGCGACACGTATGTGTGTTGCGCGTACGAGCAATGGTCATGAGACAGCCGACGAACAAAGATAAAGACCCTAGTAAATCCCGGGTTCAGGTGCCGGAACAAGAAGCTCCCGCACCGGTGACGCGACAGCAGCAGGATGCGAGTATTGCAGCTTCCCAGGATGAGGACGTTGCCCGTTTCATCGCTCAGATGAGGACTGTGACACCGGCTGCAAGCGCGGGTCGCGGACGCTTAGTATTTGCCATGGATGCCACGATGAGCCGGGAGGCAACCTGGGATCTTGCATTGGGCTTGCAGGCGGAAATGTTTCAGACCGTGAAGTCGGTCGGCGGTCTGGATGTACAACTGATATACTTTCGCGGTGCCGGAGAATGTCGCGCATCGAAGTGGGTGTCCGACCCAGAGGCGCTTGCGCGTTTGATGACCAGCGTGCGTTGTGCCGGTGGCTTCACACAGATCAGGAAAATTCTCTCGCATACGCGCAACGAAACGGAGAGCCGCAAGGTCAATGCCTTGGTCTACGTCGGGGATTCCATGGAAGAGGACGTTGACCTTCTTTGTGGGCGAGCTGGTGAGCTGGCATTGTTGGGTGTACCGGTTTTTCTGTTCCAGGAAGGTTCGGATCCAGACGCGACGCGTGCGTTTAAGGAAATAGCGCGACTGACGAAAGGCGCACATTGCAGGTTTGATCATGGTTCAGCAGGACAGCTGCGTGAGTTGCTTTCAGCGGTAGCGGTGTATGCTGCTGGTGGCCGGGCTGCCTTGGCTGATATGAGTGCCACGTCGCGCGGCAAGGGTGCGCGATTGCTCATTGAGCAAATGAAGTAAACAGGACGGTCGATCACATGCATGCGCTACTTCTCGGTTTTGCCGCGCTTGTGATCCTGCTGCTGTTGATCCATTCGTTTGCGACGGCCAATGCCGGTCAAGTTGCGCGGCAGCTACGTTTGGCAGCTGGCACCATTCTCCTCGCAATTGCTGCTGCGCTGGCCGTTCGCGGTGCGCTGGGATATGCCATTCCACTGGCGATGTACGCGTTTTGGTTGCTGTTTCGCCGTCAGCCGAGTTTGTCACCACAATCACCAGGTGGGCAAACGTCGCAAGTGCGGACAGCTCATCTGGAGATGGAGCTGGATATCGATAGCGGTGCAATGCGTGGCACTGTCCTCAAAGGTGTGTTCGCGGGGCGGGACATTGAGTCCATGGCGCCAGCTGAATTGGCGCTGCTTTGGCAGGACTGCAGGTTCGAGGATCCACAATCTGCGCAGTTGCTTGAAGCCTATCTAGACAGAATTCATCCAACCTGGCGCGAAGATATGGCTCGAGCCGAAGGTGAGGATGGGGCCGGCGGTCGAATGACAATCGAAGAGGCCCGCGACATCCTTGGTGTCAAATCGAATGCCACACATGACGATATTCGGCGTGCGCATCGTGAATTGATGAAAAAGCTGCATCCGGATCGTGGTGGTTCCAGTTACCTGGCCACCAAGATCAATGAGGCTAAGGATCTTCTGCTTGGGATGTGAACTTATCCGTTGCCACTAATCGCTCTAACTTTATCGGCTAAGCGATTATCGGGCGCGCGCAACGAAACACTGGATTGCACGTTTCTGCATGGCGTTGCAGGTTTGTTTGGCTGAATGCGAGTCAAAGCCCGCAAAGCGCGCGCGAAACATGCGCCGCGCGCCGCGATTGACTGGAACCGTAAGCGGGTGTGCACCGGCTAGAATGTCCGGAGCCATTTGTCTGACATTGGCAAGCTGTCGACTGGCGTCCTCGGCGGTTACATAGGCGCCGACCTGGATTTCGAATGGCCGGGTGGAGAACGTTGACGGCCTTAGTCCTGCTAAGCGCTGGCCGGCCTGCCGCCCAACAGAGATTGTTCCGGTTGGACGGGCGCCGAACTCAATGGATTGTCTCGCAACCTGTCTCTTGACTTGTCTCGAAACTTGCCGTGGGGCTTGTAGCAGTGATGGTTCGGCAACCTGACCAATCATGAAGTTGCGAACGGCCCCTGGTAAGCCCGGCGTCTCTGGATCCGACTTTCTGGCGACGCGCGGTTCCTGCCTGAGCGACCCGACGCGCGTGCGCACGTCGATAGACCGGACTTTGGCGACACTCACACGAATTTTAGGTCTGACTGCCGGCTTTTTAACCGGGACAGCGCTCGCGGTAAGCGTCTTGCGCAATGGTGCTGGAGCTGGACGTCTGCGAACAGCTGGGCGTGGGCGGGTTCTTAGTGCGATGCGAACATCAGGTCTACGTGTCCGTCGACGTGAGGCGGTCTTGACGTGTTTGCCAAGTAGACGCCGCATGATTGCATTCCGTGACCGGCCGGTGCGTCCGCCCATAACTACAGCGACAACATATCGTCGGTCATTCTGCAGGGACGTGACAAGGTTGAAGCCTGAGGCGCGCGTATAGCCCGTCTTGATGCCATTCACGCCGCGATAACGACCGAGCAGGGCATTATGGTTGCGATAGACGCGTTTCTTGTAGCGAAAGGTACGCGTTTGAAAATGACGGAATTGCTTGGGGAAATGGTCTTGCAATCTGATCGCGAGCTTCGCCATGTCCCGCGCGGTTGTAAACTGCCTACGATCCGGTAGGCCGGATGCGTTCCGAAATGCGGTATTCTTCATGCCTAGGAGTTTCGCCTTGTTCGTCATCAGGCGGGCAAAGGCATATTCACTGCCGGCAATGTGTTCAGCAACGGCGGTCGCAACATCGTTGGCAGACTTGGTCACGAGGGCCCGAATAGCCTGCGACACGGTAATTTGATCGCCGACTTTCAAGCCAATTTTGGATGGAGGCTGGGCGGATGCGCGCGGAGATGCGGTGATCTTGGTGGTATAGGCCAGTCGACCATCCTGAATGCGCTCGAACACAAGATAGAGTGTCATCATCTTTGTAAGTGATGCCGGATATCTCAGCTTGTCCGCCCGGTCGGCGTGTAAGATGCGGCCCGTATTCGCATCTACAACAAAGCTGGCCTGCTTGCCCCGCACCTGGGCCAGCGAAGGATTCGTGGCTCCGGCGATCGCGAACGGCAACATGGCTGATGCGAGTATGCACCAGGTTGTGCCCCGTCTGGTTGTTGAACGGTAGGCCAAGTGGCTGCCCCGATTTTTATTGGTCGCCCCGTCCCACCTCTTCGCGGCAGATTGGATCGACGATATGATTGTTGATGCCTTCCCTTTGGCAATTATGCAGAAAACAGACTTTTCGGGCCGATTTGCGGCGTTTCTCGGTCTGCTTTGCAGCACTGGATCAGTATGCAGCAGAATGGATTAAGCGGCGTTAAGGATTTACTTCAAATGCAATCAATCGGTGCGGAATTGACAGAGAGCAAGAGACAGGTGCAGCCTCGACACGGTAGAAAAGTGCTGTTGTGCGGATTCTGGGGGCCTGGAAGTTCAGTTCGGCAACACTTATCTTATCACAGTTAGATATATTGTCGGGGGAATGCGTGATAACTGGCCTATTCGGTCTTCCTTCCACAGGCTCCTACTGTCGATGGTTAAATGATGTCTTGTAGTGCCTCGAAGCCCACTTGGGCGTTGCACTCGCAAGTTACACGGACAAGAATGCTGAGGACTCGGCCGGAAGATTTGGAATGATGATCCAAGTGAATGATCATTGCGAGCAATTGGAGGAGGGTTACACCTCTTTGGAGATCATAGAGTTTGGTCGTGAGCCGACTTATGATTGGTCGGAGATCCTGTGCGACATGGCTGCCAAAGCCGCACATATTACGATGTCTGACGACGATAAAGATCGCGATGATGGTTCCGAGGGAAAGACAGGTGTTGTCACCAAGACAAGGCCAAAGACAAAGAAGCCTAGTCTTTATAAAGTCCTACTTCTGAATGACGATTACACTCCGATGGAGTTTGTCGTTCACGTCTTGGAGAAATACTTCAACAAGGGCCGTGAAGACGCGACCCGAATAATGCTGCAAGTTCACCAGAAAGGTGTGGGAATTTGCGGTGTCTACACGTACGAGGTGGCCGAGACGAAGGTCACTCAGGTCATCGACTTTTCAAGGCAGCATGGACATCCGCTGCAGTGTACAATGGAGAAAGAGTAACCAACCGTGCCTTCTTTTTCACAAAGCCTAGAAAACACACTTCATCGTGCACTGGAGTTCGCAAACGAGCGTAGCCACGAATATGCAACGCTTGAGCATTTGCTATTGGCTCTAATCGATGACCGCGACGCACAAGGTGTACTTAAAGCCTGTGCGGTGGACCTCAATGCCCTCAGGCAGCGCCTGACGGATTATATCGACGGTGAGTTTGGTTTGCTTGAAGTCGATGGTGTCTCTGAAGCGACCCCGACAACCGGTGTCCAGCGCGTGATTCATCGCGCCGTTGTGCACGTTCAGTCGTCAGGTCGTGAGGAAGTGACCGGCGCGAATGTCTTGGTCGCGATTTTTGCCGAGCGCGAGAGCCACGCTGCATTCTTCCTGCAAGAGCAGGACATGACCCGATTTGATGCCGTTCAATACATCAGCCATGGCATCGCAAAGCGCCCGGGCATGACCGAGCCGCGCACAGTCCGGGGCGCTGAAGAAGATGGTGCTGGAGACGAAGAGGGTGGCGAGAAGCGAGCCGCAGACGCGCTCAATACTTATTGCGTCGACCTCAATACTAAGGCACGCGATGGTAAGATTGACCCGTTGATTGGTCGTGAATCTGAGGTGCTGCGGACCATCCAGGTTCTTTGCCGCCGTCAGAAGAACAATCCGCTGCTGGTCGGCGATCCGGGCGTCGGTAAGACGGCCATCGCCGAAGGTTTGGCGCGCAAGATCATCAAGAACGAAGTTCCTGAAGTGCTCAGCGAGTGCACGATCTTTGCGCTCGATATGGGTGCTTTGCTGGCGGGCACGCGCTATCGCGGTGACTTCGAAGAGCGTCTGAAGGCGGTGATGAAGGAGATCGAAAACCACGAAGGTGCGATCTTGTTCATCGACGAAATCCACACGGTCATTGGGGCTGGCGCCACGTCTGGCGGTGCAATGGATGCGTCGAACCTGCTGAAGCCAGCTTTGCAGTCCGGAACGCTGCGTTGCATCGGCTCAACGACCTACAAGGAGTATCGCCAGCACTTCGAAAAAGACCGTGCACTGGTTCGCCGATTCCAGAAGATCGACGTCAATGAGCCGACACTCGAAGACGCGGTGGAAATTCTCAAAGGTCTGAAGCCTTACTTCGAGGATTATCACAAGCTCAAGTATTCCAATGAAGCGATCCGTGCTGCGGTGGAATTGTCGGCCAAGTACATCAATGACCGCAAGCTGCCGGACAAGGCCATCGACGTGATCGATGAGACTGGCGCATCGCAAATGCTGGTCGAGGCGTCGAAGCGTAAGAAGCGTATTTCGACCAAGGATGTTGAGGCAACAGTCGCCACCATGGCGCGTATTCCGCCCAAGACCGTAACGAAGTCAGATGCTGAACTTCTGTCCAACCTCGACCGCGATATGAAGCGCATGGTGTTCGGACAGGATAAGGCAATCGACAGCCTTACGTCGGCGATCAAGTTGTCTCGCGCTGGGTTGCGGGAGCCGGAAAAGCCGATCGGGTGCTACCTGTTCACGGGGCCGACGGGCGTTGGTAAGACCGAAGTGGCCAAGCAACTTGCTTCGCTTATGGGTGTCGAGTTGCTGCGATTTGACATGTCCGAGTACATGGAAAAGCACACCGTCTCGCGGCTCATTGGTGCACCGCCTGGTTATGTCGGATTTGACCAGGGTGGTCTGTTGACCGATGGCGTTGATCAGCATCCGCACTGCGTGTTGTTGCTCGACGAAATCGAAAAGGCGCATCCGGATCTCTTCAACATCCTGTTGCAGATCATGGATCACGGCAAGCTAACCGACCATAACGGTAAACAGATCGACTTCCGTAACGTCGTGCTGATTATGACATCGAACGCCGGTGCCGCTGACATGGCCAAACCGCCGATGGGCTTTAATCGTGATCGTCGCGAAGGCGAAGATACCGATGCAGTGAACCGAATGTTCTCGCCGGAGTTCCGCAACCGCTTGGATGCGATTGTCGGGTTCTCTGGTCTGCCCGCAGAAGTGATCCAGAAGGTCGTTGAGAAGTTCATCTTCCAACTGGAAGCGCAATTGGCCGACCGCAGTGTTACCATCGAACTCACCCAGGAAGCTGCTCAGTGGTTGGCCGACAAGGGGTACGACGAGAAGTACGGTGCACGGCCCTTGGCCCGGACCATCCAGGAGCATATCAAAAAGCCATTGGCGGAAGAACTTCTATTCGGCAAGCTGGAGCATGGTGGCGCGGTCAAGGTGATCGTCGAGAAGGATGGCCTGGATACGAAACTTGGCTTCGAATTCTTCCCGGCGGACCCCAAGCGCAAGTCAAAGTCCGAAGACGATGAGGATGGCGACGAGCCTGACGACACTGGTGAAAAGGCTTTGATCGAAGCGGAACCGCGCAAGGCCCTGCCTGGCCCTAAGGAGCGCAAGTCGCGCGGATCGAAGGGGAATAATGGCGCGGTGCCGAGTGTGCCGCCGCGGAAATCGAAGCGCAGCGAATAGTATTCGCTTCGTCTCTCGTCTGAGACTATTTGAGTATCTAGAACGAGCGCCGCTGGATGAAATGTCCAGCGGCGTTTTTGCGTTTCAGAAGATGATGGCGAGTGGATGATCGAGACTGCCGGCTCCAGATTTGGAGACTTCTAGTCCGGTACAATGATCGGATCTAATGCCTCTTTGCCGAGGATCAAATCGGAACCCTTTTCGCCGATCATCATGGCTGCTGCGTTGAGATTGGCTGACAGCATGGTTGGCATAATAGACGCGTCAATGACGCGGAGGCCGTCGAGACCGCGTACGCGTAGCTGATCATCGACAACCGATGTTGGATCAGTCGCAGGTCCCATTCGGCATGTGCCCATGACGTGGTATGTCGTATTACCCCAACGTCGCGCACCTTCCAGCAGCTCATCGTCAGTTTGAAGCTCCTCACCCGGGTAAACCTCGCCATCGAAATACGGGCGCATAGCTTCCGTGTGCATCAGATTGCGGGCAAGTTTCATGGCCTCGATGGTAACGCGACGATCGCCCTCGTCATCGAGGTAGTTCGGCTGGATCTCAGGTGCCTGGAAGGGGTCGGAAGACCGTGCGTGGACCCAACCTTTGCTCTGTGGGCGGTGCTGCCATGCGGCCATCGTGAAGCCCGGGTGATCATCCAAGACGCCGTGGCGACCCTCCTTATAGCTTGCTGGAGTGAAGATGAATTGCAGGTCATTGCTTCTAGTGGCCGGATCTGAGTGCCAGAAGCCGTAGACCATTGTGGCACTCAGATTGAGAATGCTCTTAGCACCGACGAAGTATTTGGCGATTTCGCCGACGAGACGTGGGCCGGAAGAGAGCTCGTTAAGTGTCTCAATCCCCTTCACACGCGCGCTTAACCGTGGGGCGAAATGGTCTCGCAAGTTCTCGCCAACACCAGCAAGATCGTGACATACCTCGATGCCCCGTTGCTGTAGGAGCGATGTCGGGCCGATACCCGAGAGTTGCAGCAATTGCGGCGAGTTGATTGCGCCACCGCTGACGATTACTTCCTTGTTCGCGGTCAGGCGTTGCATGCTTCCTTTGCGTCCACCCTTGGCAAATTCGACACCTGTTGCGCGTTTGCCATCGAGAGTGATGCGTGTTGCGTGTGCGTTGGTAATGACGTTGAGGTTCGCGCGTTTCTTGGCAGGGTTGAGGAATGCGGTGGCGGTGCTGACCCGGCGCCCCTTGTGTGCAGTGCGCTGAACATAGGAAATGCCTTCCTGCACGGCTCCATTGTAATCAGGATTGCGCGGGATGCCGAGTTCGGCGGCACCGTCCATAAAGGTGTCGCACAGCGGATGGTGATAGTTCATGGGGGCCACAGTTAAGTTTCCATCGCGGCCACGATAGGTGTCGTCCCCGTCACCAATCTTCGTTTCGCAACGTTTGAAGTACGGCAGCACATCGGCGTATCCCCAACCGATGTTGCCGCGCTGCGCCCACGTGTCGAAGTCGAGGCGTTGGCCACGGTTATAAATGTGACCATTGACCGAGCTGGAGCCGCCCAGTGTTTTGCCACGCGGCACTGGTGTTCTTCGTCCGTTGGTCCAATGGGATGGTTCGGCTTCGTATAACCAATTCACCTTGGGATTGGTCAGCGTTTTGATGAAGCCAGCCGGGATGTGAATGAAGGGGTTCCAATCGGGAGGTCCGGCCTCGAGGAGGCAGACGGTATGCTTGCCGTCTTCGCTCAGCCGGTTGGCGAGAATGCAACCGGCAGAACCAGCGCCCACGATGATGTAGTCAAAGGCATCGGCCATCGCTGTTGAACTCCCCGTCGAACATTGAGCCGGCACACTAGCTCAATGGTTCGATGGAGTTAAACGACGATGGAGACGGTATCCGTATACTGGTGAAGCCGGTAAGACTGAAATTGCAAGCCAGATAGCTAGGTCAGTGCCTGACGGATCTTATCTGCGTTTGCTTTCAGCACTTCGGGTTTTTCCATATTGCCTGGCGGACGCAGTTTGGTGCCTTCGTGACGGGGTAGGACGTGATAGTGGAGGTGGAAGACTTCCTGTCCACCAGCGGCCTCATTGAACTGCTGCAAGGTTGTGCCGTCTGCATTGAACGCCTTCAGTTGCGCATGCGCAATCTTCTGCACGGTCGCAAGACAAGCGGCCAGCTGGGCTGGAGTGGCGTCGAACATGTTACGAACCGGGTCTTTAGGAATGACGAGGACGTGGCCGTCTGCTCTTGGCATAATGTCCATGAAGGCGACCGTTGCATCGTCCTCATACACGCGTTCTGATGGAATTTCGTTGCGCAGAATCTTCGCAAAGATGTTGTCGTTGTCGTAGCTCATGAGTCCATGTCCCATTTTGATACCGACCTGAACGTTCTCCTTAGGCCGTCGCTTGTTTTTAGCTCAATGTTTACGTTTCCGCGACGCGGCGTTGTGCAAGTTTTTCCATGTGATTGGCGCAGTGTTTTTGGCGGAGTTCTTGTTATGAATGCCTCTTCGCAGATCTCCCGCAGGGAGAACGGGCCGGAGACCCGAGAAGACGATCTCGATATAGCAGTCGCACATCTCACGGCACGGGCCATGCAGAAACGCGTTCTCTGGGTCTGCTCGGTACTCGGGCTTGCTGGCCTCATCATTCTGGCGGTTTGCCTCTCGCAAGCCAGCCCGTACGCGGCGCAACGTGGCTTGCCTGGGCTCACAGCGTCTCCGCACTCGAGCTAGATTTGGTCACTATCGTCGGTGTCTCTACGATATGGGGCATATTGTGCCAGCATTTCACGAGATCGCTCGACGTAGTCCCGTTCCTCGGTCAGGTATGCGGCGATGGCGCGCCGAAAGCTCGGATTGGGGATGTAGTGCGCTGAATAAGTTGCTGTCGGCATGTAGCCGCGTGCGAGCTTGTGTTCACCCTGCGCCCCAGCTTCTACCCTAGCGAGACCGTTATGAATGGCGAATTCGATTGCCTGATAATAGCAGACTTCGAAGTGCAGGCAGGGGTGATGCTCGATGGCGCCCCAATAACGGCCATAGAGACAGTCTCCGCCGATAATGTTCAATGCCCCGCCAATGTATTTGCCATCGCGTGACACGAGGATCAGTAGGCATTGGTCGGCCATGGCCTCTCCGAGCAAGGAGAAAAATGTGCGGTTGAGGTAGGGACGTCCCCATTTGCGGCTGCCGGTGTCCATGTAGAACATATAGATGGCGTCCCAGTGGGATTCGGTGATCTGACAGCCGCGAAAGTGTTCGATGGTCAGTCCGTTCGTAGTAGCCTGGGCGCGCTCCTTTCGAACCGTCTTGCGCTTACGCGATGCTAAGCTTGCCAGGAAATCGTCGAAGGTCCCGAAATCTTGATTGTGCCAGTGGAACTGCTGATCCATCCGTTGCAGGAAACCCATCTCCTTGGTGTCGCTCCACTGCTGCTCAGGTAGAAAGTTGATATGCAAGGACGACAGGTCGTAGCGGCCTGTCAATTCGATCGCGCCTGCGAGAAGGAGGTTCTCGCAGCTATCAGCATCTTCTCCTGGTTGAACAAGGATGCGACGACCGGGTACGGGGGTAAACGGCACCGCTGAGACCAATTTCGGATAATAACTGCCACCGGCTCGCTCGAAGGCATCTGCCCATCCGTAGTCGAAGACATACTCGCCCTTACTATGGGATTTTGCGTAGAGAGGCATACAGCCGCGAATGATGTCATTGTCGTCTTTGATAATGAGGTGTTGCGGCTGCCATCCGGTACGTGGAGATACCGTTTCAGCCTCCTCAAGCGCCTGCAGAAAAGCATGAGAAACGAAAGGGTTATGGGTTGCCGGGTCAGGATTGGCGCAACTGTCCCATTGGCTTGCAGAAATGTCGGCCATAGAGCCAACGACCTCGACAGTGGCTTCGGCGTGATCTGTCAAAATTTCTTGATCCTGCGGTGGCAATCCGGCCATGAAGTTTGGGCTAGAGTTATGCGGCACGATGTTGTCGAGATTTTAATGTCTCTTTTGTCGTATCATACCAGCATGGCTCCCGCATAAGGCGCAAATTATGAATCAAATTCGCTCGACTCGTCCATGGACCCGCGTATCAGCTAAGCTGTTGGCGCGCTCCGGCTGGGCAACCATGCTGACAGTCTGCACTTCAGTGCAAGTTTTTGCGCAGCCAGCTGCAAAGACTGAGTTAGCCGCCCATCGCGCAGTCTATGACATCACGCTTGAGCGCGCGGCGACTTCTTCCGGTATCGTCGAGCTCACCGGACGCATGGTCTACGAGCTAAAGGGCTCTCAGTGCGCCGGATTCGTCCAGCAAATGCGTTTTGTAACACAGACCGTGGATCGGGCTGGCAAGCCGTCGATCATGGACATGAGATCGCACTTCAAGGAAATGCCGAACGGCAAGTCATTCGAATTCAAGACGGAGCAGTTGCGGGATCGGAAGCTCGTTGAATCTGCCACCGGGGATGCTGAGCGTGGCGCCGTTGGAGCAGAGCTCGCCATCCGACTGAAAAAACCGAAGTCTCGTAACTTCAATATTAAGCGTACGGTCGTCTTTCCGGTCCAGCACTCGATAGAACTTCTTGCAGCTGCCCGGGCTGGAAAATCGATTTATGCCTCAGACCTCTATGATGGTTCGGACAAGGGAACGAAGTATTACGCGACGACGGCCGTACTCGGAAAACCCAATTCAGGTGACCTGAATAGTACGCTGCCGAAGGCCGAGAATGCTGAAGCTCTCGACGGTCTCCAATCGTGGCCCGTCGCTCTCAGTTACTTTGATCCTCAGAAGGGCAAAGGCGATGAGTTGCCGAGCTATGAGCTCTCATTCCACTTTTTCGAGAACGGTGTGTCGCGCAGTTTGATTATCGACTACGGCCACTTCGCTATTCGTGGGCGCCTGACAAGTTTGGATCTACTAGAAACCAAGCCCTGCGAGAACTAGAGATTATACGGGTTGGGCGAGCTGCCATAGCCTGGCCGCGCCACGAACTCCACTCGCGTCGCCCCATTTCGGTCGTCGGATGTTGACATTGCGCTGGGCTGAGAAGACGTAAGGTTTGATCTCATCTTCCAAGTGGTCATAAAGATGATCCATTGCAGATAGACCTCCGCCGAGTACGATCACGTGGGGATCTAGGATGTTGATGATATGCGCCAGGCTGCGACCCAACCGGTTCTGATGCCGGATCAAAGTTGCCTGAGCGGCTTCATTTCCGGCTTGTGCCCGCTCGACGACAGTCTCTGCTGTGTAGTTCTCTCCCGTTTCGATCTGATGATCGTGTGCCAGGGCTGGGCCGGACACCCAGGTTTCTATGCAGTTCTCGCGGCCGCACCAACAGGTGCGCGCTGATAGTTCTTCTGGCTTGGGCCAAGGCAGCGGATTGTGACCCCACTCCCCGCCAATATTGCGCGGACCGTTCAAAAGGGTCGCATTGATGATGAAGCCTCCGCCGCAGCCCGTTCCCAAGATCACGCCGAAGGCAGAGTGAGCGCCCGCTGCGGCGCCATCATAGGCTTCAGAGAGCACAAAGCAGTTGGCGTCATTCTCACAGCGAACTTCGTATCCAAGTCGGTCCTGTAGATCCTCACGGAATGGTTTGTCATTCAGCCATGTGGAGTTGGCGTTCTGGACACGTCCTGTTGACGGAGCAATCGAGCCCGGCATCCCGATCCCGACGGAGAAGTCTGAGCCCTGGTCTGATTGCAAGTCAGTGATGAGTGCTTCGATCGCCTTCAGCGTGGCTTGATAGTCATTTTTTGGAGTTGTGGTTCGCAACTCCTTAACAACTGTCTCAGACGTATCGAGCGCGATGCCCGCGACCTTCGTTCCGCCTAAATCAATGCCAATGCGCAGTCTGTTGCTTGGTGCTCTGAAGTTCAGCGTCATTGGCCGTCCTGCCGTAGGCCCTCGAGGATGGCTTCTGCCATGCGTACTGTCTCTGGCTGAATGTTGGCATTGGCGCAAAACATAAGTAAATCCGGCTCGTTTCTGAGAATTTCGTTGAAGCAAGCCAGCAAGATTTCGGATGAGCTGGCGCGTTGCCGCAAGTCCTCGACTGACACGCCGGTTGTGCTGGAAAAGCGCTCTAGTAGAGCTGGGTCGCTGGCAATGAACGCCAGAACCCGAAGGCCGAGTATCTCTGCTTCTTCACGAGATATCGTCTTGTTTTTGTTCATAGTCCGTAAGCGTCCTATTTGTGATTCGCGATTAATCTTATCCATTTAAGCTGTTGGTTACTGGTTCTGCTGCAGACTGCCGTTCTGTAATGAGGACGAATCAGGGCATGAGTAAGCGGTTGATACAGGTGGGCGGACTATGACCTTCCAGGAGCGAACCGCAGACATCGAGCGCTCGAAGACCGCTATGGAACAGAGCAACAATAGCGTGCTCATTGTGGAAGATAATGAGCTCAACATGAAGCTCTTCCACGATTTACTTGAGGCGCATGGCTACCAGACGATTGGAACCCATAGTGGGTTTGAGGCCCTAGACCTCGCCCGCCAACACCGCCCTTCCCTCATCCTGATGGATATCCAGCTGCCAGAAGTGTCAGGCCTTGAGGTGACCAAGTGGCTCAAGGATGATGATGAGCTGAGGCACATCCCCGTCGTAGCTGTCACTGCTTTCGCCATGAAGGGCGATGAGGAACGCATTATTCAGGGTGGCTGTGAGGCTTATTTGTCGAAGCCGATTTCAGTTGTGGGCTTCATTGAAACTGTTCGTCAGTTCATTGGGAAAGCCGCGTAAGCGTATAGTAAAAGGTAGACAATGACTGCCCGTATCTTGGTTGTGGATGATATACCGGCCAACGTGAAATTGCTGGAAGCGCGCCTGCGAGCTGAGTACTTCGAAGTTCTGACAGCATCAGGCGGACAGGCAGCAATTGATATCTGTAATCAAGAGCGCGTCGACGTTGTGCTTTTGGATGTCATGATGCCCGGAATGGATGGCTTTGAGGCCTGCCGGCA
>JBCDBQ010000101.1:0-15915 GCA_039183375.1 Pseudomonadota bacterium
GCTGATTGTGTTCACCTGGATCTTCAGTGCTTTATTCGGTTGGATTTACTTTGCGTGGATGATGCTGCCAGGTCCCGCCGCCAACATTTTGAAGAACATGTTTCGACGCTCGACATAAACCGACGAAACATCATCGATGAGATGTCCGCCTTGTTGACGGCTTGACGGCAAAGGCCGTGCAGGGGCAGCCTGTTCAGCAGTGCGATCCAACTTGATGATAGGCCCTGACATGGATACCACGCCCAACATTACAGCAACCAGCCGCGCCGAGAGTGTTGCGCGCTCCGTTGGCGAAGCAGGCGATGCAATCGAGAGCGGACGCGAGCTGCCGGCCACGCTGTTGAAGGTGTTGCACGATGCCCGTCTGTTCCGCCTGCTGCTACCCAAAGACCTGGATGGCGATGAACTCGACCCTGTCTCGCTATCCAAGGTCACTGAAATTATCGCAGCACAAGACGGGAGCACGGGATGGTGCCTTGGCCAGGGCGCGGGCTGTGCAATGTCGGCAGCTTTCCTTGAGCGCACAATAGCCAAAGACGTCTTTGGACCCGCAAACTCCGTACTGGCCTGGGGGGCCGGCATTCAGGGCAGAGCCACCGCTGTTGACGGCGGATACCGGGTAAGTGGCCGCTGGACGTTTGCCAGTGGCAGCCGCCATGCAACCTGGCTTGGCGGGCACAGTTATGTCTTTAACGCGGATGGCTCGCCACGCATCGGGCCAAGTGGCAAACAAGCTGATCGAACGGCGCTTTTCCTGCGGGACCAAGTCGAGGTTCACGATGACTGGAATGTGGTCGGACTGCGCGGGACTGGCAGTGATAGCTACTCGGTCGAAGACCTCTTTGTACCGGAAGAGTACACGCTAGACCGCGAGAACCATGACGAGCGACGCGTCGATGGCGAGGTCTATCAACTATCGACCACCCAGGTCTTCGCCTCTGCTTTTGCCGGCGTCATGCTGGGTATCGCTCGCGGCATGATCGACGACCTGCGTGCGCTCGCCTTGACCAAAACGCCGAGAGGCGCCGCCTCTTCGTTGCTCGACAGC
Source organism: Pseudomonadota bacterium (assembly GCA_039183375.1). Taxonomy (GTDB): domain Bacteria; phylum Pseudomonadota; class Alphaproteobacteria; order Rhizobiales; family Hyphomicrobiaceae; genus Tectiglobus. The sequence continues at coordinate 1,049 of JBCDBQ010000101.1, forward strand.
CAGATGTTTCATGCTCAGTTCGCCGACCTGAAGGCACGGCATGGCGCAGCTCGTAGCTTTCTGCACACGACACTCAGCCAAACCTGGGACGAAATCCTAGCCGGACGCAACCTCACGATGGAGCAACGCGCAGAGGTGCGCCTATCGACAACGCATGCCATCAACCAAGGTGTCGAGTTGGCAGTCGAGGCCTATCGAATGGCAGGCCAGAACGCCATTTTCCAAGATGGCAGTTTTGAGCGCCGATTGCGTGATGCCAATGCCGCATCACAGCAAGTGCAAGGTCGCAAGTCACACTATGCGACTGTTGGGCGTGTGATGCTGGGGCTCGAGCCTGATGCGAAGATGTTCCTCTAACCAGCAACACCATATCTGCGGCAAATTGGTTTCCAGGCTGCACGCACAATCAATGAACCGAGCTTTGTGATCTTGTTCACAGCACGTTCAGCGGCGACAATTTATACAGATCATCAAGAACGGCGAACAGAGCTTTCCCCCGGCTCAGCGCCAACCAGCCGGACGCAGCGAAGTCTCCCCTAAACCGCGGCGTCCGAACAGGCCAATCTCTCCTGGCCAAGCAGTTTCGATCGACAATAAGCCCCACGTGGAGGTTGGGCGAGCAACAGCAACGCCCGCGTGGTTCTGGACCGTCTCCCCCGAGCGGTCCTTTTTTCTTTTGATCTTCGCTTAATGCCAAACCGATTGACGGAAGCAAGAGGACTAGGGCACCCATGCGATGTGCTGGCTAACCCACCAGATGAGACCGGCCAGGGCTACGCCACCAGCAATCAATCCAATTCGTCGCGCCCGCCGGATGAGGCGCCGCCATTTAAATTGCTGGCGGCTTGCCTGGAAATGCTCGATCACGGGTTCGGCGCCGGGCTTGTCAAAAATCTTGTAGTAGGTCGGAGGCAGAACAGCCACCGAAACACCTGCCATATCTTCAAAGGCCATGTAGACCATGTCCTCGTCGACGGTCAGCGGCCTGCAGTATTGCTCGGCATCCATCCACAGCTTGGCAAACTTGCGCCCGCCTTCGGAATTCTTAACAAAAACTGTGCCAGCCGAAATCCGCAAATAGTGCGTATTCCCGACCTTGGTCGGATGAAAAAGCAAAGAAATGTCAGCTTGCAAGTTATCAAAGAACGTCAGAGGCCGGCGCACCACGGCATCTGCATCGAGATATAGGATATCCTTGTCGCCAAACTTCTCGACGCAATGGTTCACGAAGACAGGCTTGAGCCTCGTCGTCGCCTCCCAAGTAGCAGCCCGCTGAAAGAGCTTGAAGTAGTGGTTGATGCCCTGGGCCTCAAGCGACTTCTTTAACGACGTAATCTGCTCAAGATAATTCGGGGTGTAGAATGCGCATGCGATATAGGATTGCCCGCCTTCAAGCCAGGAGTACTCTTCCGGCAACTCCTCCAGCACCTCTCCGGTACTGCTCAACATTGGCGTCGTATCCTGCATGGCTCTCACTCTCGCCAATATTTCGCAATCCAGTCTGCCGGCTTGAAGCGACGCTTCATTGGCCGCAATTGAAAACCCTGGCCAACCCGCTTCTTTGGCTCGTGCTCACCACGCATTGCAGTAGCAGGTGTGATCGATCCATAAAAGATAAGGATTTTACCTTCCGCCGGTTTTTTTGGTTTTGAGAAAAATCGCAACACTCGATTGCGCGGCAAACAGGCAATGTTGAACGGAACACACCAGTCGGACGGCCAAAAAGTCGCCTCATCAACGGCTTTGGTGAGAAAATTCTGCTCCTTGGCATCATAGGTCTCAAAGATCACCTTCTCCGGCGTTGCGTAAAATCGGTCGAGAACAGCTGCCTCATGACCGATGAAATAACGGACCACGGAGCTGTTGCCGTATCCGAGATGCGGATCTTTCCACTCTTGGATGATCAGGAACCGACCGGGATGGCGAAAAAGATCATCGATTGAATCAATGACAACCACATCAAGGTCTAGGAACAGCGTCATGCCATTCAGACCGCCTAGATCTGATCGCATAAGCCCAAGTTTCGGCCAATACTTCCCCAGCTTACTGTCAAAGCGTACGTCCGGCATTGGTTGGCATTCAACCTCAGGACGAATTCCCCCGGTGTCGTCCGTGAAACAGACAAAGCGGATAGTCCAGGTCGTGTTGCGCTTGACCATGCCGTAGAGGCGATTGACCCATTCGGGCCCGTAACGATCGCCCCATTTCATGCAGACGACGTTCGCCACCTGCGACTGCTGCGCTTGGTCGAACTCGCGCTGCCAGGACTGTGACGAATCTGGACCGCTCACATCATCCCACTAAGGCTCTGACAGCAGACAGCAAAGGCCTCCGCTGACGTATTGATTGTTACACCGCAGTCCTATCGCGCCACAATCGCCATCACAACGCGGCGTGCTGTAACGGCCTCCAAACCAACTGATTCGTTTCTGGCACGATCATAAACAGATCGTTAAGCCTCCTTTCCTATTGTGAATGCCATTGGTGACTAGTTAACGAAGGTGGGCGCAATGAGCATCGTCAATTCATTGATATTCGACGAAATCTGCAACCGGGGCTGTATTCGTGACGCCGATGTCGCGCAGCTGCGGGAAGCCTACTACGCTGATGGCCAGATCTTGGAGAATGAGGCCGCAAGCCTGTTCGAGATCAATGATGCCTGCCGTGTACAGGAAACGACGTGGGCACCCTTTTTTATTGAGGCGATTGCAGACTTCATCATCAATGATGCAGAGCCCCAAGGCTATATCACGAAAACCAACGCCGATTGGCTGATCAACTGCGTCTCCCGCGATGGCAGTGTCCAGACACAGACAGAGCTCGAGTTGCTGCTCAAAGTTTTGGATACGGCTCGGTGGTCGCCAGAGTGCCTCGTTGAATTCACTCTACAGCAAGTGAAACTGGCCGTTTGCGATGGCACGGGCCCGCTGCGCGCAGGCACAACATTGGAAGCTGGAACAATCACGGATGACGACGTCGACCTCCTGCGGCGCATCCTTTACGCCTTCGCGGGCGACGGCAACATCGCAATAACGCGAAAAGAAGCGGAAATCCTGTTCGACATCAACGACCATATCGCAGATGGCCCGCAGAACCCTGTATTCACCGAGTTGTTCATCAAAGCAATATCCAGTTGTGTGATGGCCGCTTCGGGCTACAGCGCTCCCCCACGCGAAGAGATGCTTCGTCGCGAAGCCTGGCTTGAGAGCCGCGGCGAGCTCAGCCTCGGGAACATGCTCACGAATGCGTTCCAAGGAGGGTTTGCTGGCATCTTCGGCATTTACCAAGAGCAAACAGCAGAACAGCGCGCACTGGCCCGACTTGAGCAGCAACGCTTGGAAATCATTACAAATCAAGAGATTACAAACAGCGAAGCAAGCTGGCTTGTCGAACGCATCGACCGTGACGATCAGATCACGCCGAATGAGGAGGCGTTGTTACTGTGCATCAAGGAAGCCAGCCCGAAGATTGCACCGGAACTCGAGCCACTCCTGGACAAGGTTGACCAAGCCGCCTAGTTACAGACGCTCGGAGCGACTGCTTTTGGTAGCATCTGCGACACTGCGGCCTGGGGCCACGCCCCAGATTTCCGACCAACGCTGAATTGTCCCGAATGTTGCCCAGGGCTATGGTGACCGCCGCTCGATGACATCACGCAGTGGGATCCCAAAAGAGATGTTCAAGAAGATTCTGATCGCTAACCGTGGCGAGATTGCCTGCCGCGTTATCAAAACTGCGCGCCAGATGGGCATCCAGACAGTTGCGGTCTACTCGGATGCTGATCGCGATTCCGTTCACGTCGAGATGGCGGATGAAGCTGTCCATATCGGACCACCGGCAGCCGCGGAATCCTATCTGGTCATTGAGAAGATCATCGACGCCTGCAAACAGACCAGCGCCGAAGCCGTCCATCCTGGATATGGCTTTCTGTCCGAGCGTGAGGCATTCCCCAGAGCTCTGTCAGACGCCGGATTGGTCTTCATCGGCCCAAATCCTAAAGCCATCGCTGCCATGGGTGACAAAATTGAATCCAAGAAGGCAGCAGCAGCAGCAGATGTGTCGACCGTTCCAGGATTCCTGGGTGAAATCAATTCACCGGCAGAAGCCATCAAAATCGCAGATGGCATCGGTTACCCGGTCATTATCAAGGCCTCGGCCGGCGGTGGCGGCAAAGGCATGCGCATCGCGTTAGACGCCGATGAGGTCGAAGAAGGCTTCGCGCTGGCCAAGTCTGAAGCTAAATCAAGCTTTGGCGACGACCGCGTTTTCATTGAGAAGTTCATCGTCAATCCACGCCATATCGAGATCCAGATACTCGGCGACAAGCATGGCAACATCATTCACCTCGGTGAGCGAGAGTGCTCGATTCAGCGCCGTAACCAGAAGGTGCTAGAGGAAGCCCCATCACCACTGCTCGATGAGGCCACACGGGCTGCAATGGGCGCCCAAGCCATCGCCCTTGCCAAGGCTGTCAACTACGACTCCGCCGGCACGGTCGAGTTTGTCGCCGGCCAGGATCGTTCGTTCTACTTTCTTGAGATGAACACCCGTCTTCAGGTCGAACACCCCGTGACCGAAATGGTGACCGGTATCGATCTGGTTGAGCAAATGATCCGCGTCGCTGCGGGCGAAAAACTGGGACTCCGACAATCAGACGTTAATCTCAATGGATGGGCCGTCGAGAGCCGCATTTATGCTGAAGACCCTTACCGCAATTTCCTTCCATCGATCGGCCGCCTGACCAAGTACCGCCCACCTGAAGAAGGGACCAGCGAGACCGCGACCGTCCGCAACGACACCGGTGTCGTCGAAGGCGGCGAAATCTCGATGTATTACGATCCGATGATTGCCAAGCTCGTGACCCATGCGCAAAGCAGAATAGCGGCCATCGACGCCCAGGCTCAGGCTTTGGATGCCTTCTATATCGACGGTATCAGCCACAACATCCCGTTCTTGAGTGCCATAATGCAGCATGATCGCTGGCGTGATGGCGAATTGTCGACGAGCTTTATCGCTGATGAGTATCCAAACGGCTTCTCTCGCAGCGCTCCCGAGGGTCAGGCCGTCACTGTTCTGGCTGCCGTTGCCGCTTCTATCGATCATTTATCCAATGTACGTCGCCGCGAAATATCGGACCAAATGGATGGGCCTGAGGTAAGATTCGCCGTCGAGCGCATCGTAAAACTAGGTGACGTATCTCAGCGCGTGAAAGTCCTCGGCAGCTTTGGAGAGCCTGTCACGGTCACGCTTTTGGATGATGACGACGCGGTTATCGCAACCGTTGAGACTGCATCTGACTGGTGGCCCGGCATGCCAGTGTGGCAGGGAACCGTAGATGACGAAGATATCTCCGTTCATGTACGCCCAATTCTGAATGGTTATGACCTCGCCTACCGCGGCGTAACGGCGGAAACGCGCGTCTACACCAAGCGCGAGTCTGAACTTACGTCATTGATGCCGGTCCGCATCCCGCCAGATCTATCTAAATTCCTGCTTTGCCCAATGCCCGGCCTGATCAAGGCTCTGATGGTTGAAGAAGGGCAGGCCGTTCAAGCCGGTGATGCACTCGCAATCGTCGAAGCCATGAAAATGGAAAATATCCTGCGCGCTGAACGAGACGCGACTGTATCTAAAATCAAGGCAGCCGAAGGTGACAGCCTCGCTGTGGATGCGGTTATCATCGAGTTTGCCTAGGCAGATTACGAACCAAAGCTTAACAACAGCGCTTGTATTTGAAACACCGGGCTTATCGCGCATCAATCTATCAACGATAGACTAAGGGCTCTCATTGGAGGGCCCTCAATGCAATTCATCGCCATCTTGAAAGCCTCCTGCAATCCGGCAGGGCGTATCAATCGCACGGGCTTTCTCTATCTCGCGCTGATCATCCTTGGCATCCAGGTCGCAACCTATGGCATGACCCTGAGCTTCGGCTTGCAGGCGGAGTCTACGGTGTTGCGCGTGTTTGATTTAGCAACCTTGTGGATCTGCCTCACAGCAGCCGCCAAACGCTTGCATGACACGGGCCGCGGCGCCATCTGGATACTCTACGCGGTTGCAGGTAGCCTGGCGTTTTCGGTTCTGCTCATTATGGTGGCAGTCGTTACACTTGGTCCAACAGTCCTCCAGCCACAAAACCCGCTCTACATTTGGATTGTTTCGTTAGCGACCGTGCCAGCATTCGGCGCAACGCTTTGGCTCCACTTCGCCAAAGGGGACGTAGCTGCAAACCGTTTCGGGCCAACTCCTGATCACACCGGATTTTCCCAGCCCCCCAATGATGAGAGCCTTATGTCAGCAGCAGTTGATCGTTAGGCCGACGTGGAATAGATACGGTATCGCGGCCAGCATCCTGAACCTAGGCCGCCATCATTCTGGCAACTCTGAAGGTGATCGAGGGCAACCGTGCTTTACTTTGCCTATGGCTCTAACCTTTTACCGAAACAAATGCAGCGGCGTTGTCCAGGAGCACGTGCAGTTGACCGTGCCAGGCTTGACGGGTGGAAGTTGATCTTCAACACACGCGGTGCTGCCAACATCGTTCCTGCTGTCAACACGGAGACTCATGGGGCGGTATGGCGGTTTCTTCCACACCATGTTGGCCTTATGGATCGATGGGAAGGCGTCGCACAGGGTGTCTATCGCAGAGCCTGGGTTCGGGTTCATCTGCCTGATGGGAAGTTCCGTACAGCCATCACGTACGTTAGCGCCTACACATCCCCCGGGCAGGGGCGGCCGCATTACATCAAACAAGCCATTCTGCCCGGTGCCGAGCAATTCGGACTGCCGATAGGCTACAAAGATGAAATCGCCGCATGGCTTCCCAGACACCCAATTGGCGGAAGCAGACCTTACCTAGGTCGTAAGTCACCGCAAAAGAAGCGCCCTGAGGGATAGTCAGATTGGTTCAACAACAAGGAATCTTGCGGTCCCAAGCCTATCACTAGCTACTAAACCGCATTCGAAACAAGCATGGTGACCTAGCGCGACGTACTCCGGACAATCCGAACTGCCTCAGCCCGTAAGGCCGACAATATGGGCTCGAACGCTTCCTCGTCACGAACTTCCGGGTAGATCATATACACAGGAAGGTTGACCTTGCGCGACCGTGATGGAATTCGCAGGCGCCCGCGCGTCAAGTACTGGCGCACAGTCCGCAACGGACAATAAGCCGTTGCTGGATTGGAAAGAAGATATTCGATACCGGCCGCACCAATGTCCAAACTCAGATCCGGATTGAGAAAATCAGCGCTATCGGCAACCTGATCCAGCTCAAAGTCGGGTCCCCAATCCAATGCCACGTAGTCGTGCGAGCTTCTCCGCGCCCCTACTTTAACGCTGGTCACCTGCACCATTTCTTCATCGAACAAATGCTCACACACAAGTCCGGAATAGTTCAACGGACGATAAAGAACGGCGACATCCAACGTGCCTTCCAACATTCCGCGCGTAACAACTGAGGGCAATTGCGCGCTCGCACTCACCGCAATGTCTGGGATATTGCTGCGCAACCAACACACCCAACGCAGTAAAAAACCATCCCATAGACCCATCGGCGCTCCAACAGAGAGCCTATCGCGGTGCTTATCCGAGCCACTGACTTCCATCTGAGCATGCTGCCAGACACGAACAAGTGCGAGTGCATGTCTGCGAAACTGTTCACCCGCACTCGTAAGAGCTGCACCTGCCTTTGAGCGCTCAAACAAGTCCTTCTCTAACTGGTCTTCAAGCGTGCGTATACGGGCACTTACAGTCGATTGAGTAACGTGCATCTTGCGCGCAGCTTCGATGAAACTGCCGGTGTCGGCAACGGTCAGAAATGTACGAGCGAGGTTGATGTCCATGTCATTCGTTCACGCAAACGCGCACTCAAAAGTAGCGATGAATTTTGACTTCATCGTCTATCTATCGATTTTTCCGATAATAGTCACCGGAAAATTCCGTTTGTAGTGAAAGCAGAAAACAATGACAGTGCAAGCTGTTCCGGCGTTTTGTTGGAACGCGTAGCTCATGGTCCCTCCCATGAGTAGACTGTTTGAAGGGAAAAGGCAATGAAGGCTCCAGCAAAGAAGGTGGCCGCGAAGAAGGCACCAAGCAAGAAAGCCGCTGCTAAATCGAAAGCTCGAAAGGCAGCAACAAAGAAGGCTCCGGCCAAGAAGAAGGTCGCTGCTAAGGCAGCGGCAAAGCGCGCGGCACCGAAGAAGGTGACGGCAAAGAAAGCAGCACCAAAGAAGGCAGCGGCCAAGAAGGCACCTGCAAAGAAAGCTGCTGCAAAAAAGACTGTGAAGAAGAAGGCACCTGTAAGGAAAGCTGCTGCAAAGAAGGCTGCAACCAAAAAGGCGCCGATGAAGAAAGCTCCCGCTAAGAAAGCGGCAGCAAAGAAAGTTGTTGCTAAGAAAGCAGCAACGAAGAAGGCGCCGGCCAAGAAGTCGGCTGTAAAGAAGAAGGCGCCTGCCAAAAAATCTGCTGTTGCCAAAAAGGCGCCAGCAAAGAAGGCTACGAGGGCGAAGAAGAAAGCTCCCGCCAGAAAGAAGTAGTCAGTCATGAAACTCACAGACAAGTTCGGAACTGTTCTCTCTCTCTCAATTGGAATAGCCATCTTGTCTGTGGGTTTTCCCACTGCAGCGGGCGCCAGCACAATGGTCAACGCCGACCGTGTGGCCCGCAACATCCTCGTGATAAAGGGCTCCACCAGAACGCCTCATGAGCTTAAGCCAGGTGCAGTGATGAAGGACGTGTGCGCGAAAGGGTGCATCGTACGCATAGACGAAGACGCAAACCGCGATTTTGTCTTGGAAGGCACCGAGCGTGTGACAATCGAAGGCGGTCTTCTCTACTACGATGGAGAGTTAACCAGACCGGCGCCTGTCAAGAACAACAGCCAATAGCTTGCTCGGGAACGTTAGGCAGGCGGCGTACTGCTCTTCGTTAGACCAATTGACATGTCGAAGACCTGCCTCAGGACATCATCGACGCGCTCCAACGATGACGTCCGACCGAGATCAGCAAGGCTGGTGACGCCGTGGTCGCTGATGCCACAAGGTACGATCCCATCGAAGTGCTCCAGGTCTGGAGACACATTCAGGCTCAGTCCGTGGAAACTCACCCATTTTCGGACCCGAATGCCAATGGCTGCAATTTTTGCTTCAGTCATCTCGCCATGATCACGCGTCGGCACCCAGACACCAACCCGGTCATCACGGGTTTCTCCATGGATGCCAAATTCGGCTAGGACAGAGATCAACCACCACTCCAGGAGCGCAACGAATTTCCTGACATCTCCGCCCGTGCGTCTCTTTATGTCCAGCATGGCATAGACGACGCGCTGTCCAGGTCCATGATAGGTGTATTGACCGCCGCGGCCCGTTCTGAAGACTGGAAAGCGGTTGGCGTGCAAAAGATCTTCCTCTTTCGCGCTGGTACCGGCGGTATACAACGCAGGATGCTCAAGCAGCCAGATCAGTTCACTCGCTTCCCCTCGCGCGATGGCTGCCACTCGGGCCTCCATAGCAGCAACCGCACTTTGATAATCGACAGGTTGCTGAGACACCGCCCATTGCACTTCATTCTTGGAGTCAGGTCGAAAACCCTCCGGTAACTGCCTACGTCCCGTCATTTCTCTACCACCGGGAGCAATTGACCAGCCAACCATGGTTCTTCGATTTGGGCCGCTTGTGCTGCAGTTTCGCGTTTTACCATGGCTGCCTGCTTGCAATTTCTCTCATTGCTTGATATCTCAAGCGGCCTTGGGTTTTCCAGGGCCAGTTTCAGTCCGATTTTGGTCTATGGAACTTCAATATATGCGGTCGTGGCGGAATTGGTAGACGCACTAGCTTGAGGGGTTAGCGGGGCAACCCGTGGAGGTTCGAGTCCTCTCGACCGCACCATATTTGATTTCTTTATTGTTTTCTTGGGCTCGTTCCTGCCCATCGCCCTAAGCTGCCGCTAGGATCATTTTCGCGGCTTTCTCACCAATCATGATTGATGGCGCATTTGTATTGCCGGATGTCAACGTCGGCATGATGGACGCATCTGCAACGCGCAGGCTTTGCAGCCCATGCACGCGCAATTGCTCGTCAACGACCGCCATCGGGTCCTGCCCCATCTTGCAGGTCCCAATCGGATGGTAGGTCGTCTCAGCGGTTTGAGTCACGTAGTCGAGCAACTCATCGTCCGCTTGCACATCTGGTCCTGGAGCAAACTCTCGCGGACCCAACCAAGACATATCAGGTGCCTCGACAATCTTGCGAACAAGCCTCATGGCAGCGACCACACAGTCCCGGTCACTGGCTGCCGATAGGAAGTTGTACCGAATTTCAGGATGTTGGTGAGCATCTGACGAAGCGATGTGAATACTACCTTTGCTGTCCGGCCGGAGCTGATGCGCAATAATGGACATGCCAGCTTCCTTCGCCAGCTTGAGATCAGGAGTGACCAGGAAGGGCTGCACCATCATGTAAGCGTCAGGACTCTCTAGCCCATCACGCGTACGCAGAAAGCCGCGCAAAGGTGAGGCCGGCAGACTGAGGAAGCCATTTCTTCTAGCGAAGTACTGCAGGCCCTGCATGATCGCGCCAAGACCACGGGCACGTTCATTGAACGTCACACCATGACGGCCAAGGTACCACTTCAACCGAGGTGCCCAGTGATCCCGCAGGTTCTCACCAACCCCAGCCAAATCCTGCACAACCTCGATACCAAGATCAGTCAATCGCTCTGACTGACCGACACCAGACAACTCAAGAATCTGCGGTGAGGCGATCGCACCTGCCGACAAAATCACTTCGCGCGCTGCGTTTGCCTGCTGTGGCACACCTTTGACTGTATAGCGCACACCCGTGCACTTGCGGCCATCAAACAAGAGACGCTCAGCCAGAGCATCTGTAGCAATAGTGAGGTTCTCGCGTGATTTTGCAGGCTCCAGATAGCAATACGCCGTGCTCATACGGCGTCCGTTCCGGATGGAAGCCTGGGTCATCGCCATACCATCCTGACTGGCACCATTGTAATCAGGATTACGGTGAACCCCGAAACGCTCGGCAGCCTTGAACATACTCTCGTAGAGCTTACTCCACTCGTCGATATCCGAGATTTTCAGCGGGCCACCACGCCCGCGCAGTTGCTCATCCCCCGCCTCATAGTCTTCAAGCTCTTTGAATATCGGCAAAACATCCTGATAGCTCCAACCCCGGTTTCCCAGCTGGGCCCAATGGTCGTAGTCGTGGCTTTGCCCGCGCACCCAAACCATGCCATTGATCGCGCTTGAACCACCCACCATGCGCCCTCGCGGCACGGGAATCTTGCGTCCACCGGTACTCTCATCAGCTTGCGACTCGTAGAGCCAATTAACGCCGGGTTTGTTGATGAAATGCACGAAACTGATTGGCACGCGCGATAACGGATGTGTTTTTCCGCCTGCCTCAAGCAACAGAACCTTATGGCGACCACCCTCTGTCAACCGGCTAGCAATGACCGCTCCGGCCGACCCTGCACCGATGACGATATAGTCAAAGTTCTGCACGTCCATTTGGTGCTCCTCACTGAAACAGCCCGTCGCGAAGGTATCGGATCAACTTCACCATCGGCAAACGGCCATCTGATTTCTCAGAACAGCGCATGTTGAGGGAGCCGTCGACCGATCAGAGCAAGGTTTTCGCGGACATTTTGATCCAATGAGAAGATCCACACTAGAGCGCGCTGATGCAAGCCCCCCTCTTGCACAATGGGATCGCGAACACCATGCTCTTATGCAAGATAGCCAGTGGGCGGGACAATTGGACATGGACGACAGAATCATTAGCGAAGACGCCGTCCATGACGGTTACCGGGTCAAGATTACACCTGTCGCAGCCACCATTCGAGCCGTTGTGAATGGCGTCGCGATAGCCGAGAGCGCTAGCGCGCTGGTGATGCACGAAACACGTTACCCGCCGGTATTTTACTTCCCAGAAAAGGATGTGCAGATGGCACATCTCAAGGCGAGTGATCACAACACACATTGCCCGTTCAAAGGGAACGCCAACCACTGGACGTTAACCCTCGGGAAGGATCAGCAAAGCCCTGCCGCATGGCAATACGGCGACCCTTTCGATGAGTCAGCCGCTGTCAAAGGTTATGTCGCGTTCGTCTGGGACATGATTGATGAATGGTACAGCGACGATACCTTGTTGGAAGCACCGACATCCGATCACGATCCTGCAATATCAAACCCGTTTGTAGACTGGCTCGTCGAGCGGGCTTGGCAACCGAGGAACGTCCCCGATCTTTTGACCGAGTTTGCCAGCGTCCTAAAGGCGAACCATTTCCCGATTTCACGAGTCCGCATCCTCATTCAGACATTGCATCCACAGCTATTTGCTTTGGCTTACACATGGGAAAACGGAGTGGAAGGCATCGACGAATTCCAGGCGACTCATGCTGGTCTGCAGTCGGTCCAGTATCAGGCCAGCCCATTCGCGACGATCCTGCGCGGAGAAGGTGGGATCCGACGTCGCTTGGAAGGGCCAAACGTTCGCCTTGATTACCCAATTCTGGAAGATCTTAAAGCCGAAGGTGCAACCGATTACGTTGCCGTACCGCTGCGCTTTACCGATGGACAAACCAACATACTTGTTCTCGTATCCGATCAGCCCGGCGGTTTCTCAACCGAGCAGCTCGGTCAGCTTTATGAGATCCTCGCCAACCTTAGTCGATTGCTCGAAGCGCATGCGCAGCGTTTGTCCTCACTCACACTCTTGCAAACCTACCTGGGCAAGAATGCAGGTCAGAGAGTACTCGATGGTTTGATCAAACGCGGTGATGGTGAGGAAATGCAAGCCATCATCTGGATGTCGGACTTACGTGGCTCGACAAAACTAGCAGAAACACTCTCGCGTACGGAATACCTTGAAGCCCTGAACCAGTATTTTGATAGTGTGGCAGGCGCCGTAATCGAGAACGGAGGCGAGGTTCTCAAATTCATTGGTGACGCTGTTCTGGCTATCTTTACACTTGATGACGATCCTGCCTGCAACCGCCCGGCATGCGAGCGCGCCATCAAGGCCGTGCGAGCGGCGCAGACACGAATGGAAAGCGCCAATGGCGAACGTGAAGCAAAGGGCCTGCCGACACTTGCTTTCGGAACAGCCCTACATATAGGTGCCTTAACATACGGCAATATTGGCACAACCCGGCGGCTCGACTTCACCGTCATTGGATCTGCCGTGAATGAGGCTTCGCGCATTGAGGGTCTATGCAAGGCTCTCGGCCAATCCGTACTGATATCAAGCGCCTTTGCCGATAAGACCGACGCAGAACTTATATCGGCAGGCACACATCAGCTCCGAGGAGTCAGCGAGGCTCAGGAGCTCTTCACACTGACACCCGAACAATCCTCAGGCTGACGGCGGATTTGCACTAGCCGCGAGGAACAATTGGGCTAATAGTATATGCGATCAGAAAAAGGCTTCGGCAAAGGTTAGACGAAGTAAGTGGCGATGAATGCGATGCAGGACGAGCGAACAGTCAGCTTCACGGAAATGAAGCATGGTACGAAGGAAGACTACACCCTCCTTCAGGAACTGGAACAACCATTCCTTGCGATGACGCCCGATCGGATACTGGACGAGCTTAAACGCCAAGGCGAGGCGTCCGTGGCTGGTTATAAAATTACGAGACTGGAACACGGCCTCCAGTCCGGAACTCGTGCGCATCGGGAAGGCGCAGATCTGGACTGGGTTGTTGGCGCCCTCCTACATGACATTGGAGACGGCCTCGCCCCGCAAAATCACGACCGCATGTCTGCCGAGGTCATTCGCCCGTTTGTGCGTGAGGAAGTGTCATGGGTCATCGAACATCACGGCATCTTCCAGATGATCTACTATGGTCATCACTATAACTGGGACGCCAACGCCCGCGATCGTTTCAAGGATCATCCCTGCTTCCAATCTTGCGCAGACTTCTGCGAACGCTGGGACCAGTCGTCCTTCGACCCAGATTACAGCCCCGAAGCACTGGATTTTTTCGAACCGATGATCCGTGAAGTTTTCTCACGGAAAGCCTATGCCTCCGATGTCATCAAATCCGGTCATGTTGAGGGCTTGCCGCCGCTCGCAGCCTGATGAGGATCAAGACTGCTTGGCTGATTGATCTGCTGGAGCAGTCTTTTTCGATCCTCGGTGCTTCACGCTTTTGACGATAGACGCATAAAGCTGCTTACCAGCAATACCCACACTTCCCAGCGGTAGATATGGCGCCTTCGGCTTGTCGCCCCGTACGCGAACGAACATGCGCAGAAGTGTAAAGCCGGCGAGCGCAAGCCAGATACTGGAAATAACAAGAAACAATCCAGGCGCTCCGAACGTTCCCATCACCATCGCCGAAACGATGGGTCCGGCAATGGCCCCGACGCCGAATGCAACGAGTAGGCCTGATGACACCTGCACCAAGCGCTCCCTATTGGCCATATCGTTTACCTGCGCACAGGACAAAGGATAGACGGTAAAGGCAAAACCGCCATAGAAAACGGCCGTTGCAAATAGCAGCCAATCCTGACCCTGGGCCGCCCAGTTGATGCCCCACGCCGCGCCTGCGGTGATCAGTGCAACGGAAAACAACACAGTCCGTCGGTCGAACTTGTCCGATAGCCGACCTATCGGAAACTGCAGCAGCATTCCACCAACCAGGATACTTGCCATGAACAACGAGACCTGAGCCACGGTAAGATTGCTCTCGGCGGCATACACCGCCCCAAGATTATTGACCGAACTGTTGCAGAAGCCGGCCGCCAGTGTTCCAACCAGACCAACAGGGGAAATGGAATAGAGCTCGCGAATTGGCATACGCTTGGACGGCACGGGGCTGGGGCCCGTCGAACGCGTCAGTAGTAC
>JBCDBQ010000102.1:0-15779 GCA_039183375.1 Pseudomonadota bacterium
CGTGAAGAGGACAAGTCTTTCCATCCGGAACGTTCTTGTTCTACAGGCGGCCGTTTTTGCGCAGACGAGCCAGAAGCCTTGTCTCTAAGCCATGATTACTACCGGCCTGGTCCGACGTCTGGCGCTGCCCACGTTGCAGCTCTTGCTGAAGAGCAATGATCCCTTCAGCAGCTTTTTAACCGGCTTCAACGCAGGGCAGCGAGTACGCATTGATGTTCAAGAACGTTCCGAGAAATCCAACAGTGCGCTCGAACAAAGCCAGCAGCCCACCAATCGATTCTTCGTCAATGCGCTGCAAGGATATGAGAAAGTTCTGCCGCCCCTTCTCGCTCAACGCAGCGCGCGAGCCATGCATGAACGCGAAGAGATAATCGCTGACCAGCACGCCATCTTCAATTTCGATGTCGTCGTCGCCCGTTGGCTCAAGCACGCTTTCCACAAAGAGCGTGACGACGTCACTTCGGCCATCGCGCAACTGTTGAAAATAAGAGTGTTGATCCGTAGAGCCCTTGTTCCCGAACACAGTAAGGCCCTGATTGACCGCCTTTCCATCGCGGTCCAACTCCTTACCGAGCGATTCCATGAAGAGTTGCTGCAAATACATGGCAAGCTTCGCTAGGCGGTCGCGGTAAGGCACGATAGCCAGCTGCCGAATTTCGCCACCAAGACATGTGTTGTGCAGAGCAAGCGCAAGCAGACCAGCCGGATTGTCTCGAAGATTTTCGTTGCGGGTAAACGCATCCATCCGCGCAGCACCACGCAGGAAAGCTTCTATGTCGGCACCAGCTAATGCCAGCGGCAACAGCCCTGCGGACGACGTGATTGATGTCCTTCCACCAACAAAATCCCAAATCGGAAAGTGATAGAGGAAGCCCTGCTGCTCAGCCATGGCGTGAAGCTTACTACCGGGCATTGAAATACCAATCGAATGGCTCGCGATATCGATGCCGTGACGCGCGAAGCGGGCGCGCACCATCGCGTAGCCATTCTGCGTTTCGCGCGTCGAACCGGACTTCGAAATCATGATCACGAGCGTATTGCCCAAGCGATCGCCTATGCCATCCAGCATTCCAGCCGCACCATCCGGGTCGGTATTGTCGAGGAAATGCAGTTTGAGAACGCCCGTAGTGCGCTCAAGCCCCAGAGCCTGTGAGACAAACGCCGCGCCGAGCGAAGAACCACCGATCCCGATGACAATTGCATCGCTCCAGCGTGCTTGACCCTGCGCATCGGTCTCGGATCGTATGGCGTTGGCAGCGGCTATAATGTCAGTCTTGGCCTGCGTAATCTCTTGGCCGATATCACCTGGTGCCAGCTCTGGCGCGCGCAACCAGTAATGACCAACCTGCCGATCTTCATCGGTGTTGACGTGCTCTCCACGCTCAATACGCTTCTGTTCATCCAAGGCCTTCAAAAATAAACTTTGAGTGGCAGACGCCTCTACTGCATCAGGCGGTAGTATACCAAAGGCCAATTCCATTTGCTCGCGACGCCAATTCAGCGCGTCTAGCTCGCCATCAGTTGTCATAGGTCCCGCCCTCTAAGTGTAGAAGCCCAAAAGCCCGCGGATATCAGCGTCCTTCCAGGTCGCCGCAGGTGCAGTTGAAAGAGCCTGCGCTCCTTCTCAATCTGCCGGCCGGATGAGATTGCACATTTTCGATTAAAAGAGCGTGGATGAGCAAATGCAACTGTCCAGCGGTTGCTTGTACTTAAACCTGTAAACCTTGCCCGGACTGGGACTTACCAGTCGAAAATCAGCCTTGAATGTTGTGTAGGCAACATAAATCTGAGCCAAAGGCCCATCATAATCGCAAAAAGGCCAGGGACATGCCCTGGCCTTCTATCAAATCCGACGCACGCTTTTACTTCACAGTGATTGTGATCACTTCAGAAACAACTGGCGGATTGTGCGGAATGTGGTTCTGATCGCCTAGGACCAGCTGCAACGTGTGCTTTCCTGGCTTGAGCGTAAGCGTCGTTTCGGTCTGGCCCTTACCATAATGCTTATGATTGTCATCAGCCGGGATGTTGGCTTCAAATTCATCTTTGCCGTCAGGGCCTTTGCCCAGTTCCGGCCGGTTGAGGAACAGATGGTGATGGCCGGTGCCTTCTTTCTCAATGCCAGCAGGCGCCACACCCATGCCGCTCAGGCCAAAAACCACCTTCACTGGTCCGGAAACCGTCGCCCCATCCTTAAGGTTGACAAAATAGACCTTTGCACCCGGCGTGGATGGTGTATCGCCGGCGATACCGGCCGTCGCAAAAGCACTAGCGCCGATGAGTGCGGCCGCAAGCACGGTTGTTCGAAAAATTGTCATTGCAAGATCCTCCTTGGTGTCTAGTTTTGTTGTAAACCTGCAGCGTATAGACACCTGGGCAACGGCATTTATTCAGATGGGACGGAAAAAAAATTCTCGAGCCGTTGTTTCAGAAGGCCTGACACAATTGTTTCCCAGGCTCTGGCGGTACTGTCTGGTCTTGAGCGGAAGCCGTGATACCGCTGACGATCTGGCACAAACCGTCTGTATCAGGGCACTAGAGAAGTCAGAGCTTTTCCTCGATGACGGTCGGTTTGATCGCTGGATCTTCCGAATGACCCAGCGAATCTGGTTGAACGAGCTCAGATCCAACGCAATTCGCCGCGGCGGCGGCCTCGTTCCCGTCGAAGAGCTAGAGTTATCAGCAAATTCTCCTGATCCGGAAACGAATATTCTAACGAGTGAAGTGTTAAGAGAGGTAATGGCGTTACCCGAAGCGCAGAGATCAACTGTATTACTTGTCTATGTCGAAGGTTACTCCTACCGAGAGGCCGGAATTATTCTAGATATTCCAATTGGCACGATCATGAGCCGTCTGGCAGGAGCTCGGAGCAAACTGGCCGCTAAGTTTGAGATGAAAAAGAGCAAGCTAGCATGACGACCAAACGCCTATACACCGATGAAGAACTGACCTCCTATCTCGATGGGGAAGCCGCACCCGAACTGCAGCAGGAAATTGAGCTCGCTGCAGCCAGTGATCGAAGTCTGGCAGAACGGCTGCGCACCCTTTCGCTGGATACGGAAGACATCAAGAGCGCTTTTGATGAGCTGACGGGAACGGCACCGGAACCTCCAGCCGTCTTGCTGCAGGCAGATGACGATGCATCGCGCGTTCAAGGAAGGTTCAACACCTATCAGGCTGCATCAATAGCTTGCCTCGTCTTTGCGGTTGGCATTCTATTGGGTCGTGTCATCAGTCTCCCCAATCAGCCGAACTGGCAGGATTACGCTGCCAAGTACCACGCACTATATGTGACGGAGACATTGGCCCGCGTGCCAAGCAACAGTAAGAGCCTGGATGGTTCGTTGGCGCGCGCGGAAAACGCCTTGCGACACAAGTTCAACAAAAAGACGCTGTCCAGCGTTCCCGGGCTCGACCTGAAGCGATCGCAAATACTCGGATTTGAGGGACGCCCCCTCATTCAGCTCGCTTTTTTGTCGAAGGCCGGTGCGCCGGTTGCGTTGTGCATCATTAAGAAGTCAGGCGGCACCAAGAACCCACCCGTCGTCAGCACAATGGAAGGGTTGGCAGCAGCGAGTTGGAGCAAAGAAGGTTACGAATACCTGCTGATTGGCGGCAGGGACGAAGCTCTCATCAAAGACGCCGCTGCAGCCTTCCACAAGACATTGTAGGACGCGACAAGAACGGTCCAACTGACGGCCTGCAAGATGCAAACGCGCTGCCTCGCGAAAGATGAGGGGCGCCCTTATATCTAAGACAATCGCAAGAACACCCAGGGCTCTGAAAATGACAACATCGCCTCAACCGCCTGTCGCACGCAAAGAAGCCGTTCATGCCACTTGGCACGGTGTGCAACTGACAGACGAGTATCACTGGCTGCGCGCAGAAAACTGGCAAGAGGTAATGCGCAATCCAGAGTCCCTACCGCAAGAGATCCGTGACCACCTCGAGGCAGAGAATGCCTACACAAAAGCAATGCTGGCCGAGACTGAAGGCCTGCAAGGAAACCTGTTCGAGGAGATGAAAGCACGCATCAAGGAAGATGACAGCTCGGTCCCTTCACCGGATGGCCCATGGTCATACTACAGCAGCTTCGTAACGGGTGGCCAGTACCCTTTGCTTTGCCGTAAGCCGCGAGCAGGAGGCGACGAAACCATCTTGCTTGACGGCAACAAGGAATCAGAGGGCCATTCCTATTGGCAGCTTGGCGGCGCCGATCATAGCCCTGACCACAAACTGCTCGTCTATGGAACAGATACGAACGGATCCGAGTACTACACCCTAAAGATCCGAAACCTGGAGACCGGCGAAGAATTACCGGATGAAATTCCTAGTTCTTCCGGCGGTGCCGTTTGGGCCAGAGACAGCCAGACCTTCTACTATATGCGCCTCGACGATAATCACAGGCCGCTCCAGGTTTACCGACACACACTTGGTACATCTGTCGAACAAGACGAACTGATCTACGAAGAAAAGGACAACGGCTTCTATGCTCACCTCGGTGAAACGCAGTCCGGTGACTTCATCCTGATCGACGTCAGCGATCATGAATCAAGCGAATGCTATCTGCTCGATGCCCATGATCCGAAAGCGCAACCGCAACTCATCGCACCTCGCCGGGAGCGTCGCGAATACTCAGTCGAGCACCACGGTGATCAACTCTACATTCTGACCAATGCCGATGGCGCTGAAGACTTCAAAGTGTGCACGGCACCAGTGAGCCAGCCTGCAGAAGAGAACTGGAAAGAACTCATACCCCATGCTCCCGGTACTCTCGTCTTGAGCATGGTCATGCTGAAAAACCATATGGTCCGCCTCGAGCGGTCACGGTCCCTCCCCCGCATCGTCATTCGAAGATTGTCCGACAATGCAGAACACGAAATCTCGTTCGAGGAATCCGCTTACGGCCTCGGCATGTCAGCCGGTTATGAATTTGACACATCAACGATCCGCTTCACCTACTCTTCCATGACCACTCCATCGCAGGAGTTCGACTATGACATGGAGAGCCGTGAGCGAACCCTGTTAAAAACCCAGGAGGTTCCGAGCGGACACGAGCCAGCTGACTACAAGACAGACAGATTGTTTGCCACGGCGAGAGATGGCGCGAGTGTTCCAATCACCGTGCTCTATCACAAAGACACGCCGCTTGATGGATCGGCGCCGCTGCTCCTCTATGGTTACGGTAGCTACGGCATAGCAATGCCCGCCAGTTTCTCGACAACAAGGCTCAGCCTCGTCAATCGCGGATTTGTTTTTGCCATTGCACATGTCCGCGGCGGCAAAGAGATGGGTTATCGCTGGTACACCGATGGCAAGCGGGACAAGAAGACGAACACATTCACCGACTTCATCGACTGCGCCGATCACTTGATCGCTAACAACTTCACATCTGCGGGTCAGATCGTAGCGAGCGGTGGATCAGCTGGCGGCCTTCTGATGGGAGCGGTCGCCAACATGGCACCGGATAAATTCCTTGGGATCGTTGCCAACGTGCCGTTTGTCGATGTTCTCAATACAATCCTGGATGCCGATCTCCCATTAACCCCGATGGAATGGCCCGAATGGGGTAACCCGATCACATCGCTTGGGGATTTCAAAAACATCCAATCGTACTCACCGTATGACAACGTCTCAGACCAGAATTACCCGCATTTGCTTGCGCTCGCCGGCCTTACAGATCCGCGCGTAACCTACTGGGAACCGGCAAAGTGGGTTGCCAAACTGCGCGAATTCGACAGTTCGGATAATCTGACCCTGCTCAAGACGAACATGGACGCGGGACACGGCGGGGCATCCGGTCGGTTCGAGGCATTAAAAGAAGTCGCCATGGAGTACGCTTTTGCCCTCAAGATTGCTGGGCGCCTCGATAGCTAGAAGGCGCTACATTCAGCCAAATCCCTTTTATTCGACAATTTTACCAAGTTCGTTAAGCTTGCTTGGTGAATGGACTAACCGTCGTTGAATTGCACCATGTCTTCGCATAAAATCTGAGATAAATAGCGCAGCTAGCAGTAATTACAGCAAAAAGGCTAATTTCAATGACCAGCATAAGTGCATTTTTCACGCGCATAGTTCTTGGCACGCTTGCAGTCGCCGTGATTAACGCGCAAGCCACTGCCCAGGAAAGTTTCAAGGGCGTTATTGTGGCCAAGCAGGTCGGCAAGGTTTCAAGCCAGTTGACGGGTGAGCGCTCAGTTCGCGTCCAGGAACTCAATGTCCGTGTTGGCGATCGCGTCAAGAAGGGCGACCTCATCGCCAAGCTGAGCACCGAACAGTTGGAAGCTGACCGCAAAGTCGCCGATGCGTCCTACGAGGAATCCAAAGCATTGGTCACAGTCGCACAGTCACGCGTGAAGGGTGCGCAACTGGTGCTTGGCCGACAAGAGCGACTGCGCAAATCTACGTCATTCCAAAGATCTGCATTTGAAGACGCAGAAGTGGCACTGCAGACAGCTGAGGCAAGCCTGCAAAGTGCACGCGGCGTGGCTGCAAGACGCAAGGCTGAAGTCGACCGCATCGCGCTTGAGATCAGCCTCGCAGATATTTCGGCGCCTTACGACGGTATCGTTACCAATATCAGTGCCAACGTCGGAGCGGCCGTCACGCAACGCAATCCAGACCTTGTCCAGTTACTTGACCTTAGCCGCGTCGAAATCGAAGTTGCTGTCCCACAGTCAAAACTAGCCCTGTTTTCAGCAGGGAAGACTGTGAGTTTCAACTCGGATAACGGCGCCAAAGGCGAAGCTAAAGTTCGGGCCATTATGTCTGTGCTTGCAAAGAACAAGCGAGACCGCGTCGTACGCCTGACACTTGCTGAACCAGGAAAACTGGGCGACATCCATGATCAGGAAGCGGTCACCATAACTGTCGGCAAGTAGGTCGGTCGCAGCGCGGCCACCGAGGCTTTTCAGGAGGCAAAGATCGCCCCCTAGAAGACAGCGCCTCGGGCCGCGACCGGCCAAACTGTTTCAACCCGCGCGTTATCCGAGTGCATACCACGCACACCAACATACCAGTTGTGCAGGTTGACCGTCGGATCGCAGTGCCCCGGCACTAACAGCAGCTTATCACCCACATTCGCTGCGTGCCCGGAGTGACCTAGATCAATGGCACCATGTTCGTCGGACGGTCTGCTGTACGTGGCACCGTCTATACCCCAAACATCAGGAAATCCGGAATCGTTGCCGAGCGCCTTGTGACCGGCGTCAACGACCAGCTTGTTAGGAGCCGGCTGGCTCATGCAAGTGACTATGACAAACAGGGCATGCTGAAATTGCGAAATCGGTTGCCCATCCGCGGCTCGGTTCTTGGCGTAATCGGCATCCATGAAAATGTATGAACCGGCCTGCAGCTCATTCCAGATGCCGGATCCAGCTTCGATCGCAAAGGTACCTGTTCCCGCACCCCCTACAATCTCGCAGTCAATTCCTGCCTCAGAAAGTTTCTCAACCGTCGCCTTGGTAATCTCAGCAGATCCGCCGATGGCAGCTTCTCGCTCCTGTTGAGAACGCTTATGCTGCGCAGATCCATGATAGGCCTGCAAGCCACGGAACCGAATGCCTTCGGCAGCCTCGACGGCTTGCGCCAGTGTCAATGCCGCCTCGGGCGACGTCACTCCACATCGCCCGGCTCCAACGTCAATCTCAACAAGCACGCCGATCTCTGTATCGGCCCGCAGTGCCGCGGCGCTGATGTCAGCGATATTTTGCGCGTGATCAACACAAACTGCGATCTTTGCATGTCGAGCCAGTCCCGCAAGTCGGTCAAGCTTGCGCCGCCCCCAAACTTCATTGCTGACCAGGACATCCTCGATCCCTGCTTCAACAAGGATTTCAGCCTCGCCCACCTTCTGACAACACTGTCCAACAGCGCCGAGATCCATCTGTTTGCGCGCGATGATGGGAGACTTATGCGTCTTTGCGTGCGGCCGCAACCGAACCCCGGCCTGCTTCGCGGCTGCAGCCAGCGTCGCCAGGTTCGACTCGAATGCATCCAGATCGATAAGCAGGGCTGGTGTATCAATCTCCTCAAACGGCATTCCAGGTTCTGCAGGCGGGCGTGGGAACATATCTCGACTTCCTTCGCTAAAACTCTCGTATGTCTAACATGCCAACTAACTATAACTGTACCGGCCATTGTCACTGGCTCAGCCTCCAGCTGCCAGTCACTAAGTTGAGCATTGGATTGTTGAGCAAGTTGCACGGGACCGAAGAAGCACCGTCGCAATGATCGGATCTTGCCTCAACATAGCATCTGCTGAAATCACACCATCCCGTGGCCACAAGACAACCTGAAGTTTAGACATATCCTACGGGCACAATCTCCAAATGACGAGGTCACCAATTCTGCTTTTCATCCTGCGGCGTCGATTTTTTTTGGATCGAGGAGAATAATCTCAGTCCGGTCGCGTTTTCTAAATGAGGGGGGTGATGATGCGAATATTCTGGCCATCCCCGCTGCCGGGAAGTTCGCATCGTTCGAATGAAGCTGGACGTACCTTCGTCGCTGCTCAAACGAACCGGAACCTGCCCATTTATTGAGGCTCAAAATCCGCACGGGGCTTCAATTGTGGGCAGGTTCTGAACATACCACGAAATTGAAAGTGTGTAAGTCAAAGCACACTGAATGGTTTTTTAGAAATAGTATTGGGTTCACAGGTGGTATTGGTCATAATGCACAAGATTTAGTTTGAGTTCGAATTTGCTTTTCGCGGAGGTGGTCGTGCCGGTCGATGTCCGAGACCAAATGATCGGGCATTTGCCACGTCTAAGGCGCTTTGCTTTAGCCATCACGGGGAACGCAGTCGACGCCGATGATCTCGTGCAAGAGACCTGCCTAAAGGCGCTTTCAAATTTAGATCAGTTTCAACCGGGAACGCGCTTAGACAGTTGGCTTTTTCGCATCGCGAAGAATGCTTGGTTGGACAGAGTTAAAAAGGTGAGTTTTAGAACGGATCATGTCGACATCGATACTGCTCAGGATCTTCATGATCCCGCAGCGTTGCAAGTCGTCGAGCACCGTGCAGCACTCCGCGATACGAGTCGCGCGATCGCCCAAATGCCTGAGGAACTGTCAGAACTACTCGTACTGATTTGTATAGATGGCCAAACATATGAAGAAACAGCAAGGATGATGGATCTGCCGATAGGCACAGTTATGAGCCGATTGGCACGCGCGAGACGGTTACTTCACCAAACGATATCAGCCAACCCGAGTGGCACCTCAGAAAGCAAAGAAGGCTAGCCCCGATGACGAATTCGCCCACTGAAGAAGAACTAATGGCATTTGTCGATGGTGAACTTGAGCCAGCAGCAGCCGCAGCGCTCGGGCGGAGCATCGAACGCACGCCGGAACTGCAGCAGCGCGTTGCTATCTACAGCGAGACCCGTAACAGCTTGGAAAAGCTCTATGCGAGTCGTGTTGACGAGCCTGTTCCACAGCACTTGATCGATTTAATTACGAGTTACAAACCAAGTCCACGAAGGAATGTGCTCGGGACGATTGGAACTCGCGCCAAAGGCTTTCTGGACGGTCTCTTGGGTGGTGCCGATGATTTCTCATATCCACGACTGGCAACCTTGGCTGCATCCATATTGGTTGCCGGCATCTTTATAGGGCAATCGATTACCATTTTCCCTGACGATGGAGAGAAACTGCAAGTTGTCCAAATTGGTCCTCTATCGAATAACAGCCAACTCAAGATAGCATTATCAACGACGGTAAGCGGCGAAACAATAAAGTGGCAAGCCAGCCAAAGTGGATCGCACCAGCAATTCAAACCATTGCTAACCTTTCGAAGCAAAGAAGCGGAGTATTGTCGTCAGTTTACATTGACAGCTTCGACCAGTTCGAGAATCAGCGCAATTGCTTGCCTGGAGCAGACGACTGGTCATTGGCACATTGTTAGTGCAGCGGAACAACCCAACACCGGCAACGACGCGAACAACTATCAAACGGCTTCGAGTGCTCAGAGTCCGGAGACAACTGCAACATTGGCAAGGCTTATGGATGATATCCCGCTAGAAGAAAATAAAGAGCGTGAGCTTATCCAAAGCAAGTGGAACGCTGACTAAAGCTCAACGAAGGCAAGCGATAACACAGGTTTGCGAATTTTCACGGCAATGGTCTTTCATCCGAGATGACCGAATAAAGATACGTGTATACGGGGCCGAACAAGAGCTGAGAGACTGGCAGGCACAGAGCAAAAGAAAGCCTGCTCAGCTCTGCCAAAACTCAAGTCTTCTGATACATATTCAATGCCTTACTCCCAGCCCCGAAAACAAACAAGGCAACCAAGCTCTCCTTCGATCGCGTAATCGGGTAAGCATTCACGCTACAGGAGCGTCGAGCAGGCGCACAAAAAATTTGGCCACCGCTCCACTTTGTTGGTTTTCTTCACGTCTAGTCGTCGTGCTGAACGAAAGCCGACTCGTGCCATCCCGCCGTCTCGACGATATCTGTCGCGGCTTCGGGTGCAGCAGCAGCTACGCTTCGCACACCCAACGCCGCATAACTATCACTTGGCCCTGTTGACGCGCCTACGACAGGCTGCTCTCGACATGCTCTAGGAGCCTGAATAACTCCGGCACCATAAATTGGATCTTTTCCCTTCCGACCAAGATCCGACGTCGGGAGTTGACCCAAAACTGTTAGTCGGTCGGTTCTCAGAAATCCATTGTACATTGCCGCCACAACAGCCGTAGCAAATGGCACGGCAAACGAAGTTCCAGACTGCAAACCCTGTCTCTGCCCCGGAAGAGCAGTCCAAATATCAACTCCAGGAGCCGCCACATCAACGAACACACCGCGGTTCGCATAAGCATAAGCTTTGCTGTGCTTATCGATGGCCGTTACGGCAATGACATTGTCGTATCCGGCAGGGTAGCTGGTTCCACCGGCTGGGCCACCATTACCTGCAGCCGAAACGAGCACCGCTCCTTGATCACTCAGCTGCTGCAACGCATGTTCAACGAGCTGGTCCTTCGGTCCAACCAAACTAAGGTTGACGATTTCCGCTCGCCAGTCACGCAAAATGCCCAACGCTTTGACGAGGCTCAGCGTATCCGATGTCAGCGCACCATTTTTGGATCTGAAAAATGCATCAACGTGAAAGAAGCTCGCATCTGGAACGAGACCGGGTGTATGGCTGGAGCGGCTCCCTGCCAGAATTGCGAGCACACCTGTGCCATGCCGCGCGGCCCCTTTTGTCGAAGGACTAGCGTGCAGGCGCTTGGTCCGAATGCGTTGCGCACTGAAAGCGGCATGATCTCTATCAATCGCCGAATCGATCACACCAATGCGCCGTCCAACTGCGCATCTGGCTAAGTGATCACCCCACCCAATAACGCGAGAGCCATAACATTCAGAGGTCGCACAAGCCTTTGGTCCTCTATTTGCGATCGACGTCTCCCATCCACCTCGTGTTTGGCCATTGGCAGGGTCGTAGTGATGATAACGATGGTTGGGATAGACGTTCTCACCTGAGATAAACTGGCTGACCAGTCCGATCACCGTGTTCGACTTTCGGCTTTTAGAGAACGTAATTCGCGTTAGCGTCGTATCTGCTCCCAAGCTGACCTTACGCTTGTCGACGGCAATTCCCAAAGCATCAGCCTGGCGCACCAAACGTGGCGTGATGTTCGCAACGAGCAGTTCTCCAGGCACAGCCGAGCGTTTGAACGAAGGCCCATTCGCTGACCATGGCAACCGGGGGAGTGGCCTACGTCGCCGTACGCGCCTTCTCTGCCGTTGAACGACTGGCTTCTGAGCAGCATCAGTCGAAGTAGATGGTATAAGTGCTGGCGGCACGCCAACGAGCGCCTGGCGCTTTGCAGCTTTCTTGAATTGCGCTGCAGGAAGTTGCCTCGGCAGTGAAGCGATACGACGCTTTGACTGACGGCGTCTTAGCTGACGTCTTCGTTCGCGTGCGACGGCGCGTCGATTTTTTCGACGTTGCACTGTCTTACCATTCACGCTCTTCATAATACGCTTGGCAAATCCAATCATTGTTCCCGATGGTCGCTTGAGAACATCGGACAGTGTCTCGGTCTTTCTCTTTCGCTTCTTGGCTCGCCGCTCTTTACCTTGAACTGCTGCCTCTTGTCGTCCACTGCCGTCGCCCCGTGAGGCTTTCTTGCCAGACTTGTTCGAAGATGAAGAACCATCAGAGGAATTGGGCTTCTTGGATTGGGCCTGGTTTGATGCGGGAGCCTTAGCGCTCGGCGACTTGCTAGCTGACGAGCGGCGCGATGATTGTGCAGCTTGCTTTCTCGGTGCACTCTTTTGCCGGGCTGCAGGCTTTTGGCGATTTTGACGCTGCCGCTTCCGCATCTTCATCTGGCGTCGCCTTGCTTTTCGGCGCATGCGCTGAAATCGACGCCTTTTCATATAGTACCGTGATCTACGCGACCGTGGTCTAGCTTGTGCTGTCGAAACAAATGACAGCTGGCTCATCCATCCCAGGCTCACCGATGATGTCTGAGAAAGCGATGCTTGATCAACATCAGTTTCCGTGTTGCCAAACAACGCAAATGCAAACACAGCAAACAGCGCGAAGAAAACTCGCTTGCGCAATACTCTACTATACACCACTACCCGCTCCGAACGATCGGCGCTCGCCACAATAATCGACAGCAGAAACAGTTTAGTATGTGACCTCACAAATTCTAGGATCGAATTCTAGAAATACATCGTCAGCAGTCAATACTGTGCATAAGCTGTGAGCAAGAAAACAAACAATAAATTTGCCGTTGACTGTGCAATTGGAGTACATCCTCGAACAAGCCGAACCCCAACTTCAAACCTATTCACTTATTCATCGGCTTTTGGAGAATCGGCAAAGCCAGTGATCCTCTGCAGAACAATGCAGTCGCCCAGTTCGACATACTTTGAGAATAAACCCCTAGCCTGTCTCCAAGCGGAGAGCCAAATCAACGTCGAAGGTTGCCAAAAACGAACGCCACCAAGCATTCAGCCAGTGCGCAGCTTTAGTATTTAGAAGCGCCAATTCCTTGCGATGCAATCACTATTTGACAACAGGCCAAAGACTTAGCGAGTTGGCACTCAATCAAATTAGTTAGCTAGATAGACAGGGAGGTGATTGAGTGTCAGGTCGCCATTTAGCAACTAGATGGTCTGCAACGCAGTCGACCAAACGATGCACGTTTATTTAGCATGCTGACATTTAATCTCACATCATAAGTTCGTCTAATTCATCATCGCAACAACGGATTACATCATCAAGAAGAGTGGCTATCTGCATGATTTCGGCAAAAGCAGCTTGTTCAAGGCTAACATCTTCCATGCTTTGCGCTTTGTCATACTCTTCCCGCGCCTCGTCGAGCAGCATGCACAGAATTCTCGCTTGATGGGACCAATTGCTCACACCTGTCTTTGTACACTCTGACAAGGTTGCCTCCCCAATTAATGTGCGTTCTGCAAAATCATTCATCAACTATGCTGCTAGAGTAATGGTAATCATTTAGAAGTTCGATTCAACCAATAAGTGAAAGACAAACTATCGATATTATCGATTCTCTTGTTGGTGATATGCAGGAACGTACACGAGTTGGCTAGAGACAAGACATGACCAGCATCGGCCATTCAGACCTAACCGGAAGGCAGTTGGAGGTTTTTCTCGCGGTCCACGATACAGGATCGTTGAGCAAAGCTGCGCAGCAGCTTCACATAAACCAGTCCACGGTGAGCCATCATTTGGAGAAACTGCGCGATAGTTTTGGCGATCCACTGTTCGTCCGGACTGGCCGCCAGATCAAAGCAACGGACAAGGCCAGAAGACTCGCCCCCCAGGTTCGCGACATTCTCATTGCACTTGAGGCGCTTTGTGAGGAAGGAAATTACGAGCCATCCAAGGACCTCGCGCCCGTAACAATCGCAGGTAACATTGATGGTTTCTACGAAGTGTTTTCAACCGTGCGTGCGGAATTTCGGTCAGCCGCTCCCAACCTGACGATACGATTTCGCGAGCTTGGCTCGTACATGAATATTGAAGGGACCTTCGATGACGGCCTGTCAGACATCATTCTGTGTGTCCGAGTTCAACAGCATCCCAAATCGGTAGCCTGGGAAACAATTCTGTCAGACGACATCGTCTGTTTTTATGACCCGGACTTCAGGAGTCCAATCACAACAATCGAAGACTACGTTGACGCGGAACACGCCGTCATCGACTTCGGTACATCGGGCACAAGCATCGTTCAAGGAACGCTCAACAAGTACGACGTGGAGCGGAAGATAACGACCTACGCACCAAGCTTCGCAATCCTGGCTGACCTTGTTCGCGGAACCAATCTAGTGATGACCATGCGCAAAGGTTACCAACATACGATCTTCTCTAAACTTGCCTGGTGTGAAGCGCCGATCACTTTCCCCAAAGTCAATCTGGATATGGTTTGGCACAAACGCCAGGGCTCGTCGAAACGCAACCAGTGGATCAGGCAGAGAATTACCGACTCACTCACGAAGCTACAACCCAACGACGCTTAGTCACCAAATTTGACGCTCTAACTCATATCTGCTGCAAGCAAGCTTTAGTGACCACTCCATAACGGCATTTCGCAAGATCAGCCCCAAAAGATCCAAAAGAAAACGGCGGACAACTAGCCCGCCGTAACTGCCTTCAACAAGTGTGCCGGATCAATTCATCAGGCCGCGTTCCAACCCATAACTGACTTCACCTCGAGATACTCTTCGAGCCCGGCCTCACCCCACTCGCGACCATTGCCTGACTGTTTGGTGCCTCCGAACGGCGCAAACGGATCTGCAACTGCCATGTTAATGTGAACCATGCCTGCGTTGAGCGCGCGAGCGACGTTACGCGCGCGATCAGCATCACCGGACGATACGTAAGCAGCCAGACCAAATGGCGAGTCATTTGCAATCTTGACGGCTTCCGCTTCATCGTCGTAGCCGATGATGGCCAGAACCGGCCCAAAGATCTCTTCCTGCGCAATCGTCATGTCATTCTTGACATCAGCAAAGACGGTCGGCTGCACAAAATAACCGGTGCCTAATCCTTCCGGACGGCCTTCGCCGCCAGTTACCAGCGTCGCGCCTTCCGCAATTCCTTTGGCGATATAGCCCTGAATTTTCTTCCACTGGCGCTCGGAGACAACTGGCCCCATGGTCGTCTCCTCATCGGCAGGATTCCCGACCTTAAACTTGGCGGCCGCCACCTTTGCAACTTCGGCAGCTTCCGCCATTTTCGCCATCGGAACCAGCATTCTTGTCGGCGCGTTACAGGATTGCCCGGCATTGCGGAAACACAAGTCGACGCCCTTCGCGACTTCTTTGGCTAGATCGCAATCGTCCAACAGGACATTGGCTGACTTGCCGCCAAGCTCCTGTCCCACGCGCTTCACCGTTGGCGCAGCCTTGATCGCAACATCAATGCCGGCACCGGTCGAACCAGTGAACGAAATCGCATTAATTTCCGGATGCGCAGCCATCACCTGGCCGACACCCATCCCGTCACCATTGACGAGATTGAACACGCCCTTGGGCACTCCCGCCTCATCCAGAATCTCAGCCAGTAGGAGTGCCGACAGTGGTGCCACTTCGGAAGGCTTCAGTACCATCGTGCAGCCCGACGCGAGCGCTGCCGCCACCTTGCAGGAGATCTGGTTTGAAGGCCAGTTCCAAGGCGTGATCATACCGATAACGCCAATTGGTTCGCGAACAATCGCAGTTGAGCCACGATCTTCGTGGAAGTGGAAGTTCTCAAGAACCTTGGCAGCTGTCTTGTAGTGCCCCATGCC
>JBCDBQ010000103.1:0-15751 GCA_039183375.1 Pseudomonadota bacterium
ACACTCATAGCGAATGAGCGTCTTTCCATGTGCAAGCGGAAAAGGCAATCGAGAGACTTTGATCTGGAAAGCCTCGGCAACGTCGCGTGGGCTGATTATTTGACACACACCACGATTGCTACCGACGACTGCTTTGTGGACCTTTCCGATGTGGCATGCAGCTCACAGTCGTTGCACTGGTGCCCCCAGCGCAACGGAGGCTGCTACTGAGCTTCACGGTCGCTTTGATCAATAAAGAGACATTTGCTGGGATAGAGCTCTGCAACTACACCGATCATCTATGGAGTGACCTGTACTAGAGAAGTTGTATCGATAGTCCATCTTGACAAATCCAACCGTTATCAAAACGGTGCTGTCTATTTCTCAAGAGCGATCAACAAAGTCGATAAAGCGCCTTTCGATAGCGCTCCTCAACGGCCTCTTGATTTATGGATTCAACATCAACTCAGAGTAATTTTGAGGGTCGTGTGCGGTTGGTGCGCGCAATCATTTTAGTAGCTGGCCCGCGAGGAAAACGGAAGCAACAGACAGCAACTTGTGTTGCCCGTGGCTAGCCATCATCGGTCAAATGGAACAACTGCCCGTACTCAGTGACTTCATTTGTCGGCAACTCAAGTGTTCGCAGAGCATGCCATAGAAGAACGCTGTTTGCACTCATGGCAGGAATCCCCAGGTCCCTCTCAAGTGCGCGAACAACTCCTGAGGTGCGGAAACCATTGCCGGACATGACGATGGCCTCCGTGTCAGGTGGAATGTTGTCACGAATCCATTGATAGACATGGCCGGGATGAATGTTCGCTTGTCCCGTCGGCAGCCCTGCGGCCTCAGCCTTGGCAATGGTGAAGCCTGCGGACTCCAGCCATGACCGCGCTCGCGTCGTTAGGTCGGTCGGGAACCATGGTGGTTCGACCAGCATCACCCGGTTCGCACCTAATTGGCGGAGTGCTGTGCAGATTGCCTGGCCTGTTGTCACCACGGGTTTGCCGTTCACCAACGGACGCAGTCTTTCGATGAGTTGAGTATCGTCCCCGACATAGCTGGTCGAAGAGAATGCCAGTGCAATAATGTTAACCGGGGCACGTGCAATCAATTTCACGGCATCGTCCAACGGTCCGGGAGCTGCAACATACTCGACCGGCGGTATACCGATTTGACCTTCGACCTTGGCGTGATTGGTGGAGGGGAAATGAAATCGGCTCGCGTTACAAGCGATGCCTGCCGGCACCATGGCCGAGAATTCCGATTCCGGCCCAACATCACCGTCCGGTACCAAGAGACCAATCCTGGCGCGATAGACCCAGCCATCCGGAGCGAACATAGTCTGGCCGGTGTATCGTTCATTCATGGTGAACCCCTGATAATCAAATGGTGTATGGAGCAACCTCGCCCCGATCTCAAATTTGCGTCCCGTCTGGGAACCGTCTCAATTCGGCACCAGCTGTCATACGGTAGGTGACCAACCATAGGCCTTGGCACATGCGCCACCCATCAGCATCGCCCGTTCACCGTCACTCAGGCGGTCTGTTTCGAGGAACGGCTTCACGGCATCTTCGAAATTCACCACGGCAAACGCGCGGGTCCAGTCTGTACCCCAAAGGCATCGATCGAATCCCCACGCATCAAACAAGCGGGACAATGGATCCCAGATATCGGGGAAGGGATAAGGCTGCTTTGAGAGCGTGCAGGCGCCGGTGACCTTGATAACAGCATTGTCACGCTTGGCGAGATCGATGACCTTTGGCAGGTCTTTCCAAGGTTGATTCGGGGCAGGTGGCGCTTCTGGTTGCAAGATCGCCATGTGATCGATGATAAAGCGTGTGTTGGGATTGCGATCAATCAACGACGTGCCGGCCTCAATGTTATCCCAAAACAGGACGTTCACCGGAAAGTTGTGATGCGCGGCGGCCCGCGCAATCCGGTCCAGCCCCGGATGATTCGGATCATTTCCGTCTTCGTTTCGCAACATGATACGGACGCCGACGGTGCCGGGTGTGTTCTTCCAGTCCGCAATAACATCAGCAACTTTTTCATCGTTTGGGTCTACCGGTTTGACCAAGGCGAAGCGACCGGAATGCGCTTGTTGCACGTCGACTGCGTAGCTACCGTCATACCGATACATCGCAAAGGCGCTAATGAAGATCGCGCCGTCGACGCCAAGCGCATCCATCGATGCTACCATCTCATCACCAGTGACATGGTCCGGCCAATTCGGCACCACGTGCCAGGGCCGCTTGGGCGTGTTGGCTTCATAGGCATGGACTTGGGCGTCGATGATCATGTGTCTACCTTTTTGGGATTCTTCGCATGAGACCGA
The DNA here is from genome assembly GCA_039183375.1 of Pseudomonadota bacterium. Lineage (GTDB taxonomy): Bacteria > Pseudomonadota > Alphaproteobacteria > Rhizobiales > Hyphomicrobiaceae > Tectiglobus. Next base: position 2,315 of record JBCDBQ010000103.1, read on the forward strand.
CTTTTAACTCAACTTTACAGTTCGCAAAATGCTCGGTCGAGGACTTCAGATCGGACTCATCATCTACTGCGGTCGAGGCCCTGCCCAACTTGTTGGCTGGATTAGTTCTTCAACCGAAACGATCCCGGATTCCCGATCCGGGCGCGGAGGCTTGTTCCCAATACTGTTTACTCTGGGGGGGCTTTGGAACCAAGCTCTGCAAAATCGTTACGCAGAAGCATTATTAAATGTCCAGCTCTGAGTATCTAACCCTGTCCTGTCCCGTCTTAATCTGGAGTGGCAGACGACTTGTCCATTCGTTGTGCGCCTGACGTCTCTATGTCCCGCAATGCACTTAGGAACCGATCCATGTGTTTGCGGAGATTGAGATCAACGCGCATGTAGCGGCCACCAAGGCCTTCGATGTCTTTGCCATCCTTGACGATGACCCCGCGCTCAAGCAACCCATTGAAAACATCTGTCGAGTCGATCTCAGGGTTCAGTATCTCGGTGAGAAAGAAGTTGCTTCGACTGCCAGGCACCATGCGGAAGCTATTCATACCGGCCATTTGCTCTGTCACGTGCTTGCGAGCCTCGGAGATCGTGGCGACGGCACGTGCAACATGCTCGTCATCGAAAACAGCTGCTGCTGCACCGATTATCTGCATCTGACCCATGTTCCAGGTTGGCTTGATATTGAGTAATGGCCTGATCAGCTCTGGGTTTGAAGATATCCCGAAACCGACGCGAAGACCGGCCAGACCAAATGCCTTTGAGAATGTCCGTAGCACGATCAGGTTGTCATATTCATGCAGGAGCTTCATCAAGCCGTCAGTCTCAGAGTAATGTATATAGGCCTCGTCGAGAACAACCAGCGTCTGCTTGTCCGATACCTCGCAGATGCGTCGGACTTGTACTTCGTCTAGGAACACTCCGGACGGATTGTGCGGATTGGTAATGAAGGCAATCCGTGGTTTTTCTTCAAGTCGTTTGACGTAGTCGTCTAGGAGTGGGTCAAAGTCTTCCCCCATCGGGGTCAATAGCGCTTCGCGCCCTTCGCACGCCGAATAGATCCGGTAGATCGGAAAGCAGGGATTGTGCATGAGTATCGCTTCGCCGGGTGCCGCAAATGCACGGATGACCATTGAGATGACTTCGGTCTCGCCGGAGCCACAAACGATGTTGTCAGGCTCGAAGCCATAACGGCTGGCAATCGCCTCCCGCAGTGGCCGCGCAGTCCAATCAGGGTAGATGTCGAGCTTGCGGTCAGCCTCTTCGATGGCTGCCATCGCCTTTGGTGACGCACCATGCGGATTTTCCGCCGAACCTAGCTTGGCAATATCATCGAGCGGGATGCCGTACCGCTCGGCAACATACTCGCGCGGCAGTCCGGGTACATAAACGGGCCCCTCAACCAGGGCCAGATGGCTCACCTGCACCATCGTGGGATGTCTCCTTATGGTTCCGATCATTCATTAAGCAGGACGAGTTTCTGGGCTTCCTCAGGGTTTGCCCCAGCCGCCACCACCCGCCGTCTCCATCACCAACGTATCTCCAGCTTGCAAGTGACCCGCGAGTGTCTTTGAACTGAGTGGCGTTTCACTGCCATTTGGATGGCGAACAAAGAAACGGGCGGCGCGCCCCCTTTGACCGCCTGCTGCTCCTTTTGCCGGATGCAGTGCCCGTTCAAACAACAACGAGAATTGCATGTCGTCGACAAGGGCATGCACTGACCGGCGTGCACCCATCCCACCCCTTTGGTTGCCATCACCACCCGAACCATCAATCAGTTCATAAGTCTCGATACGGATTGGTAGTGCTGCCTCCACGGCTTCGATTGGCAGGTTCATGGTATTGCCCATATGGACACGATGGCCATCAAGGCCGGGTCCATCTGCAGATGCGCCCATGCCGCCTCCGGTCGTTTCAAGATGAACAAACCGCCGTTCTCTGATCGGATCAACGCCACCAACAGCCCATACACCGGCACAGCCATAACTTGCGCCGATTGCAAGTTCCGGTGCCGCCGGCGCCAAGGCTTCCAGCAGGAGATCAACCAGCCTGTTTGACATTTCCGTATTGCCTGCAACGACAGGCGCCGGATAGCGTGGGTTCACGAGTGTCCCCTCGGGTGCCGTGATCGTGAGCGGGCGATAGGCTCCAGAATTTGGCTGCACTTCACCGCCAGCCAACGCGAGGAGTAGGTAATTGCAGGCTGACGTGGTCACCGACAGTGGTGCATTCATCGGGCCGCGCGCCTGCGGCGCTGACCCGGTAAAGTCGCAATGGATCTCCTTGCCGGATTTTGTGATCGTCACCGCAATGCTCAGCGCGCCATCACCGGTATCTTCTGTGTAGCCATCGCCATCAAGATGATGGGTTGCGCGGTATATGCCGTCAGGAAGGCCAACGATAGTCGTTTCAATCAGTTGCTGGCTATATGCCTGAGTGGCGGCCAGGATATCTGTCAACGTCGCAGCACCATAGCGGCGTGCCAGGCCTTCGACACGTTCGACGCCACGATTGTTGCCGGCAATCTGGGCTTTGAAGTCGCCAATGCGATCTTGCGGCACGCGCACGTTGGCGAACAGGACGGACCACAGTTCATCGTCGACAATACCCGCCTTCACAATCTTGATGGGAGGCAGACGCAGGCCTTCTTTGATGATCTCGTCGGTCACGGCCGAGCTGCCTGGCGCAATACCGCCGACGTCCGGCCAATGGACGCGGCTGGCCGAAAAACCGACCAACGCGTCTTCGGCGAACATTCCAGTCAGTAACGTCATGTCGGGCAGGTGTGATCCACCCGAATAGGGATCGTTGCACAAAACCGCGTCACCAGGCGTCCAGTTTGCCGCCGGGTAACGCGCAAGAATACCCCGAGCAGAATGAGGCATCGCGCCAAGATGTACTGGGATGTCATTGCCCTGCGCAACGACATTGCCTTCGGCGTCCAGCAACGCGCACGAAAGATCGGCTGACAAGCTGAGCAAAGGAGAGAACGAAGCGCGCATAATTGACGACTTCATTTCTTCACAAATGGCATAGAGGCCACTGCGCACCACTTCAAACGTCACCGGATCGGTGGTTTGGATGCTGCCTTTGCGGTTTGTGTCGTTGCCGTTTGCCATCATGCCTCGACCTCGATCGTCAATGTTCCTGTCTCACCGACGGTTACAGATTGTCCCGCAAGGACGCGAATGGTGGCGCCAAAGTCCTCGATGATGAGCGGCCCGTTCAAAACGGTTCCCGGTATCAACGCGCTTCGCACGAAAGCATCCATGTTGACCTGCTGATCAGCAGCCACCCAAACATCGCGACTGCGCGGCGTCATTTCTTGATCGCCAGGTCCCTGGTCAAGGCGGGCGTTGGACCAAACTGGAGCCCGGGCGACCAAGCGCAGGTTAACGACCTGGACGTTGTGCGCCGGCAGATCAAAGCCATAGATCTCTTCATGTTTCTCGCGAAATCGCCGTTCCAAAGACCCGGGATCGCTGTCTGCTATCGCGGCGACATCGATGTTCAGCTCAAATAACTGCCCTTCAAAGCGCAGATCGATGCTACGCTCAAGAACCAGCGCGGTATCGCTTGCGACGTCTTCTGCCTGCATCAACTCCATGGCTTTCTTTTCGAGATCGCCGAATCCTTCGCTGAGTTTGTCGGTGTCGATCTCGGTCACACGGCTCAAGTGGGTTTGGACGAGGTCGTGACGGCGCTCGCCAAGGATTGTTCCGATGGCGCTGAAAAGGCCCGGATAGACCGGCACGATAACTTTCGGGATCCCGACTTCGCGAGCAAGCTCTGCGGCGTGCAGCGGGCCTGCGCCACCAAACGCGACAAGGGCAAAGTCCCTGGGATCGAGACCGCGGCGCAACGTAGCGAGGCGAACCATCTCTGCCATGTTAGCGTTCGCCAGCTTGAGGATTCCAAGTGCCGCTTCTGTAGCCGACCATCCCATGGGTTCCGCAAGATGCTGACGGATGGCCATTTCGGCGCAGTCAGGGAAGATCCCGACATCCTCATTGCCGAAGCCATCAGTTGCGATATGACCAAGTACAACGTGCGCGTCCGTAACCGTCGGTCTCTCGCCGCCTTTGCCATAGGCGGCCGGACCTGGCACCGCGCCAGAACTTTCCGGTCCAACCTTGATGATGCCAGCACGGTCCACACGGGCGAGTGAGCCGCCACCGGCACCGATCTCGATGATGTCGATCACCGGGCTCATGATCGGGTAACCACCGACGTCTCGACCATCGACAAACCGATCGGCGTAGAACTCGGTGCTAAGCCGCGGGTGGCCGTCTAGTACGACTCCTGCTTTTGCTGTCGTACCACCCATGTCAAAAGCGATCAGGTTCTCGTAGCCTTCGGCTCGTCCTAAAGCCGCTGTGGCAATGACACCGGCCGCCGGTCCGGACTCAATGAGATGGACGGGGTAGCGCTTTGCATTGGTCGATGACGTGAGGCCGCCGTTAGACTTCGTGATGGCAAGGCTGTCGATGTTGCGGTGGCTCAATTGCACTTCGAGTGATTCAACGTAGTGGGCGACGGCCGGACCAATGTAGGCATTAACGGCAGTCGTACTGGTGCGTTCGAATTCACGGAACTCGCGATTAACATCACTCGAAATAGTGACGTAGACACCCGGAAGTTCCTTCTGGATCGCCTCAGCCAACTGGCGTTCATGGCGATCGTTCGCGTAAGCGTGCAGCAGACTAATGGCTACTGCGTCGGCATTAGAGCGGCGGACAGCTTCAATCAGGTGATCGACCTCGCCATCCGACAAGACTGCTTGAACCGTGCCGTCAAACAACATCCGTTCATCTGCTTCGAAGCGCAATTCACGGCTTGCCAGTGGTTCGGAGACAACCGGCTTGAGGTCGTAGAGACGGGGTCGTGCCTGCCGGCGCAGAGCAAGCACATCGCGAAAGCCTTTGGTTGTGATGAGCGCAAGCCGTGCCCCACGCTTTTCAATCAACGTGTTTGTGCCAACCGTCGTGCCGTGGAAAACGGCTGCGGCTCGGTCGCCGGTTCGCTCAATGAATCGATCAACGCCTGTAATGGCGCCATCAGCAGGATTGGAAGGCGTAGACGGGACCTTGAAGACCGCCGTGATACTGCCGTTGACCCGATCGATTGCCAAAATGTCGGTAAATGTCCCACCGACATCAATGCCGAGGACTACGTCGCCGTTTTTGTCTGATCGTGACATGCGGAATGAACGCTCTTTCACCTAACCCGCGATCTAAACTCGGTCGTCTGGCCAGTAGATGCCAGACGTTCGTCTCTCTTCATCAAAGGATTCAATGTTCGCGACGGCATCATTTCCAGTCTCTGAAACAATGAATGCGAGCAGACTTTCCAGCAAAGCCACCATTGCAAGCGTAGATGGAAAGAATTGCGGCGTCGTCGTTGGCACCAAGAGCAATAAGTCTGCGTCCGCCGCAATAGGCGACGATCTGCTATCGGTCATGGCGATCAGTTTGACACCGCGGGCCTTGGCAGTAAGCGCCGTCTCGACGGCCTCTCTTCGGTAAGGGTAATAGGTCGCTGCAAACAAGACATCCTTGGGCCCAAGCCGCGCGACATCATCAAGTGGCGTACTGGCGGGTTGTGGCGTGAAGGACAGGTTGGGCAGCGCCATACGACCAACGTAATAGAAACCTTGCATCGCAGAGTAACAACCGCCCATGCCAAGCACGCAGGCGTTGCGCGCTTTAATGATCAGGCGCGCTGCTTCTCTCAAGTCGGTGATGGACATTTGGGCAAACAGTGTTTCGACGTTCGCAACAGACGACTCGGAGAGTTGCTGAAAAAGATCATTGTGACGCCCGGAGCGTGAAGCCTTTTGCAACGACCTCGCGCGATCCGGGATGCTGTCGCCACCACGCTTCAGGGCTTCGCGAAATGGATGACGAAGCTCTTCATAGCCGTCAAGGCCGATCGCCTTTGCTACCCGCACGAGCGTATTGGGCGGCACATTTGCGGCATAAGCGATCTGGCGCATTGAACTCACGCCAATCTCGTTGGGGTTGTCCATCAGATAGCGCGCGGCTTGGCGCACACGCGGTGACATTGCGCCATAACTCGCTTGCAGGCGATCAATGATGCTGTTCGGCTGACTATTCTCGGCGCTAACGGAGTTTTCCATGACCTCGATTCGTCTGCTTAACGGTGCGGATCAAACGTTCCATATTGACTAGTATTTGGTTCATATGTACCAATCGCTGCATCGGTGCAAGAGGAAACTGTTCGAGCGAGTCCGTTAGATGCAGGCAGCACTTCCCCGTCACGCGGAGATCGTCGTCATTGGCGGCGGCATTATTGGCTGCTCAACGGCCTATCATCTCGCCAAGTTCGGAAAGCGCGATGTCGTCCTGCTGGAGCGTTCGAAATTTGGCAGTGGCACGACGTGGCATTCAGCAGCGATGGTGCGTCAGCTGCGATCGACCAACAGTCTCACGCAGCTGGTTCGCTATAGCGCTGAACTGTACCAATCACTGGAAGCCGAGACGGGCCAGTCGACTGGTTGGATGTCCTGCGGCAGCCTCAGCATCGCGACCAATCCAGATCGCCTCATGCACATCCGTCGTCAAGCGTCTCTGGCACGCGCATTCGAGATAGAAGCTCACGAAGTTGATCGCACCACGGTACAAGAGCTTTGGCCAATCGCTGAAACAAGAGATGTCATTGCCGGCGTCCACTCACCAAGCGACGGGCGCGTTAGTCCGATGGATACGCTCGCTGCCTTGATCAAGGGCGCGCGAATGCATGGTGCAAAGCTCTTCGAGGACACAGCCGTCCTAGATTTTGAGATGACCAACGGCCGGATGAATGCGCTTCGGACTACTGCAGGCACGATAGTCTGCGAGAAGGTGGTTCTCTGCGCCGGGCTATGGTCACATGATCTGGCTAAGCGCGCTGGTGTTGCAGTACCGCTCCACGCCTGCGAGCACTACGCCCTGATCACCAAGCCGTTCGATGGCATCTATAACGCGATGCCGATTCTGGGTGATCACGACAATCACATGTACATCCGTGACGAGGCCGGCGGTCTCATGGTCGGTTGCTTCGAACCGAACGCCGCGCCAGTCTCGCTGAACCAGCTCCCGGCAGATTTCTCTTTTGATTTGCTCGACGAGAACTGGGAACGCTTCGAACCCATCATGGAGGGCGCCTTGCGCCGTATTCCGGCATTGGAGACGGCGGAAGTTCGGATGCTGCTCAATGGTCCAGAAAGTTTCACTCTCGACAACAGTTTCCTATTAGGCGAAGCACCGGAGCTACCCGGCTTTTATCTGTGTTGCGGGATGAACTCGGTCGGCATGGCGAGCGGTGGCGGTGCAGGACGGGCGCTTGCCGAGTGGATCATCGAAGGAGCGCCATCGCTCGACCTGACAAGTGTCGATGTGCGCCGCTTTGCTGGCATGCGCAATAACCTTCGGCTTCTGGCCGACAGGGCCGCAGAAAACCTTTCAGCGCACTATGACATCGGTTACCCCGCCCGCACTTTTGCCACCGGGCGCAACCTCCGCTTGACGCCGCTCCATCGCGAACTGGAGGCGCAAGGGGCGCACTTCGTCGAGCGCTCCGGCTGGGAGCGCGCCGCGTGGTTCCGACCGAAGGGTAAGGATATCCAACCCGAGCTGACTTTCGACCGACCAGCCTGGTTTGCGCAGGTCGCGCATGAACACCGTGCAGTGCGCGAAGGGGTTGGTGTGATCGACCAATCGACTCTCGGCAAACTTCTGGTTCAGGGACGCGATGCTGAGGCCTTTCTTCAACGAGTTTGCGCCAACGATGTTGCATTGCCTGTCGGACATTTGACGTATTCACCAATCCTCAATCATCGCGGCGGCTATGAAAGTGATGTCGTTGTCATGCGATTGAGTGGTGACGAATTTCAATTGACGACAGGCACAGCTCAGCCAAGACGCGATCAGCACTTGTTAAAGTCGTCCGTCTTGCCGTCAGAGTTTGTCACAATCACTGACGTGACCAGTGCGTGGGGTGTGTTGAGTATAGCCGGGCCGCGATCACGTGAGTTGCTGCAAAAGCTAAGCCCAGAAGATTGGGGCGGCAACGCCTTTCCTTTCAAGACCCATCGTGAGGTTGAGATCTGCGGAACTGTCGCACGCGCGGCCCGGTTGTCTTACACCGGAGAACTGGGTTGGGAGATTTACGTTCCAACCGAAGCTGCTCTTCCGCTTTTCCAAGCGGTCTTACGTGAAGGCGAGAGTATCGGCGTCACCAACGTCGGCGCGTTTGCACTTGAGTCGCTCCGAGTAGAGAAAGGCTTCTGTTCGTGGGGGCACGACATTGGACCGGATGAGACACCACTGATCGCAGGTATGAGCTTCGCGACAAAACTCAAGTCGCGCACTGCGTTCGTGGGTCGTGAAGCGCTGCTGCAACAGCAATCCGAAGGGTCGCGACGTCGCCGTGTCAATCTCGTAATGACGGCTCCAGAACCACTTCTTCTTGGGACCGAACCAATTGTCGTTGATGGAAATTATGTCGGCCAGGTCATGTCAGTATCTTATGGGCACTCCGTCGGTGCCTCAGTCGGCATTGGGTTTGTCCGGCTTGCTGGCAGTAAACTTCAGGATGCACTTGCCAATTCACGCTGGGAGGTTGAAATTGCATTGCAACGACATGCGGTCAAAGCATCTCTCAGGAGCTTTTATGACCCTGATGGACATCGCGCCCGCGAATTGAAATGAAGTGAAATAATGAAACGCAATCGCCAAGCAGGCGAAGTGAGTAGCACGTTTGCTGGGAACAGCTGCAGACTCTGACAATGGCACCAAAGTTGATTATGAGAACGGAACTTCTGTGATGACAACCACCGACAATCGCAACGCTCTAGTCTTTCATCCCAACCCATCATCCGTCGCGACTGGCCACGCCGCGCGCATTCAGTACCGGACCAGTGAGGTGGCACCGTTCACGCAGACCACGGGTGTTGCGGCCGGTTACGTACAGGGCAGCCCGGTGATCATTCCGGGAGAACTCGCGCTCGACTTTCTCACGATGTGTCAACGCAATCCAAAACCCTGCCCGCTTATCGCAGTCTCCAACAAAGGGGATCCATCACTGCCGACACTGGGCCTGGACATCGATGTGCGCACAGACATCGGCGGTTATCGGATTTGGCGCCACGGTGAACTTGTCGACGAGGTCACAGACATTCGTGAACTTTGGCGCGATGATTTTGTCACCTTTGTCATAGGCTGCTCATATTCATTCGAAGATGCTCTCATACGTGATGGCCTTGAGCTGCGTCACCATACGGAAAACGTTTGTGTCCCGATGTATCAGACCAATATTCCGCTGGTTTCGTCTGGACCGTTCTCTGGCAATGTTTGCGTTTCGATGCGGCCGTTCCGAGCACGCGACGCCATCAGAGCCATAGAGATCACAAGCCGCTTTCCGCTAACCCACGGGACGCCCATCCATATTGGCGACCCCGCGGAGATTGGAATTCATGATCTTGACCAGCCATTGGTTGGCGACCCAGTTACAGTTCGCCCTGGCGAGTTGCCGGTCTTCTGGGGTTGCGGAATCACACCGCAATATTCGTTGCTCTCTGCCAAACCTGAGATTGCGATTACCCACAAGCCTGGCTGCCTTTTGATTTCGGATGTTCTGTCGACCTCCGACGCTATGGATCTGCCAGCGGTACCCAGTTCGAATATTCACTAAGGCGCATGTTGGGGAGGTGGTGGAGCTGCAGTGATCTGAACTGCGCACTAAACGTCTCCCATAGATTCCTCAAAGTGCACATTGCCAACTGCTGCTTAGCAAAGTGCGCTCATAGCCAGATGGGCAGAGGCCGCCTGATGGTACTTTCAGATGCTTACTTAAGCTGGCCATTATCAATGCGATTTTATAACGAGAAGTAAGCCTGTATCCATCATCGATCTGAATAGATTGATCATCTAGCCGTTGCGTTTTCTTCATTTAGTTCAGGAGGCTGCGCCAATCATCCCTCAAGAAGCAGCAACCACTTGTTTGTAAGCTCCTCCAAGTCTTCGAATGCCCTCGCGGATCGTAACGGGATCTACGTAGCTGTAAGAAAACCTCAGAAAGTTACCTGGATCTTCCAGCGGAAAGCAGAGCCGCCCGCTTCCAACTTCGACACCATGTTCAACTGCCTTAGCAGCGACGGCGTCTCCCGACACACTCGCTGGTAATTCGGCCCAAAGGAAGTACCCTCCTTCTGGGCGCCTCACTCTAACCTCTGGCAGATACTCCGCGAGTGCGGAGATCATTGCGTCGCGGTGTTCGCGCATCGTGGTAGTCACCAAATCGATGTGTTCACGCAGTTTATTCGACCGGAACACATTGGCGACTATCCGTTGTGTAAAGGGACAGGAGCCACCATCGGATTTTTGCAGCGCCATGCGTCGGGTGATCTCTGACGGAGCAATTGCCCAGCCAATGCGCAGGCCTGGGGCGAGGATCTTAGAGACGGTGCCAACGGCGATAACATTGCCGGCTGCATCCAAAGATTTGATCGAGGGGATTGCCTCACCCTCAAACCGGATCTGGCGATAGGGATCGTCTTCAATAATGACAAACCCGAATTCATCAGCCAAACGCAACAAATCTTTGCGTCTAGCGAGCGACATCGTAATGCCGGTGGGGTTATGGAAATCTGGAACGTCGAACAGCAGCTTAGGCAGTGGCTCCGCGTTCTGACGCATAGTTCTTAGGCGATGCTCCAAAACATCTGTTCTCATACCGCTTTCATCTTGTGGCATGGTGACAAACTGTAAGTCATGCGACCGCAGACACTGAAGGGTTGTCATATAGGTTGGAGCCGTCACAATGATCTTGTCACCCGGATCCGTAAAGACGCGACAAACTAAATCTGTGGCGTGCTTCGCCCCATTCGAGATTATGATCTCGTCCGGCGAGCATTTCACTCCATCACTGGCCACGTGCGCTGCAATCAACTCCCTCAGATCCAACAACCCTAGAATCGGTCCATATTGCATTACCTCCGAGACGTACTGCTGAGCGGACTGGGCCGCTTCACGTGAGAGGTCGGGCAAAATAGGAGGATAGGCTGAGCCAACGCTCAGCGTGATGACGCCGTCAGCATGGTCGTAAACCGACTTTCCAAGCACTGCGGACCGACGCGCAAACCTGTAGTCTACTGTAGCCACTGGCACCTCGACATTCATCCGAATTCTGCCAAATGTGAGATCGGAATACCCCTGCCCTTGTACTCAATACCCATAGTGGCAATTCGAAAGGGACGCGCAACTGTAGACTAGATATCATGAAACACATTGTGCGCAACCGAATGTCTGCAGTGTGGACCAAGCGGATATGGCACGTAGCTGATAGTCGGTGAGCTGGTGCTCCCAGCGCAACGCAGGCAATTACTGAGCACCACGGCGGCTTTGATCAAGTTGCGGACATGCCTGCATCTCGTCTACATCGGACATCGCCAGCCAATCAGTTTTCAATCCCATATTAGCATGAAGTTTCGAGGCGCGCTCCGACAAACCATAAGCGGCCTTCTTTACCCAACCTCATCCACGATTGCCTTTAGATAGCGACGCAAGGTCGTCTGATAACAGCTGCGTGGGTCAATTCGATCAGCGTTCATCGCAAAATCTCGAATAGCATTCCCTGCCTCCGTCTCGAAGGGCTTTTGAATGGCTCTCTCTCGTGCCGCTCGTTGCTGGGTCGAAAGAGCAAGCACTTCTCCGTAGGTGTAGTGCACAAGTGGAGCGCATGCATGCCAGACTTGGCCTCTCGGGAGGCCAATAGCCTCGAACGCTCGGAGCGCTCGCACAACTAGTGGGAGAGCGGCCTCACCCCCTCGCTGGCCTGATATCAGATGCGGTACAAGCCAATCTTCACGGCACAGAGTGTCGTAGAAAGCGCAGAAGACAGCCTCAATCTCTGAAGCCGGATCGTCGGCGCAATCGTCGGGAAATTCAATATTGCTCGCTGCACGATTGACGATCCCTTGCACCAGATCTTCACGGTTACTCACATGGCGATAAAGTGCCATCGGCGTGACGCCAGCAACTTTGGCGACGGACGCAATGCTGAGGCCTTCGATGCCATCGCGGCGAGCGACTTTCGTCGCAGCATCGAGCACGCGGTCACGATTCAATCTTTGCCTGCCGCCCTTTTTAGGTGTTGCAGACAAGTTACGGAATCACGTTGTCTTGCGTAAAAAAGTATATGGTCATATACATTATTCTGGACCTCCAAATCTAGAATTATATAGTCAACAACAATCTATTCGTGAGGCAGTTACGAAGACCTCCGCAGGATGATTGTCGCTGTTGGCCTTCAACTTTGCATCACAGGTTAGATGATCCTTAGTGTGGCGCAAGCCTACCACATCAGTGGTTTCTGCGTCGCTAGCAGTTATCAACGAGGAATAGCGATGTCAGTTGTGCGTACGCTGAAGTCGGTAGCTGCGGCTACTTCGATGATTTGTGTCGCGGTGCCAGTCTTGGCACAAGAGATTGAGCTCAGCGGAATTGTAGTCACGGGTGAGCGGATCGAACGTAGTGTTGCTGATACGGCATCGTCAGTAGTAGTGGTTACCGCTGAAGATCTTGAGCGTCGACCAGAAGATACAGATCTCTACGATGTCATAGAAAACGTTCCGAACGTCGTTTTACCTGGCCCGGATCTTGGCCCGTTTATTCGCGGCCAAGGTGCTCGCGGACCGGTTCGCGGAGGTGGTGCCTTCTTCGCCGGTGTCGTTCCACGCGCGTCCGTTGTGTTCGATGGTCGGATGATTTCTTACAACGAGCTAATTTACGGAACGAGTTCGATCTGGGATGTCGAAACGATTGAAGTCTTCCGTGGCCCGCAAACTACCGCTCAGGGCGCCAACGCCATCGCGGGAGCAATACATGTCAAAACAAAAGATCCGACGTTTGCGCCTGAGGTTGCTGCGTTGGCACAAATCAGCTCGTTTGAAGGGCGGAGACTCGCCGCGGTTGCATCTGGCCCGCTGATTGCAAACCAGCTCGCGGCACGTCTTGCAGTGGAGTTCAACCAGCAGGAAAACTTCGTTCGGTTTTCCAATCCGTCATTCGGACTCGGCGACGGAGCTGAACTGGATCACAAGCTCAAAAATGCACGCTTAAAATTCTTATGGAGACCCAGTGCTATTCCGGGGCTTGAGAGCAAAACCACTTTGACTCAAGTTCGCACTAATAGCCCACAGACGAATGAGGTGACGGAAGTCAATGTCGACCTGGATGATCGGACCGACGAAATCAATGCCTCGCGTTCAGTGTTCGACAATCGTGTCAAAGCCATAATCAATGATACGAAGTATCGGTTGTCTCCGGCTGTTACTTTCTTCAATCAAGTTCAATACAGCGACATTTTGATCGATCGTAGCATCAACCCGGCAAACCTCGGGAATGCCCGGATTGATGCTACGGACTTTGCGAACGAGTCTAGAGT
>JBCDBQ010000104.1:0-15697 GCA_039183375.1 Pseudomonadota bacterium
AGCGACTTGGTCGTTCCGGGATATTGGAACCCGCATCAAGGTCCCCGAGACAGCAACCGCACGGGCCATCCGCGGTCGTGGCAAGGTCTATCGCAAAGTCATGCGGGAGTGTGCCGCGATCCGGAAACGTGAAGGCAATTGTGCGATTACGGGTCTGTCGATTACGGCAAGACGAAATCGTAAATCTGCGCTGATCAAGATGTCCGCGTATGCACAGTACGCCTTTCTCAAGAAGCTGCACGGCGTTTGATTGAACTTGCTGGTGGTCTCTGTTTTTGAAGCAGAGCAAGGTTCGCTTTCTTGCGCTTCGGCGCCGGAAAAGCGTCCAGCTATCCCATCCGGAAAGACAGCGTTCTAGGACACTGCATTGCGTAATGCTGCCCGCGCCAGGAGCCGTGTTGAATCCAGAATAGGCAGGGAAGAATTCGTCTCGTCGATGATGAGTGGAATCTCAGTGCATCCAAGAATTACAGCATCACAGCCGCGCGCCTTCAGATCATCGATTGCACGACGATAGTAATCGATAGAGGCTGATAGGAACTTGCTGTTCACCAACTCATCCATGATGATGCGACCGAGTTCGGCGCGCTGATCCTCAGGCGGAATTTCGACTTGGATGCCGTGTTGGGTGAGCTTCGCAGGATAAACGCTGCTGGCCATCAGCCATGTTGTCCCGAGTAGTCCAAGCTTTTTGAAGCCTTGCTGAGATGCTTCGTCTTGGACGGCATCAACGATATGCAGCCACGGCCGTGGCGATCGTTCAGAGACGTAATCGAACGCCTGGTGAATGGTATTGTCCGGGCAAATCAGAAAGTCCGCCCCAATCTGAGCCAGCTTTTCCGAAGACGTCAGCATCAGATTGCCGACACCTTCAATGTCACCCTTGTCGAGACACGCGACATAGTCCGCCAATGGCGGGGTGTGCATCGAAACTTCTGGATGCGCATGTGGGCCGAGTAATTCGGAGCCTTCAACGCAGATTGTGCGATAGCATAGCGAAGCACCTTCCGCCGAGCAGGCGACAATGCCAATATGTTTGGTCACGCTGCGCTTTCCTTGAGCCGAACTGCGGTTTGGATTTTAGCTGCTCGCGGTTCGTCGTTTGAATTCTGCTTCGACACGGTCAGCAAGTTCACCAGTGATTGAGCCGGTAGCGACCATCTCATCGAGAACCTCCCGCGTGTGTTGGCCGATTCTCGGACCAGCGTGGGTGATGCCGCCTGGTGTTCGTGAGAGAATTGGAAATACGTTCTGCATCGCGATCTTGCCTAGGTCTTCATCTTCGACCCAGGTGACGCTTTCTCGCGCCTTGTATTGCGGATCTTCAAAGATTTGGTCGACGGCGTAGATCGGTGCGATCGCTGCTTCAACGCGCTCGAACTCATCAAGGACTTCTTGGAGCGGCCGGGCCTTGATCCAATCTGCAACCTTGCCATCGATTTCGTCGACATTGTTGCGGCGGTCTGCCGGCGTGGCAAAGCGTTCGTCTTCGGCCCACTCCTTGCCACCTACGAGTGCCATCACGCGGCGCGCGATACTGGGGGCTGATGTGGAGATCGCAACCCAGCGGCCCTCTTTGGTTTGATAGGCGTTGCGCGGCACATTATTGACTGACCGATTGCCGGCGCGGTTCTGTACAACACCGAGCTGGTCATAGGTGCTGGATTGTGCGCCGAGCAACGAGAACAGAGGTTCGTAGAGAGAGATATCGATGTACTGACCTTTGCCACTGCCTTTGACGTCGCGCTCGTAGATCGCGAACATGGCAGCAAAGACACCGTGGTAGGCCGCGATGCCGTCGGCCAGACCGATCGACGGCAGCGTTGGCGGGCCGTCTTCCTGACCGGTGATATGAGCGAAGCCGCTCATCGATTCTGCCAGAGTTCCGAAGCCGGCGCGATGCTTGTAAGGGCCTGTCTGACCGAAACCGGTGACGCGCATCATGACCAAACGTGGATTGATTTCGGACAGCGTTTCCCAGCCGAGGCCCCACTTCTCGAGTGTGCCGGTGCGAAAGTTCTCAATGAAAACATCGGCGTCTTTGACCATTGCTTTCAAGACTTCAGCACCATCGGGTGTCTTGAGGTCGAGGACGACCGAGCGCTTGTTGCGGCCAATCACCTTCCACCACATGCCGTGACCGTCTTTCGAGAGGCCCATGCCGCGCAAGGCATCGCCCTGCGGATGCTCGATCTTGATAACATCCGCGCCGAATTCCCCGAACGCCGTTGCCGCCATCGGTCCTGCGAGAATTGTTGCACAGTCGATAACCTTCAGGCCGCTAATCGGCCCAAAGGGAGGAACTGTCTGAGACACTGGTCTCTCACTCCTTGCTTGAAACGAGCGAAGTCTTCGTTTCGCCTAAGCTGTGCTTGCTAGGCGGCTTCTTGGGCCGCTGTCATGGTTTCACCGGCAATCGTTGTGCGGCGCATGTCGCGCGGTTGCGTTTCATCGTAGCCGCGGGCGCGGTGCATGACCTGGCGGTTGTCCCAAATGACAAGATCATACTGCGTCCACTTGTGGGAATAAACGAAGCGGCGCTCAGTTGCGAACTCAATCAGGTTCATCAGGAAGAGCTTGGCTTCCGGCAGCGGCATGCCTAGAACAGCGCCCGCGTGGGCTGAAAGATAAACCGACTTGCGGCCGCTGACCGGATGGGTGCGGACCATTGCTTGTCGGACCGGCTTCATCAGGTCAATTTCTTCGTCATTGAAAGTGAAGCCCAGTTTGCCCCGCGAATAGATCTGTGAATGCTCGCAAACCATATCTTCAATCTTGGCCTTGGTCTTTTCGTCCAAGGCATCGTATGCGGCCCGCATGTCAGCAAATTCCGTGTCACCACCTTCGCTTGGTATCTTGCGACCGGATAACAGTGAGTACTTGGCGGGGACTGCGCGAAACGAACTATCTGAGTGCCAGAGATGGTTGCCGAGATTGAAATATCGGAACCGATCTTCGCGGTCGAATGGCTTATTGTTGTTGTCCAAATTGGACACGTCGTTGATGAGTTCGTTGACACGGGTCTCGGCGCGGATATTGCCGCCCAGTTTCATTTCGATCTCACCGAAATTCTTCGAAAACGCGATCTGTTGTTCATCCGTGATGTTCTGCTCTCGAAACACCAGAACAGCGTATTTGTCCATGCCGGCTTCGATCGCCGCAACGTCATCGGTCGAGAGCGGTTTCGTCAGGTCAATACCGGAAACCTCCCCGGCAAACACATCGTGGACTTGTCGAATTTCGATGGCCATGGCTTCCTCCTGCTCGAGACTCTGACGGATTGAATGCAATCTTACAGCGGGATGCAAGCCAGAGATGGGTGAATTCCTGCCTGGAAGCCGAAAATTCACTGGATGATGGGTCTTGCGCTGTGTGTGGTCAGGTGCGTTTGACGTCGGGCAACGTGTAGGTAATGACGGTTGCAATCAATGAGGTTGCTGCCAGCAAGTAGAACACGGTGTGCAGGCCCCACTGGTCCGCAATCAGGCCACCGATGGTCGGTACGGCGAGCGTGAAAGCCGTTTGTGCGCCAAACAGGACACTGACCGCTGTGCCCGCCATAGCGTCATCGGCAAGATCCATCGTCCAGCTGTGGATGACTGGCCGGACCGAGAATAATGCGAAGCCGAGCACGAAGACCAAGACTATGAACGCCGGCAGCGAAGTCACAAATGCAAATCCCATAATGGCAACCGTGGTTGCAGCGAGGCAAATGAGAGCAACCGGCTGGCGGCCCGCACGATCTGACCAGGCACCGGCAATTGGGCCGGCCAGAATGCCGCCCGCCTGTAACACAGCCAGGGCAAACCCGAGTGTAACCGGGCTCACCTTTAAGACACTGACCAAATAGAGTGGGATGAACACCAGGAGCCCGTTCTGCGTCATGGACCGGAAGCCGGCCATGAGGCAGAGCGATAAGACGGCTCTGTTGCGGAGCAGATCAACGACGCCGGAGACATAGGATTTGCTACGTTCCTTGGTTTTGCCTTGTGCTGCCTCGTTGTCGGTCTCGCGGAGCGAGAACAACAAGATAGCTGCCACGGCAAAGACTGGTATCGAGGAGACAATCGTACTATCGCGCCAGGTCATAGTCGTCAGGAGCGCGCCAACAGCCAGTGGCGCCAACATGTCACCGAAGGTCGCTCCCAAGGTGTGGATTGATAACGCAAAGCCGCGTGTCTTTGGGAAGGCGCGGGACAGAAAAGATATGGCAGCTGGGTGCCAAAGGTTGTTGGTCAGTCCGATCAGGATAATCGGCAGGAGTAACCCGGCAAGCCCTGAAGAATAGCCAACCGCAATGAGTGCTAGGGCACCGATAATGAGCGATAGCGCTTGGACCAAGACGCGTCGGCCAGCGATATCGACGACCGCGCCGCTGCCAAGATTGGCAATGAAAGACGCTGCATGGAACAGAGAGACGAGCGCGCCGGCTTGGGTGTAGCTGAGCCCGAGATCTTTCGACAGGTATGGAAGTACGACGTAGAACGCGGCCAGCACCCAGTGGGTGGCGCCATGGCCCATGCCAACGAGGAAGGCCGGGCCGCTTGCGCGCAGATTGATGTGAGAGAACTGGTTGCTAAGGAAGGCCAATGGGACGTCTTTTTCGTTGTTCTTGTGGCGTGGCCTCTGACTTACTTGGTGGTCTCAGTGGGTCGCCGGCGAATGAGGAGTTTATGCTCACCATCCATCACTAACTCACCGTTCTGGTTGTGAACAGTCGCACGTAAAGTCATCACACCTGTGGTGCGCTGCGTCTTGAGGTCAGTGATCGTTAGCGCCGGATAAACCGTGTCGTTGGCGTATACGGGCGCAAGAAAACGTGATGACTGTTCAGTGAATGCAATGATCGCTTCGTCAATCTGATGGACCAGTGTTGTGGAGCCCGGACAGGTCTGGATCAGGACCTGGAAACCGTGGGCGACCAGATCACGATGGCCGTTGCGTGCGCAGTATTCACGATCGTAGTGAATCGGATGATTGTCGGCAGATGCTGCCTGGAATACCTGAAAGTAGGCGTCCGTCATCGTGCGGGAAGGCGCACGAAAAATCTCACCGACCTCGAAGTCATCGAAGTAGCGCTGCGGCATGACGTAATGCTGGGCTGGATCGAATTGTTCGGTCATTTCTGTTCGCCTCTTTGTTAGAGAGTGCCGCGTGTCTCATTCATTTTAATCGCGACGGAGCCAGGGGCGTCAACCCAGAGCCACGGGCAACAGTTCGGAATCTCAGCGGTGCCGGTTGATTGTTGGCTGCTCTATCGTCTACGGCGAGCAGCATTGGGCACTAAGTCCTAACGAAACAAGTGGCTCAGATTCAACGTTTGATGCACTAGGCAACTGCGCGGGCGCGCTTCTCAGGGGCGGAAATTCTCTGAGTTTTCTGCCGGAGTTTTTTGCCCGTCTGACCCAACTCCACTTGCGGTAGGATGTCGTGACTGGGCCATACGCCAGTGACGATCGAGCGAGCATATCCGTTGGCGTGGCCTGACTTACGCATGGCTGCGGCCGCCGAGATGTGGTCGTAAGCCAATCGTTTCAGTGAAACTTGGATTTGCTGTTTGGAAGTTGTCGGCTCGAGGAGCGCGTACCAGACATCCGGCGTGCCATCGTTGGCCGGGATCCCGATCACACCGGCGTTCAACCAGGTTGCGCGCTTGGTTCGGCTGATGAAGGGAATGCCGGCATGACCGGCGAGGACAAGGTCGGCATCGATTGCCTCCGTCTCCTCTTCAAGAACTTCCTCATCTGAGCCAAAGATGAACTTGTTGGTCTGAGCGCGCCCGCCATGCAGCACATGGACGTCAAGTCCGCAGTAATTAAATCTCATCGACTTGGGCAGATCTGCCATCCATTGTTGAGACTCGGCAGAAATTTGAGATAACGCGAAAGGATACCAGCCGCGGGAAAGAAGATCGCAGACTGAACCTTCCTCGAAACCGCATCCGCAATCTTCAGCCCCCTCGGCGAGCTGCTCTTCGCAATTGCCGGCCACGACATGGATGCCCCATTCGCGAATGAGCTTGGTGGTTTCTTCCGGGTTTGCCGCGTAGGCCACAACATCGCCGGTGCAGATGATCTGCTCGGGCCCAAGTTGCAATCGTTGAGCCTCTTGCAGCATGGCTTGCGTCGCCTGCAGATTTGAGTACGGGCCGCCAAACACGAGAATTGGCTTTGCATCATCAAATTTCATATTGGCAGCTTTGTTCCTTGTTTCCTCAGGTGGCTCGTTTGCCGTTGGGCACTTGCATAGGACGATATTGTATCGCGGCTAGTTCTGGACAAGCTCCACGTCCCATTGCGCGAGCAGCTCGGACGCGAGAGCGACGCTACGCTGAATGATTGTTTGAGGCTGCCAACTGTTAATCGCAGCGATTTGCTCGGCTAATGAAAGGCCTGACTCAGCGAGAACGGGTTGCTTGTCCTCGAAGCTCAAGGAGCCTGCTTTCTGGTTCGAGGTGAATGAAAGAACTGCCAGATTTCCTAGCCTGTGGACATGGTCGTCGATCACCGACTTATTCTTGAAATCGTTGAACCAACCGGTGCCTTTGGCAGGACGACGCGGCAAGACGTGCTCGACAGTTGCGCCGTCACCGTTGATTGGGCCGGGGTCGCGCCCGAGCATGTCGGATAGGCGGCGGAGCACCAGACGCGAGCAGGACTTATCAAAGAACGTTTTGCTCAGGAGGTTGTCAGACGCTGCCTTGAGGATCTTACTGTCAATTCTCAGCTCATCGATCTCCTGTATCGATTTGTCAGAGCTGATGGCGTTGGCTATGCGCAGAAACCTGCGCTCTTGTTCGATTGGATCCCGGGTTGCAATTCGCATGATCCAGGCAAGGCCATCGAGTTGCCTGAAGAAGAACTCTGTTTCGGGGCCTGAGTTGCCCCGGTGTTGCAACCAATTCAACGCCGGCGGGACCCAGGGTTCACGTTCCAGCCAACGCAGATACTGCAGAGGCTCAGTAATTGCCGTGCTCAACTTCGACTGAGCCGTATCCATCGGCTCGATACACAATGAGTAGTATCTCTCAGATTGCGGAATGAGAACCGAGTCAACGAACGACAATCCGTTTTTGTTGAGCTTGTAGAGCTCGATCAAACCCTGCTCTACTGGCT
The DNA here is from genome assembly GCA_039183375.1 of Pseudomonadota bacterium. Lineage (GTDB taxonomy): Bacteria > Pseudomonadota > Alphaproteobacteria > Rhizobiales > Hyphomicrobiaceae > Tectiglobus. Next base: position 7,116 of record JBCDBQ010000104.1, read on the forward strand.
TTGAGGAACGTTTGCCATGGCGCAGAAGCCGAACATGGCCAAGCAGTTTTGACATCCCTTCGGCACCTAATCGCGCCTGCCAGATGTCCCAGTTCTCGCCGGCCTTTTCGTGCTCCTCACGCGGCATGGCGGATACGATGGCGATCTTGGACCGTTCGCTGGAATGGAAGCCGAGTCCGGTGGTCTCCTCGATGGAGAGCATCTCCCACGCCTCGTCTTCATCGGTCACAGTCTCAATCACGAGCGTGCAGCGCTCAGTAAGGAAGTCCTTGAGTCTAAACCAGGCATCGCTATCTGCGACAAGCTCATCGAGCGCCAGTTTCAGTTGGTCGCGATTGTTGAGAAAGTTGCGTTCGCACTCGAGGTATTCGAGAACGTCATCCTGCAACTCCTGTGAGGTGCCCTGCGGTTCTTGAACATAGGTCGCAAAGGTTTTTGCATACGCAGGTTGTGGTGTGACCCGGTATGTTGTGCTGCCTTCCAAGCTGATCAGGCGATCGAGCTCCTGGGCGTCCTTCTCAGATGGTGCTCTGTCGCGCAACAGGGCGAACAGTATCGTCAAGGTCAGCATGCGCTGCTGGCCATCAATGATGGCTGCATTGGTCGTGCCCTCGGGAAGAGCAAGCATGACGTGGCCGAGAAAATAACGACCCCGCGCGGCGCTGCTAGCTTCGACAATGTCGTGCAGCAGCCGGGCCGCATTTTCTTCCTGCCAGGCATATGAGCGCTGGAACCAGGGCAAATTATAAAGGAGTTCACCAGAAAAATGTTCTTGAACCGTCTTGACGGAGACTTGGAGATAATCGGTGGCTGATGATGCATCAGGCAATGCGGTAGAACCTTCCAATATAGGGGTTGCCGAAGAGAACTCGCTGGGCTGTCAAATAGCGGGTCAGCGACGTGAAAGCGGAGAGCTTTCGCCCGAAATTCCGATCACAGCAACATCAAAATATGCCGCAGATCCGAAAAATAGCGCGTCGCTGAGTATGCAACAGCGACGGATACTTTAGCGCTGCTGTCGGAAGATAAAAAGCGGAATTGCAGAACAACTGCATTTCATGCTCTTTGCCGAGCTGAATCTGCGGCATTGCATATTGATGGCCGCTTGAAGCGCAACATTCGGAGCGTCGATGAGCATTGAAAGCAACAAAATGATCTACAAGATCTGCCCTCGTGAGGAGTGGCAGGCCGCTGTGGACCTTGGCACGTTCGAAGGCTCCGCCGTGGACCTTGCTGATGGTTTCATTCACTTTTCCGCTGCACACCAGGTGCAGGAGACGGCCGCCAAGCACTTCCGAGGACAAACCGACCTTTTGCTTGTTGCGATCTGTGGCGATGATCTGGGGAGTGAATTGAAGTGGGAGCGATCACGAGGAGGTGATCTGTTTCCGCATCTCTACGGTGCACTAAAGACGGAATTGGCGCGTTGGGAGGAACCGCTCATGTGCGACGACACTGGGGTGCCAATCATTCCTGGGCGGGTTGTCTCATGTTGAACGGTGTTTTTGACCTTGCCCGACCGATGCTTCTCGCGTTTGAGGCGGAGCGTGCGCACGAGATGACGCTTCGGGCGCTGGAACGTGGACTGCATCCTGCCAACGTGGGCGGCCGTGGCGGAGAATTGGCCGTGCAGGTGATGGGCCTCAGTTTTCCGAATCCTGTTGGGATCGCAGCCGGTTTCGATAAGGACGCACGGGTGTTTTCCGCCCTGCACAAGATCGGCTTTGGTTTCAGCGAAATTGGAACGGTGACGCCGCTGCCTCAACAAGGAAATCCGAAGCCACGAATTTTTCGATTGATCAACGATCGGGCCGTGATCAATCGGCTCGGCTTTAACAATAAGGGACATGACCACGCGTTCGATAAATTGACGCAGCACACCGGCGGCGGGCTCATCGGCGTCAACATTGGCGCTAACAAAGATGCTGCTGATATGGTTGAAGATTACGTGACGGGTATTCGTCGCTTCTACGAGCTTGCCAGCTATTTCATGGTCAATATTTCGTCTCCAAACACGCCGGGCCTGCGCGATCTACAGGCACCAAAGGTTCTCGATGATTTGCTGGAGCGCGTGCTTGGGGCACGGGACGATATGGCGGCGCAAGCCAATGATCGCCGTGTCCCTGTTGCGGTGAAGATTGCACCTGATGTGGCCGAGGAGGATTTGCCCGCGATCTGTGAGCGCCTTGTCGCCAGAGGCGTTGATGCTGTTGCCGTTTCCAACACGACACTCGCACGTCCGGCGTCATTGGGCGCCGTTCATCGTGAGGAAGCCGGTGGGTTGTCAGGCGAGCCTCTGTTTCGGAGGTCCACGGCGATGCTGGCACGGGTCTATCAGTTAACCAGCGGTTCCGTTCCACTGATTGGTATCGGCGGTATTTCCAGCGGCGAGACGGCTCTGCAAAAGATCGAAGCTGGGGCATCGCTCATCCAACTCTACACCGGAATGGTCTACGAAGGGCCAAGTCTCGTTGGCCGAATAACCTCTGCACTTCAGACGGCCGCGCAAGAAGCCGGTGTGCAAAGCATTGGTGAACTGGCCGGACGGCGGGCCGAGGAATGGTCGGAAGTTCCGTTGGCGATCGACTAGAGTAACTGGCAAGTCATCCAAGCCGGAAGGATGCTGGTCATTGCCCGAAGATCCTACAAGCGCAGATCTGCTAATGCTCGACCTTGATCGACCGCTCGAACAATTGTCGTTCAAGGCTGGGGAGTGCGTACGCCAAAGTCACGGCTCGAACGATAAACAACACATGCAGTGATAACCATAGTCCGTGGTTTTGCCAGATCGGCTCAAAGACGGCCCACGCTGCAAAGTACGCGATCATCGAGACAATCATCATGTTGCGCATGGTTGCCGTTGCTGTTGCGCCAATGAAAATGCCGTCCAGGATGAAGCACCAGATGCTGGTCAACGGAAGGATTGCAGCCCAGACAAGATAGATTCTCGATGCTTCGCGTACTTCGGTGCTTGTCGTCATGAAGTCTATGATCCATGCGCCAAGGAGCCAGAGTCCTACCGAAAGGACCAAGCTCACAACAACGGCCCCGATCGTTGAGAGCCGTATAGCGTCGCGAAATCTCTGCCTCCGCCCCGCCCCGACCGATTGCCCAACCAGTGTTTCTACGGCGTAGGCAAAACCATCGATCATGTAGATGGTGATCAATACGAGATTGAAAAGTACAGCATTGGTAGCGAGCGTGACATCGCCGGATCGGGCACCCTGGGCGACGAAAAACGTGATCGCGATTTGCACGCTGAGAGTTCGAATGAAGATGTCACGACTGACAGCAAAAACGCGCCGTAGTTGTGATACCTGAAGGATAGCTTGAACGTTGGTTGTTGCGCTACGGCGGCTCAGCTCGTTTGCCGCGAGGAATAGTCCGACAACAGCTGCCGCATAGTCTGCGATAAGGGCAGCTGCCGCGACGCCAGGTACGCCCCACTCAAAGCTCATAACGAACAGCAATGACAATGCGATATTGATGCCATTGAGAAGCAGCTGCAGATAGAAGGCGATGTCGGCCCGGCTCAAACCTATGAACCAACCAAGAAGAGCAAAGTTGGCCAGGCCGGCAGGGGCGGCCCAGATGCGTATTTCGATATAGGTGGCGGCTGGATCGGAAACACGGTCCGATGCACCCAGAAGATTGAGTGCAAGGCTGGTGATCGGCGCTTGCAGGACAATCAATCCGAGCCCGATAGCGGCAGCCATCAGCAGCGCACGGGCAAGGCTGGCGGCGATCTCAGGTTGATTGTCGGCCCCCACGGCCTGCGCTGTCAGCCCTGTCGTGCCCATGCGCAGAAAATTGAACGCGAAGTACATGAAATTGAAGACGGTAGCAGCCAACGCGACGGCGCCTAGGAGATGGGCCTGACCGAGCTGCCCAATGACCGTGGCATCGACGAAACCAATGAGTGGGACGGTCGCGTTCGACAGTGTAATGGGGACTGCAATCGCGAGAACATCGCGCTGGCGCAGAAGAGGCTGTTCCGGGTGCGCATTGGCCTCGGAGCTATGACCTTGGATTGTCATCGCCTCCGCGCAATCCAGACACCAGTCGTACGATGAGCCAGATTGGAATGACCACAATTGCTCCGATGATGAAGTAGCCGATGACCCAATCTATGGCGCCAAAGCCCAGATCATAAATGCGCTTGATAAAGAGTTGCAGCTTATAGAGGACGTTCTGGGGTGTGATGCCCATTGCCGACAGCACGATGCCCACGACGATGGACAGGATAATGAGGCGAAGCGCCACTCCAAGCGGATTCCCACCCAACCAACGTTCCATGGCTGTCTTCCTTGGTCAGTTCAAAACGTTTTCGGCGGCTATGTCTCATCCGCACTGGTAATTTGCGGTTGATCTAGCATGTTCCGTTTAGGAGTGCGAGTTTAGGGCCCGATCTCAGGAAGTGCTGATTGCCGCATGACGCAAGTGAGTAAGAAAGCGAAGAAGCCTGCGCGCAAGGCGTCGGCTAAGTCCCGTCGTAAGCGCTCGGGGCAGGCGTTACTCCCTGATGTTGTTGAGCAATGGTTCTCAAGCCGTGGCTGGGAGGCCAGAGCACACCAGGTTCGGCTGATTGAGCAAGGGCGTTCGCGTCAACCAACGCTCCTGATTGCGCCAACAGGTGCCGGTAAAACCCTGGCTGGTTTTCTCCCTTCACTGTCAGACTTAATTGAACCGACTGAGCAGGCGGAGCGCAAGGGTGCGGGGCTCCATACACTCTATCTGTCGCCGCTGAAGGCGTTGGCGGTTGATGTGGCGCGCAACCTGACCACGCCACTCGAGGAAATGGGCCTCAAGATCAGCGTTGAAACGCGTTCCGGTGATACATCGGCCGCTAAGCGGCAGCGGCAGCGAACGCGACCACCAGATATCCTTCTGACAACACCCGAGCAATTGGCGCTGCTTCTGAGTAATGAGGATGCGGCCTACCTGTTTGCTGATCTCAAGACGATCGTGCTGGATGAGCTTCATGCGTTGACGGCCACGAAGCGCGGTGACTTGTTGTCGTTGGGCTTGGCGCGCCTGCGCAGGTTGGCACCGGGTGTTCTTTGTATTGGCCTGTCAGCCACTGTTGCGCGGCCGAGTGAACTGCGGGCCTTTCTCGTGGAGCAGGCTGAACCTGAAACGACAATTCATTTGGCAGACCTGGTCGAGGTCGCGGGCGGCGTTGCACCTGAAATCAACATTCTTGAGACCGAGGAAGCTTTGCCGTGGTCGGGACATACGTCGCGTTACGCGGTTCCTGATCTTTACGCACAGATCAAAGCACACCGTCTGACGCTGCTCTTTGTCAACACACGGAGCCAGGCGGAACTTTTGTTTCAGGAGCTTTGGCGGATCAACGATGATGATCTGCCCATTGGTCTCCATCATGGTTCCCTCGACGTTGGTCAGCGCCGCAAGGTTGAGGCAGCCATGGCGGCTGGCGCCCTCAAGGCTGTCGTGTGCACCTCAACATTGGATCTCGGTATTGATTGGGGTGATATCGACCTGGTCATCAATGTCGGCGCGCCGAAGGGTGCAAGCCGTCTGATCCAGCGTATTGGACGAGCCAACCACCGTCTCGATGAGCCATCAAAAGCGATGCTGGTGCCTGCCAATCGATTTGAGGTGCTGGAGTGTCGTGCCGCGCTTGAGGCGGCGCGTGATGGAACGCAAGATGCCGTGCTCAACCGAACCGGTACACTGGATGTGCTTGCGCAGCATGTCATGTGTGTCGCCTGCTCAGGTCCCTTTGATCCAAACGTGCTTTTCGCGGAAGTGCGCTCGGCGTCGCCGTACGTAAGCCTTTCGCGGGAAGATTTTGACCGGGTGATCGAGTTTGTTCGTACAGGCGGATACGCGCTGCGATCCTATGAACGGTTTGCACGGCTCCGGCTTGAGGATGATGGGACGCTGAGGCTCGCGCATCCACGCTTGGCGCAGCAACACCGGCTTAACATCGGTACAATTGTCGATGCACCGATGATCAAGGTTCGTCTGATCGGGCGCAAAGGAAGTGCAAAATCCGGACGACCCAAAGCACTGTCTGGCGGCAAGGTTCTCGGGGAAATCGATGAGTACTTCGCCGGTGAGCTCAAGCTCGGAGATGCCTTTGTCTTCGCCGGCCAGGTTTTGCGCTGTGAGGGAATGCGAGAGACGGAACTCTATGTCTCGAAAGCATTTTCACGGGACCCGATCATTCCGAGTTATCCCGGTGGCAAGTTTCCGCTATCAACGCATCTGGCGTCCAGAGTGCGGTTGATGTTGGCAGCCGGCGAGGCGAATACAACTTTGCCGACGCCGGTTTCTGAATGGCTTGGCATTCAATCTGAAAGGTCCGTTCTGCCAGCGTCAGACGAGGTGCTGGTTGAAACCTTTCCGCGCGGAGACAAGCATTATCTTGTTGCCTATCCCTTCGAGGGACGGCTTGCGCATCAGACGCTTGGCATGCTTCTGACGCGGCGTTTGCAGCGGGCCGGCATGCAACCCCTTGGTTTTGTTGCCAATGATTATGCGCTCTCAGCTTGGTGCGCACGCCCCTTGAATGACAGCATTGCGAGCGGTGCGCTCAGTGTCAGTGCACTCTTTGAGCAAGATATGCTTGGCGATGACCTTGACGCCTGGCTCGCCGAATCCAATCTGATGAAGCGCACGTTCCGTATGTGTGCAGTGATTGCGGGTCTCATTGAACGTCGACATCCGGGAAAAACCAAATCAGGACGCCAAATGACAGCATCTTCTGACCTCATTTTTGAGGTGTTGCAAAGGCATGATCCTCACCATGTTTTACTCCAGGCTGCGTGGGCGGATGCATCCTCCGGTTTGCTGGATATTGGCCGCCTGGGGGATTTCCTTGCACGTGTGCAGGGGCGAATCAGGCATGTTGCGTTGGATCAGGTTTCTCCACTTTCGGTGCCAATACTTCTGGAAATCGGCCGCGAGAGCATTCACGGCAGCACCGCAGATGAGCTATTGCGTGAAGCGTCATTGGAAATGCTGACCGACAGTGCAAGCGAATCATTCCCGGTCGACGGTTAAATTATGCTGGAATTGAAGCCAGAACGTTTCGGACTGAGTGACTACGGATCGCAAACCATTGCGATCTGTGGCAAGGCGTTTGTGGCTGATATGAGCGGTGCGCTCTATTGGCCGGCGGAGAAGATGCTGATCGTTGCAGACCTTCACCTTGGTAAAGGTGCTGCTTTTGCTGCGCGCGGCACGCAGATGCTGCCTCCTTACGATACGCGCGACACACTTCTGCGTCTCGTGCGGGTAATCGATGCTTATGATGTCCAAACTGTCGTTGCGCTGGGTGATAGCTTCCACGATTCCGGCAGTTTTGATCTCATGGATCAGGATGACCGTAAGATTTTGGCGGTCTTGCAAGATGAGCGCGACTGGATCTGGTTGAGTGGTAATCACGATCCTGAGATAAGTCAGCAGGCGGGCGGCAAGCGGGCAGATGTCTTATCAATTGGCGGCATCGCACTTCGACATGAACCGCGTATCGGACCGGTGACGCATGAGATCGCCGGCCACCTCCATCCGGCAGCCAAGGTCTCGCTCTATGGCCATACCATTCGCCGGCCATGCTTTATCGGTAATTCGCGACGCCTTATCCTACCAGCTTTCGGCTCATTTACGGGCGGGCTTAATGTTTTGGATGAGGCATTCCAACCGCTGTTTGGTCACGACGGCTTTTCGATCTGGTTGTTGGGCGAAGACGGGCTTTATCCGGTGGCAACGCGACGCCTGAGCCCGGACCGCAATCAGTTTGGAGCGCTGAAGTAGCTTGCCGCCTGCAGCTCGCCGTTGGCCGTTGGCCTGGCGTTAGGTGCGTCGTCGGCTGAAGTAAGTTGATGCCGCCCAACCTGATCCTGCCGCAACAATCACGGCGACAATGCCATAGAGCAACGGATAGCCGATCGCGAAATTGTAGAGGTAGCGGCCGACACCTTCCCGAGCCAGCTGGACTTCCGACTCGAACGTGTCGAGCAAAATACCTTCCCGGAACAGGTGAACACGCGTCTTCAACGGACCAACGGGGACGTTAGCCGGCAGGTCAATTGTCGCCCGGAACAGGTTATCGCCAACGAAGACGACTCCGAACTCATTGTCGACGTACAGGCGCTGTTGCTGCTTATTGCGCAGGATGCCTGCCCGGAACTCATTCAGTTCGCTCTCCTGGACCTTCAGCCTTTCCCGAGACTTCGGCGTCAAAGTGATGTGCTGGAAACCAATGTCGTGCTGATCGAGCAGCAGCGGTTCCGTAATTTCGTCGACCGGTTTGCTGGATGAGATGGCGTAATAGCTTGGTACAGCACGGAAAACGACTGCGCTGGTGTTGATCCAGATCCCGGCGACGTTGGACTTGCGCCGCGCAACTAACTCGTCCCCGACACCCTCGACCACGACAACGACGTCGTACTGTTCTTCTGCCGTGTTAACCGGGCGCGTGTTCGATATGGCGCCAAAGACGATGATTTCGGTACCGGTAAAGTTGGATGTGATGGCGACTGTTCGCGTGGATACGTCGGCCTGCACTTCTTCGCGCGGTGGAACCGTCGTAGTTGTGTTTTGTGAGAGCG
>JBCDBQ010000105.1:0-15565 GCA_039183375.1 Pseudomonadota bacterium
GCCTTTGTTGCCGAAACAATTGTGGGCGATCAGGGCGCGGCTTGAGCTGGCGGGTTATCTCCGCGATCTGGCTTTGTTTAACGTCGCCATCGACAGCAAGCTGCGCGGTTGTGATCTGGTCAAACTGGCTGTTTCTGATCTGGTGAAAGATGATCGCGTCCGGGAACGCGTTTCCGTGATCCAGAGCAAGACCAAGCGACCTGTGCAGTTCGAACTGACGGAAAACAAGCGCGAAACCGTCTTGGCCTGGGTCAAGTCACCTGAGATGTTTGCTTGTCCGTTTATGTTTCCCAGCCGCTTCCATGACCGCCCGCACATCTCAACCCGCCGGTACGGACGGTTGGTGCGTGACTGGGTCACGGCGATCGGGCTAGAGCCAAGTGGATATGGCACCCATTCGCTCCGCCGGACAAAGGCAGCGGAGATTTATCGAAAGACCGGGAACCTCCGCGCGGTTCAACTGCTGCTCGGTCACACCAAGGTCGACAGCACAGTGCGCTATCTCGGCGTTGAACTTGAAGATGCTCTGAGCATCGCTGAGCGTATCGATATCTGAGCTAGCTTGGCGAACGGTCCTGCCGTTCGCCATTCCGAAGCGGGCGTCTGTCTCCCGTGCGGCGTTGGTCTGTGTCGAGCCCAAAGTGTCGAATACTGCAAAGACTTCCACGGTCTGCTCTCGTCGTGCCGAGGTCTGTACCAACAGCGGAATGGTGTCCGGGACCCTAGATCGCGCCCTTGCATTTCTGGCTTCAACTCTGCACGAAGTTGAGCAGGTCTGGGTTCACCAGATCAGGGTGCGTGGCGAAGAAGCCGTGTGACAAACCTTGGTATGAGGCGCTTGTGGTGGTTGCATCGGAGGAGGTCAAAGCAAGGTTTGCGAACCCATGCGTGACCCGGCGTGGCGTGCATCTGATGTAGTAGACCAGAGTACAGATTAACAACGTAGCATCCAACGTCTTGGCACCATTGTTATCTATATGGAAACAACCTGTTTCCTATTTCGGACTCATCAACCAACCCGACTATTCTAGTCTGCTACTCAGTAATTGGTGTTTCTCGCTTTGTGTGTGGTCGGTCCTATCCTGGGGGTAGGGCCGACGGCACCAGTTTCCCGAGATTCTTTCGGGTTCGTGGTGACCGAACTTGCTTGGTCGTGTCGCCCGTTGAGCGGACAATTGCGAACGCTGCGGAACAGCAGTTTCCGGTTGAGCAATGGGCCACAAAAAATCTCGGTTTGTGAGGCCATTGCGCATGTCAACTTGGTTTGTCACTTCACTGTCACGTGGACATTATCCACAGCAGTGACCACTGGTGCACCACAATGAAAATAGCGCATAAACATGCAACACAACGAATATCTAAGCCACTAGAATTCATTGGAAAGTCCAAAAACTAGGCAAACAGATTAAGCGCAGGGCATCCCACAACAAAAGCTAGCATTAGAGAGGTTTTCGTCAGAGTTACCCACCGAATTTGTGGATAAACAAAGTGTCAGTTGGACTGTACAGCTGGCTCAGTTTTGGCGTTCGTCAGGATAAGTTTCTCGTTTCTGGCTAAGACCAAACTGCTCGGCTGTTTCCTGCGCAAACGGCTTCTGCTGGCCCCTGATCCAGCGCTTGGGACACGGTGGCTTAGGTTTTCGCAGCCCGCAAAGCTATTCGCAACTAGCTAGATGCTCGGCTTGCGGTGTAGCTGGAAGCTCCACCTGCGAGGTGTAGGCTACCGCGCCACAACCACCATCCCAGCGAGTCCAATCAACACGAATATCACGAAGCAGTAGAACAGAAAATCTCTAGCAATCCACATTGCGAGCCCCCACCCGACCATTGGATCGACGGACTGAAGGCCGCGTGCCCTTCGGTCCGTCACTCGTGGCGCTTGGTTGCTTATAGACGCACAACCATCTCATGTTTGCTGGTAACATGGATTGCCGCTCCTTTCTTCACCGTTTAGTGGCGACATGCCCTGATCGAGTGATGTTTTTGCGTTAGGCCGCTCTTAAGCCGGAACGGGCCAATGCCTTGGGGTGACACATACGGAGCGAGGCGATACCGTCTACGCAAGCTGTTCCGCAGTCCGCGAAAGGGATTGCGAAGCGGGTTTTCCAGAGAGTGAGCAGTCAAATGCCCTGGTCCGATGAACGTGTCTATTTGCTCAAGCGGATGTGGGGTGAGGGGCGGACGGCAGCTCAGATAGCCAAGGAACTGGGAGGTGTTACACGTAACGCTGTGATCGGAAAGGCGCACCGATTGGGGCTTTCAAAAAACAGAGACCGCAAGCGAATTCTCAAATCGACGCCTGAACCAAAACTGGAAAGTCCGCAGCCAGCGCCGAAGAAACACGAGGTGCCAACGACTAAGCCGCCAGAGCCAACCCCAGCGCGCAGGAAGATAGTCCTAGCGGACAAGCACCTACCGCCGCAGCCTTCACCTGACGACTTCAGACCCGAGGCCCTCGCTTCACAGCGTACAGTACAGAAGAACGCGCTTAGACTTAGCTTGATGGAACTGACTGAGCGTACGTGCAAGTGGCCATTTGGTGATCCCGCATCGGAAGACTTTTGGTTCTGTGGCTTGCCGGTTGAACCTGGAAAGCCCTATTGCAAGGCTTGTTTGGAAGTTGCGTATCAACCAGCTTCACGAAGTCGCCGCCGTTGACGAGATTGGCGCAAAATGCTGTAGCCCTGGGTGCGCACTAGGAACTGAGGCCGCGAGTTGCGCAACAGTTCTCTGAGTATGATTGGAATTCGGAGCGCAGGAATAGGCACGAGGTAACCCATTTGAGTCTGCATCAAATCATCTACATGTCGCAGCCCTTTGGTTACGACGCGGCCATCCTAAGCGGCGTGCTGCTTGACGCCCGGCGATGCAATGAACGCGACGGGATAACAGGCGCACTTATCTGCCGCAGGGACATTTATCTTCAGCTGCTAGAGGGACCTGAGGCAGCGGTTCACTCCGCATTCGAAAGAATATCCCGTGATGATCGTCATATAGACGTCGCGTTGCTTGTTTCGGAAGCTGTGACGGATCGCATGTTTGGTGAATGGGCTATGCTGCACGACCCGTCAAAGTCATGGCTTTGGACCGAACAAGATGTTGCCTACGGCGCTGTCGAGTACGCTTCTGCGGATGACATCAAGGATGTTTTCGCGGTCCTAAAGGCAAATATGCAGTCCAGCTAAGCAGCCCATCCCAGCTTGTATACATGTATCTCGAAGGTTGGGTGCATCTCGGCTCCAATCACACCGGGTTTGAAGTGGCGGTAGGTTGAGCGCCAATATGGTTGTATCACGACACCTTCGTCCCTCATGATCGTTTGAAGCCGCCGGGATAACTCGCGCCTTTGGTCTGCATCAGCAATTGAAAGCGCCTCGGCGAGAGCCTCATCAAAGTCTGCGTTAGAAAAACCAGACTCATTCCAAGGTTCGCCAGAACGATATGCTAGCGCCAAAACTTGTACACCTAGTGGCCGCTGCGCCCAGTCGGTGGTCGAAAGCGGATACTTTGCCCAATCGTTCCAGAATGTGGCTCCGGGAAGAATTGTTCGCTTCACGCTTAGGCCCGCATCTCGCAACTGCGCTGCAATTACGTCGGACGTGTTTTTGCGCCAGTCGTCATCAATAGAAATGATTTCAAATTCGTAATCTGCCATGCCGGCTTCCTCCAGCAAGGTCAATGCGCCTTCTGGGTCATAGTCCGTCGGCGGCAGCTCCGCGTATTCCGGATGGATCGGGCAAACGTGATGGTTTTCGGCCAAGGTGCCTTGATCGGAATAGCCCAGCGACAAGCACACCGAATTGTCAACCGCCATAGCCAATGCGCGCCGCACACGAACGTCTGCGTACGGAGTGACCCCATCCACTTCCGCCACCTGGTTAGGGCGCGTTACGAGCGTGTTTGCTGTTACTGCTTCGGATCGCTCCCAACCGATTGCGTCAAGAATCTCCACGAATTCGCCAAGGCTCTCATAGAGCATATCGACCTCATCGGCATCCGCAGCGGCGGTGATTGAGGCTTTGTCCGTGCCGAAATCGATGTATTCAATTCTGTCGAGTGCCGCCTCGCCCACAACACCCTGCCCCCACCAGGAGTGATCAGGGTTTTTTACCAAGGAGGCTCTGATGCCGACTTCATATAATTCAGGGAGGTACGGCCCTGTCCCTTTGGGCGCGGCCAACGGATCGCCCATAAAATCCTGCGGAACTATGGCTGCAGGATAGTCCGAAAAGCCTGCGACGAGGGTAATGTCTGGCACTTCCAACGAGAGAATGACCCGCAAATCTCCTTCTACAGAAATGGCTCCTTCGCGCGCTTTGCCGGTCGCATCGTCCACGAGTGAAGCCATTCGGCTGGCCATTGAGTTCCCTTCAATGTCGCGCTCACACCAGCGTTCGATGTTGAAGGCGACATCTGCTGCGGTAAAGGCCGAGCCGTCGTTCCACGTTACGCCCGGACGGACGTTGAGGGTGTACTCGGTCGCATTGTCGTTAACCTCCCAGCTTTCAAGCAGCATGCCCCGGATGCTGCCATCACGCTGGTACTCGACAAGGTATTCCAGCCAACCCCGCGTGAAATTCGACATCTGAGGCCAATCGTAGGTCCGAGGATCTCGCAGGGCTTTAACGGTGCTCTCAATCCGCAATGCACCGCCAACCTGGACGTGGCTCTCGGCGCGAGCTGGTGCAAATGTTCCGACAAGGGCATATGCGCCTGCTGCGCTGACGCCAAGCGATGTTGCGCGAGCCAAGAACTCCCGTCGGTCCATGGCACCGTCGATATGTTCCTGAGCGTACAGTTTGGCGGCTGGATGAATGCCCGTTTGAGCCCTATTACTGCTTATCATTAGGAATGTCCTTTCTTGGTCCCAAAGGGATGCGAGCTCGGCAAAGAGCGGAAAAGTCAGGCGTATGGGGTAGTCTGGCTACCGTCCCTGATTGGCGGCTCTAACCCTTTGGTGAGCGAGCGGCAGCAGCCATATTCAAGCACAATTCATGCGCCAGCTTCAAGAACAGCATTGCGTGGCCGTCACCCTGCCCCGATTGGTGTCGCACATGAGAAATAGCTTTCACCAATGCCACGATACAAACCTTTGCTGGCCAACCCTTGTTGTGAAACTGGGTGCGTTGGTTCCTCATCAATTGCACGGGTTAGTGCAGGCGTCCCTGAACAAGATAGCCATCGATGGTTTCTTCCCCAAGCGAGCGAAGCGCCTCAAGGCGATGAAGACCCTCCAAAAGCACAAACCGGTCACCATCCTTGCGTATTCGGATCGGAGTCTTTTGACTGTTGACTAGAACGTCCTCAGCCAAGGCAAGAACTCTCTCTGCGTCCAGCATTTTGCGCCGTTTGGTTGGGACGTAAACATCTTCAATCCGAACCGAAATCTTCTTCAACATTGCTGTGCTCCGCGCACGGTTGCGTCAATCAGACAGTGGTTCAGCAAGCAGAACCACTCATAAGCAGGCACGGATCGCAGAGGATAGCTCCTCATGAAGAACCCAATTGGAGGGTTCCTTTTCGCGCTTGCTTTCAACACGATACGCAAGCGACGAGCTTGATTCCGCGGCGGTCTGCTCGCCGTTCAACTCTGAATCGATGTCGAGATAGTTCGCGATCAAAAACGCCGCTTTTGCAAACGAGCGATTTGCAGAGGCTGTAGACTTGAAGCCTGCTGCACCTGCCAGTTCCGCATCTGACAACCCGCCTTCGCCCGCAAGCATCAGAGCTTTTAACATGGCCAATTGTGGCGTTGAGAGAGTGACTTGTCTGATCGCCTCGACGTACTCATTGGTACTGGGAATGCTTCGTTGAAGATTGGCGTCGAACCGACGTTCGTCGGCCTGAGCACTTTTCCTAGAGTCGATTATCGCGTGGAGCGCAGCGATAGCCGCTTCTTCGGTTTTCCCGCCTGCTTCCGCGATCATTCCACGAGCTTTCGTTGGTGGCTTTGGAAAAGCGCGCGCTACGAAGTTTCCACTCAATCGTCCGGATTTGATCTGATACCGACCGTATTCCCCGACATGGATTTTAGCAGCAGGATCAGGCTGTTTTGCGGCGCTCATTTTTTGACTGGCCCTTTCAACACGCCGCTCAATCTCGAGACTTCTCTATCGCTGCTTTGTTCCATTTGGCTCCCCACTCTATCGTGTTTTCAGACCGTAAGTTGCGACATCTGCAAAAAACGGGACGTTGGTTTTCGTGCTTTCGGGCAGTTCTTACTCGCGTACACATCGGCTAAGTTGTCGTCGGTACGGCGGACTACAGTCCCACCCATCGCCTCGCCGGTTAAGGTGTGCGTTCTCTGGGATCGCAACTCTCTCGCAGCCAACATCCGTCCTGAAAAAGCCGCGTTCGCACTCCCAGCCTCGGGAGGCAAAGCTGTCACTTAGAAAACCATTGGCTGGTACCGAAATTGGCTCACAAACGCCGTCTCCCTCGCGGAAACCTCGCAAACAGACCCAACCGCTTTCACGGCGCCTGTCGGTCAGACGCGCGTTTTCAGGCAACACTATTCTCGTGCAGCTATCGGATACTCTGATGAAGCCCCAATCGCACTCGATACGATAGCTTCCGTGCGTCCCGGTGACGAAACCGTTCTCGGGTGCGACAACTGCAATGCACTGGTCCCCCTCGCGCCTGAAGTGTCTCTCGCACGTCCAGCCAACTCCTCGTGCGTTCAGGAAGGCATTTTCAGGAACTTGGACTTTCTCACAGGTCCCTTCGCTTCGCATGTAGCCGCGGTTGCACGCCCAGCCACTGCCGGACGTCCGGCCAGTCGCGTGACCGTTGTCGGGTACCACAACCTCTATGCACGTTGCGCCGGACCTGATGAAGCCTGTGTTACACTCCCAGCCGGAACCACTGGGGCGCGGCCCTGCATTCAAGGGAATGTCCGGATTGGCAAAGGCAAGCGAGCTACAACCGAGTACGACAAGGAACCAGCCTACGACGTAGAAGCGGAATAGAGACCACAGACTTTGCGACCTGTAGCAACCAGTACTTCGCGACCGGAGATCAAAAGCGTAGACGGCAAACCCTCCGGGCCCGCACATAAAGTGCGAGATTGATGCCGCTATCTGGTTGATGCTTGCGGCTAGTCTCAGTCGGCAGCAGGGCGACTAAAACAATGCAGACACCGCACTTTATACATGGTGTTTATATCGTGGATTGCAACGGTCACGTCGAAGCGCAACCGCTTTCTCATATTGAACTGGGTAGACTGACAAGAGCCCATCGTCAGTAAACGCTACCAGTTGACCGTCCTACTATTCCAGTCATCGTTGCATCTGGCTGGACACTCCGACTGTTGGGTCGGGAGTAGCTCCGGTAGCATTTGTGACGCGTCAGGAGAGCCGCTGCAATGACTTCCGTGACTTAGTCAACCACCGGACAGTGCACGATGACCAGCCGTGCGCTTCGCAAACACCGACTGGTCACAAGCTCACCCGAGGCTACCTGAGCACCACTGCGCCAGGGAACTGGAAGGCATACTAAAAGCCAAAAGCCGATGGCGAAGGGAACAGGCCGCTCCCTGGGTATCCTAGGGGCGGCCGACTTGTGTTTGCGCCTGATGTAGTATCCTGGCCTTGCGCACTTGGAGTTTCCTGTCAGCCTCAATGCAG
Source organism: Pseudomonadota bacterium (assembly GCA_039183375.1). GTDB lineage: Bacteria > Pseudomonadota > Alphaproteobacteria > Rhizobiales > Hyphomicrobiaceae > Tectiglobus. Next base: position 7,625 of record JBCDBQ010000105.1, read on the forward strand.
TTTCGCGGAGGGTTGAGGCATGTTCGTTACTGTCAATGGGGCCAGGCTGTTCTTCGACGTGAATGGCGAAAGCCTGACACCTGCCGGGCCCTCAATGCGAAAGAAGCCAACCGTTGTGATGGTCCATGGCGGTCCTGGCGCTGATCATAGTGTTGCGAAGCCATACTTCAGCCAGCTCACGGACATCGCCCAGGTTGTTTACTATGATCACCGCGGCAATGGTCGCAGCGAGTTGTGCGACCAAGATACATGGAACCTGGCGCAATGGGCAGATGACCTGAAGGGCCTATGCGATGCACTGGGCATCGAACGCCCCATCGTCGTCGGTACCTCGTTTGGAGGCTTTGTCACGCTTTCCTACGCGACACGCTTTCCCGCACACGCAGCCGGTGTGGTTTTGATTAGCACTGCCGCAAATGTCGAGTTTGAAAGGATTTTCGAAGCGTTTGAAAGACGCGGTGGAAAGGAGATCAGAGGCATTGCCGAAGCCTACTGGACGCAACCGACCCAGCAAGGCCGGGAGATGTACAAGAGGCGTTGCGTCCCCTTTTACAGCTTTACGAATGCCGGATCGCCGGACTGGCTTTCCAGAGTCCTTTGGCGAGACGAAACGGCCATCTGGTTCAATGGGCCAAACAATGAACACGGGCAGTTTGACTTCCGCAACGACCTTAGAAAGATCATGTGCCCGGCACTTGTCATGGTTGGTGAAGAAGATCCGATTACACCGCCAGAATTCAGTGACACAATCGTTCATAATCTGAACCCCGACCTGGTTACCTACATAAAGTTTCCCGAGTGCGGCCATGGTGTCGTCGGTGACAAGCACACCGAGGCTCTGGGATTACTTCGCGATTTCATTCGAGGTATCGGCGAAGGACAGAGTGGCAGGTAGCCGACCCTTGTGCTCACTTGTCGAGGAAGTTTCTGACCACCGAGGCAAATTTGGGCCAAGTCGGATGGCCGGGAAAGGGAAGGTGGTTCGCCGTATCCAGAACAACGAGTTCTGCGTTGGCTATTCCCGTCGCGAGCTTTTGGGCTTCCGATAAAGGATGAATGGCGTCATGGCGCCCGTGCACGATAAGGGTCGGAATTCGGATCTGCCCCAAAAGGTCAACGTTGCTCACACTATTGATCGCATCCCGCGCGGCCTGGTGAGGCTCTACATCGAAGGCGTTGAAAATGACCTCAGCCGTCTCATAGACCTCATCCATTGGCCCATCTGGGTAATAGGCAAGGCATAATGCCCTGACGACACTGGATTTTCCATCCGACCAGCTCTCGCCGATCATGTTTTTGAGGAAGTCTCCCTGCGGTGACCACGCCCGATGGCTCCGACCGTGGACGTAGCCGCCGACGATAATCATTTTTTCGACGCGGTCGGGATAACGCACGGCAAATCGGAGCGCAGCATGCACGCCTCCGCTTTCTGAAAACAAGGAGAGGCGGTCAAGACCGGCGGCGTCCACCGCAATCCGCAAATCCTCGGCTGCGTCGTTGAAGTCCCTGAGATGCGCATCGCGACTGGACATTCCGGCGCCCACGTAATCCACACGTAGTAGGGCGTTCTTCTCCTGCAAAAGGTCAAAAACCGCTTTGGGTCGGACAGCATTCCATTCGCCTTCGAGATGAGAGCCCAGATAAGAGCGGAGAACGGGCGGCCCCTTGCCACTGACTGTGTAGGCGAGTGCATGGCCGTGAACGTTCTTGGTGTAGCGAATGGACGGTGCCGCCAGTGTGGCGGCGCGAGCCTGCGGCGGTTCAGCGCCTTGGTCTTCGACAGGCGTCGCCATCTGCAAACCCACACGGGCAACTGTCCGAATTACTTCCTGCCGCTTCCCGTCGTCGCTTACGGCCTTGCGCGCTGAAGCAATACGCGCGCTGATCGCACTATCCGACACGATACGACCACCCCATACGACATCGACCAATTCGTCCCGCGGGATGGCCCGATCAGGATTGCTCACCAGTAGCGCAATTAGGTCGAAGACTTGCGGCTCCAGGGATACCGGGTCACCGCCGCGAGTAAGCGTCCGGCGCGCGTGACCCAAAACGCAGTCTGCAAACCGATATTCCATGTCCTCAGCCTAAACCGACCCCGTCTCATAGTCTGCAGAAGTATTCTAAGGAGAAAGACAGGATTTTCGCAGGGTCTTCTTCAAGCGGGGCATTTTCTCCAGCGGCACATTGGTCACCGGAAAAGGAGAAAGATCATGATGCCGTACCTAAACACATTCCTGCTTAATTACCTACCCGACACGCATCGACCACTGACCCAGCACGAACGCGAGGCTATGCGCCTCCCCTGGAAAGGAAGCGCAATCACGCGAAGGTTGAAACACATTGAGTGGTTTCGGCTTCGGCCTTTGTTGGCCAGGTTCGCTGCTCAGCTTTCCAACTTCGCAAAAGCGTGCCTGACATCCCGGAAGGAACGTGGCCATGTTCAGCTCTAATCCAGTTAACTCGTTACCACGACTTGGTCACAAAATCATTGGCAGTTTTCTCCATCGTTTTATGATGGCTATTAGACAATCGCCAAGAACGGTTCAGTCAGGACAACACGCCGAGCGATCAGCCCACCGCGCGCGCATCGACGAAGCGATGAAGATGCGAATGGATGTTGCACTTAAATGCCATCAGTCAGGCTTTGGAGTATAAACGGCAGCTGAGTCCGCGTTGCCGGCATCCCCCGCACCCTAATTGTGCGATCGTAGCGAATGTCCGGTTCGACGAGCCGCGCCGCAGCACGACCGAAAGTGGATGAACGGCAGGTACGGGCCGTTCTTTCTGTTCCTACGAGGTCGAATCGTGCTGATGCCGCGGTGCATCCGATGTCCGTTTGGAGCCCAAAGTGTCGAATGCTGCAAAGCCGTCGAAGGTCTGCTCTTGTTGTGCCGAGATCTGTACCAACAGCTAAATGTTGGCCGGGGCGCTGTATCGGGCCCCAGCATTTCTCGCTTTATCAGTAGTCGGTCTTATCCCGGGGGTAGGGCCGACGACACCAGTTCTCAAAGCGCATTTTTTTGCCCGGCTGGGCGAATACCATTCGCGCTAGCACGCCATTGAGCCAGTACTTGCGAGAGACGAACTGCCAAAGGCAGTTCACTGGGCGCGCTGACCGCCAAAAAAACAATAGCTCATCGGACTATTGAAGATGTCAATTCCAATTGTCACGTCCTGGTCGCTGCGATCATATCCACATCCTTAGCAACATGCTTGATGGCCGAGTTAGACGTCGCAAACATATGGGTTGAGGAATGCAAATAGGCCTAAAATTACTGAAAAAGTCTATAATATGAGCAGATAGAGTAAGCAAGTCGTATCCCAGAACAAATGCCCAGACGATAGTGTCGTCGCCCATAGTTACCCACAGACTTTGTGGACAAAAACAGTGTCAGTTTAGGTTTATAGCCTAGATATTGTGCAGCTGAAATGTATCGCAGCATTGCCAAGCCAGCTGGGATAGCCGATTGGCGAGATCCCGCCTGAGTCGCATGGTTTGGATGAGGTTTCGATTAACTGGACATCCTTCACCCGTAACGCGTAACGGCACCTTAATTGAAGTACGGCTGGGAAACCGAGACTAAACACTGGGTCTTGCTTACCATGTCTCTGTCGGTTCTCCCGTGGTCCTTTGCAGCGCCAGATTCCACGCACCGTGGTGGCCATAGTGTGATATGCTAGCTCGGAGGACCAAGCGGAGTCGCGGCCAGGTGGTCTGTAGTGCAGATTGTCCCACCTTGAAACCTAACGGCGGAGCTTGCCTTGACCGACTTCTCCCAAGAGACCGAAGCCAACCGCGAACTCATTGGTGAACGGGTTGGAACGAAACGCGACATACCTGGCGACCCGCAAGTCGGCCCGCGTCTCAAGGAAAAGCCTACGTACAAAGACAGCGCAAGAAAAGCGCGCGGCAGATCCGTCGAACTCAAGGATCTTGTCGCGGACGACCGCCCGGCTCTAAGCAACCGCGAGCAAGGACTCGTAGAGCTTGGATCTCATCAGGATACGGATCTCAGGCTTAGACGTCTGATCCGTGATCATTCGGCACCGGTCCCCGCCGCATCAGACATCAAACTGGACGCCTCGCTGACCGCGGAGGAAGAGAGACATCGACTAAATGCCAGTCGCTACGCTCGGGCGCGCAGAGAAGCTAAAGCAGCGGGTCTTGGCGAACCACGGTCCCCAGTCACAATAAGTGTACTGTGGTTTATAGGTGGGTGCCTTGTCGCGGCCGGTGTTTCAGCAATTGAGCCGACGACGGCATGGACGGTCCTACCGGCAGGCTTGATATCGGGATGTCTGGCGGCGCTGCTCTGTGTGAGGAAAAATAGCAATACAAAGAAATGGATACGTGCGCGCCAAAAACACTTAATCGCACAGGTTCAGCAGCTTGAAGCGGGCACCACCATGGACCAGTAGGGGCACGTCGCACACGCAATCGAACAGTGGGACCAGTCAACTCACCAGTGTGAAGTCATAATACGAAATAGGAACTTCGAGTTGGACAGGAGTGTGATCAAGATGGATCGGGGCGCGGCACAGCATGCGCGTGCCTTAAGTCTCGAATTGGCCAACCGGCCTTGATCGCAGCGCCTTCATAGACGCTCTCGAGGAATGACAGGATTGCAGTGGATGGATTGCGCGAGTTTCGCGCATCCTCGTATTTGAGGATTGCCAGCGAACCACCGTTTTTCTCCGCCCAGAACGCGTCTTTCGGTTTCAGCGGCAGAGAGCTCATGTCCGCAGGTTCTGGGTATGCATAACCGTAGAAAGCTGCTTCCGGGAAACCATCATCGCCCGGCCAAAACCCTATCGAAATCACCTCGTGCGAGTAGGCTTCCTTGTCCGACTGCGTTCCACTTTCAAGTGGATGCGCACGGCCTGAGAACCTTGTCACGACAACATCGAAAGAATGCCAGTAGAGCTGGACCGGCGTTTGTTTTCCGGTGAAGTGCGAACGATACAACTCGAAGACACTGGCAATTGAGCAAAGCGCTCTCCAGAACTCGGATACCGCAGCTTCATCGTAAGCGCGCGGCGCTGTATCTTCGGGGAAGGGTGTCTTCGACTTGTTGTCGTACGGGACGGCGTGAATTGTCACTGCAAGCCCGAGGCTCTCAAGTCGTGAAAACAAGGCGCCGTAGAACTCGGCTACGGTCAGCCCGGGAACAGCGAACGCTTCCGTGCGTCCGTCGTTGAGGCTAACGGTCACTCTGTGATCGATCATGTCATACAGTATCTCAAATCCAGTCCCGGAATAGGGAATGCGCCCGGTCGTTAGACCACGCACGTGGGGATAAAGCGTGACGTGCCACCAGTGGTTCAGTTTCGGGTGCGTCTTGAGACGGATCTTACCGATGATCTGAAGAAAAAGGTGCAGGGCGTCTTTGGTGTCTACCCAGGCGTTGTACGGCAATTCGGGGAACGTAATCACGGCGGGCTTTCTCCGTTCCTGCAAACAAAGATTATTACGGCATTCGTACCTTCAGATGACTCGTACCGGATTTGCGACACAACGCAGAAGTAGCTTTGCTGAAGAGCGACCGCCACACGTTTAATCTGAACCATCTCGGTCCTGGTATCTGCGGCGCAAGACGAGTGGTTCTGATCAGTCAGTCGACCCATGGTCCGGGACTACGGTTTCAACTGTTTGCCTGACACCGAGTCTGTGTAAGTGGTCGTGCCGTCTTGGATCGAGCAGCCAATGAGCAAACCTTTGGGTTGCTAGGTTTGCCTTTGCATTCAGGCAGAACGCGAGGTCAATGTGAACGTCCATGTCAAACGGGCAAAGAGCCTTTGCATAAACGCCTGAAACCGGTGCGATGTTGGTCAAGGGCAAACCAGCTATTTCTACGTCCCCATTTTGAAGCGCCGCCATAGGACCACCGCCAGGCAAGAGCCGCAGCTTACTCTGCATCTCACGCTCAATATTGAGGTCGGCCGCCAGACGAGAAAACTGCGCACCGCTGGTTCCGCCATCGGTGATCGCGATGCTTTTGAACTCAAGTAGAAATGCAGCGATATCCTCCCGTCTGTAAATGGGTTCGACTGCGTCCGATCCACGTACAGCAAACGAAAGCGGCGAATATCCCAGCGCGTTCACGCCGCCCTTGCAAGCACCGGTGTTAACTACTTCCTGAATGTATTGAGGATTTGAAAATGCCATCGACCATGCAGTACCGGTCGCAATGTAGCTGGGCACCTCCGGATTAAGCATCAACGCGACTTCAAAGGTGTCCCCTGTTTCCAGAGTGAATGCTGGAGAGACGTCCTCGAAGACTTCCTTCAGCGCAACGGGCAGAACTATTTCGATTCTCTCGCCATCCATTCGCAAGACCCCAAAAAGGCGACAACTCAACAGATTGCTAAGCCAACAATTTGGACTTGGAAACCACGCTAATTGAAGCTGGACGGTGCCGCGCAGATGAGTGGCCAAGACTTTGGGGGACGCACAAATGAACAGACACGGCTGGAACCACAGTTTGCCAGCGGCTGCGACGCGGCTATTGTCTACCCCAACAAAGTGGGAGGACTATTATGAAACGCACGGTAGTTGCGGCAGCTGCACTCGCAGCCTTGGCGACACACGCTTCGGCAGATGGCCACAAGACACCATACCCTGAAGGCGCGTCTGTCTACTTCATCAATATCGAAGACGGAGCCAGTGTTTCTTCACCTGTGCTGATCCAGTTTGGCTTGCGTGGCATGGGTGTTGGGCCCGCTGGTACAGTAGACTGGGACAATGTCGGTCACCATCATCTGCTCGTGAATCGAGCACCGATGGGCGAAGGCGAAAACGCCAACGAGTGGGACGAGACATTGCCTAACAACGACAACCACCGACACTTCGGCGGTGGGCAAACAGAAGTCACGCTGGAACTGCCGGCAGGAACTCACACTTTGCAGATGGTCTTTGCAGACTACGCCCACGTGCCTTTTGGTCCGGATCTGGTGACCGATCAGATCACGATTACCGTAGAGTAGGGTTCTGGATAAAACTGGAGACCCGAGCCGGGGCGTTCGCTGGCTTGTCCAATAATGGTTTCGGCGGCCAATCTCGGATCTCTGATTTCCTGAGGGACATTTTGGGAGCAAGCGCTGCGCGATTGCAGCTTGGTAGTGTCAGCAGTCTTGTGGAGTACGGCGGAACAAGAGTTACACCGTACTGTTCGCTTAAGCGCAAAGCCCACCGACCTCTCGGGGTCGGTGACCCTTTTTCGGCAAACTACGTGGCAAGTGCGTCAAATGCCAGCCTGCGCCGATTGGTCCGAGCATACCGGCAGCCTTTCAGCAGTAAGGTGTCTCGTGGGCGGACAGCATTATCAGTGGTCGCCCCACGACTTAGGTTGACCGCTAACCTACGCCAAAGTCAGCGAAAGTAGATGCACCGGGGGCTTTGATCCTGGAAGGGGAAAGCATGCAAGCACTTATCGGGCTTGTGGGCTTTGCGCTTCTGATCTGGCTTATGTTTGGCGGGCTTCAGCGCGTAATTGGATGGCTAAACCATGGTGACAAGAAAAGCACCCACGGCCTTCACGGTCGCGGCAACGAAAACGCGCGCACGGATGGAGATTAGGCCTTGCCAAGGCGTTTCGACACGCCCAATGGCCGCTATCTCACCTGAGGCTACCTTTATCACATCGGGCCAGGGAACTGGAAGGCATGCTAAAAGCCAACAACCGACGGCGAAGGGAACAGGCCGCTCCTTGGAAACCCTCGGGGCGGCCTAACTAGCGCCTACGGCAATGGCAGGCTTGTTTTTGGATCAACACTGGATCTTCGACCTGGCGGAGCGTGATCCGGAACGTTTGCTGTCCATGAGTGACGACGAGTTCAAGTTAGCTATGGCCGATGCCGGGCTAGACGTTGACGAGCTAAGTCAGCAATTTGCGCTCTCGGTAGACGCGTTGTTCGCAAGACTTGGAGACCTGGAAGGAC
>JBCDBQ010000106.1:0-15565 GCA_039183375.1 Pseudomonadota bacterium
AACTGATCAACCAGCAAACGGCAACTCTGTAGACCGACGTCCGCAAGCGGCGTACCATGTCGACAACAACTGAGAGCGAGGAGCGGAGCATGACCACAACGCTTGAGCAGCTAGCCGATGAAATCCGAAGTGCCTTGACAGCCGATCCAGGACCTGGCGGCAAAGAGAATGTTTGTAAGATCGTGTCCAAGGTATTGCTCGATCAGACCTTCGTCGCAGAACACCTTAAGGATCGCAGCGAAGGCGAGCATCCACGCGAGGTCTTGTACGAAGACCCCAATATGGGCTTTTGCATCTGTGGCCACGTCTATGGTGGCTCTGCCCATGGCGAACCGCACGATCATGGCTCGAGCTGGGCTATTTATGGTCAGGCCACAGGCGAGACTGAAATGACGGACTGGAAGATCGTCAAGCAAGGCTCAGACAGTGAACCTAAGCTAGTCGAGAAAGATCGCATCTACACTTTGGTACCAGGTGATGCTCATTTCTATGACGTCGGCGATGTGCACTCGCCGTCACGTGCTGCGCCGGTCAAGCTGATCCGTATCGAAGGCGCAAACCTGGACGATGTGCAGCGCTCGAATATCAAGGCGGCCTGAGCGACAATCTAGGCGAATTGCTCAGAGGATTGCTCTGCAAGCACAGAGAGACTAGCGGCGACGGCGGGCGTACCTTCTGCGTCCGCGTCGTTTGCGATACCACCGCCGCTTGCGGGCAAAGGTCGGCTTGCTTAGCAGGCGCCCCGGTCGAGCGACCTTCAGCCGACGGCGCAGCAACGGCATCACCCGCGCAATCATTTTTAAATCGCGTTCCGATATCTCGCCGCTTGGCAGGCAACCTTTCAGGTATCTGGTTTGCGGCAACATGATGGGTGCCGGCATACCCTTCTCAGGGCAGCGCGTATGCCCAAGTCCCAGCAAGTGTCCGACTTCGTGATTGATAAGATAGTGCCGATAACCCGGGATGTTGTTTCCGTCCCAGGTCTCGGCGCCCCGAAACCAGCGCTCTGCATTGATCACCGCTTTGCCAGAGATCGCGCAGGATAGTGTTCCTTCGGTTGTTAACGGTCGGCACAGGCGATCTACTGACCTTGGCTGGGCAAGAAAGATCGTGAAGTCTTCGCCAGCTTCGACTTGGACAAATCTCAGCCCTGCTTTCGTCCACCCTGACTCTGCGTTCAGAATTGTGTTGGCTGTCTTGGCGAATTCGTTCGTTGTGGTGTCGAGGCCCTTTTCGACCAAGATACGATATCGAAACACGTCACCATCGATTGGCACAACGGGTGGATCAACAACCGGCGCCTTGCAGAACGCCAACCGGCGAACGCGCATGTGATAGTCGCCGGAGCTGCATAAGACTGAGGCAAAGTCCGGCTCCAGCTGGGCAGTCCATTCAGCCGCTGCGGCTATAGCCTCGGCTCGCTTCTCGGAAACTGAACTGGTCGCCCGTTCGTTAGCGACGGTAACGCCCAATACGGACATGGACGCAATCAGCAGTGCAGTGCAAACAACTCTGCAAATGCGAACCACTGGCTGCCTCAAACAATTGCTCCATTATCGACAGTACCCTTAGCACAAGCATACGGGTGACGCTTATGACAATCGTGGGGCAGTTGCCAAAATGCTAAATTTCCGGGCCGGCCTGTGGATCAAGTGCCGCAGTTATGCCCGAACGCGCATAACTGCAACCCTTTGGTTAACTGGCAACCAGCTGGAAAATGGCCCGCTCTTGCGCATCGAGCTGGTCCACCAAATCTACCTCCCATTTCAGGTATTGGCGCGAGGCATCCTTGTTATGTCTGCGCTCAGCGGTGAAGAACAGGTGGTCGATACGGTCTGCGTCCGATGGGGTATTGGGTGTTGCCACGACGGCGAGCCCGGCCTTTTCCCAATCGCCCGGCGTACCAGACAGCCGGCTGACATCAGATGCACCGCCCTGCTTCAAATCCTGCCCCGCTAGTGATGTGGTGACTTCATCACCGATCAGCACGATCGGACGGCTGACATCCAGGTTGAGGCCCGGCAGGCGTGGCCGGATACTCCAGACCCCTCCATCAATGTGTCCATCACGGAAAGCAAGACTGGCGCGCAGATCGACCAACTGCACAGCCGCAATGTCCAATGTGGCGGCATCCTGGAGCGGCAACGCCTCACCACCGTTGGATAGATCAGCCGCGGGGACATTCAGTCCTTTGGCAGCTTCAACGCCGCCTTCAAGAACACAGGCCTTGTGACCCATCTGGCGCAGCCAATAAGCTGCGAGGGGTGCCCTCACGCCATCGCTATCGAGTAGCAGAATGTTTGCCTCGCGTACGCCCACCCACTCATCGGTAGCCTGCACGAGTTGCCCGCCCGGTGCATGGATGGAGCCAGCAATGCCATCGTGTGCAAACTCTTCGGCTGTGCGCACGTCCAAGACATAGTGTGTTCTCGTTTGATCCGACAAGCTTGCGTTGGCGACGTCGACACTGACGAATTCGACGCCTGCACTCTCGGCACGTTTGCGCGCGACCGAACGACGGTCATAGATTTCGATCTTGCCGGCTTCTTCCGGATACTTTCGCGTCGCACCGTGGTCGAGCGGAAAGTCGACAAGGAACCAACCCTGTGTTCCGTTCTCCAGCGCATAGATTGGATTCGTCACGCCCGCATCGATCAGCGTTTGCGCTCCAAGAATAGACCGCGTTCGACCTGCACAGTTCACGACGATTGTTGTATCCGGACTTGGCACGAGATCCCGAATACGCAAAGCAAGTTCGCCGTTCGGGCAGCAGATGCCGCCGGGAATACTGAAGTTATTGTACTCCGCATAAGGTCTGCCATCGACGACAACATGATCGGACTTCTCATCCTGCATCCGACGCAGATCTTGGGCGCTCAGCCGCGGCGTGTGACGCTCAATTTCCAGAAGCTCGCCAAACGTCTTGCTCGGCACATTGACGCCAGCGTAGAGCGTGAAGCCAGCTTCGCCCCAAGCCTTCGCTCCGCCCTTCAATATGTGGACATTGCTATAACCCAGTGCCTCGGCGCTGGCGGCGGCTTTCTGCGCAATGCCGTCATTGCCATCGACCAGCACCATACGAACCTGCCGGTTTGGCGCTACATGGACGAGCCGATCCTCGAATTCGCTGTAGGCCACCGGTATAACGAACAGCGGATGCGATTCTCCATATTCGCCATACTCACGAACATCCAGGAATGCGAGTTCCTGACCATCACTCAGCCAAGTTCGCACTATTTCTGACGATACGAAGTCCACCATGACGTCTTTCCGCTTTTGTAGTTGTCGATCATCATCAAACTCAATGTAGAGGTGGCAACAGCGCTCAATTGCGCACCTCAGAGCCACCGACCTTACAGGAGGAGATTAGCTCTGGCTTGAACTGAAGGCCGTGGCCCGGCGCCTCGCCCGGCCTGATCATTCCGTCGACCGGGATCACCGGATCAACCCAGAGGTCATCGTTCCAATCCATGTATTCGAGATAGTTGGCATTGGGAATCGAAGCCATCAGGTGAATGGTCAGCTCGTGGAACAAGTGCGGTGCGATCTGGATGCCCCAGGTTTCAGCGACGCTCGCGATTTTACGCAGCTCGGTCAAACCACCGCGCTGGTGATCGGGTTGCAGAATAGGGGAGCTCGGCGTCTTGAAAAATGGACGGAGGTCGTATCGCGTGAAATGGCTCTCGCCGCCAACAACTCGGGTTTTTAGCGCCGCCGCAATCCGCTGGTAGCCATCAAAGTCTTCGCAGACCACTGGCTCTTCCAGCCAGTATAGATCGTAGTCATCGAGATGATGGCCGGCCTGAATGGCGGTGTCAGCCGTCCAGCCCATGTTGGCATCGATCATGATCTCGATGCCATCGCCCAGCGCATCACGCATTGCCGCAACGTTCTTAACGTCCTCGCGCCATGGCCGGATGTGCGCTGCCTGCATTTTGATGGCTTTGAGCCCCATGCCCGTGAAGTGCTGGGCGCGCTCAATCATGGCCTCACGATCAAGCCCGCGCCAGACGCCGGAGCCGTAGGCGGGAACCTCGTCCCGGCTCTTGCCCCACAACCGAAACAACGGCAGGTTGGCGCGCTTGCCAACGATATCCCACAGCGCGACGTCAACGGCAGACAAGGCCCAGGTCGCGATGCCGCCTCGTCCCATCCAATAGGTCGACTTCCACAGTATCTGCCAGATCTCTTCAACCGCTGTTGCGTCACGGCCGATCACTTTGGGCGCGATCATTTCTTTCAGGCAGGCATCGAGGGTATGGAGTCCACCCGCCAGCGGCTGCAGGTAGCCCATGCCGGTCAGGCCGCCCTTTGTCTCAAGCTCTAGAACAAGAAACTCGCGATGGGTTGGTGGCATGATGCCGTTGGCTGGCGGTTCGCCTTCCCAGGGCACTTCGAGCAACGTCGTTCGCATTGCAGTTATTGTTGTATCGGACATTGGTCTCACCAGGATTGGATTACGAGCTTTAAGTTCGCCGCAATAAAGTTTGGGCGCAACATGGCATGAGCGAGCGAAACCTGACAACCGGACATCAGAAACACGATTGCATGGGTGATCCCGGTGTAGCAGTCTCTGGCTGAAAACAGGCTGTGATGAGGAGAAGACTATGGGTCCGCTTGCTGGAGTCAAAGTGGTTGAGTTCGCCGGTATCGGACCTGGCCCTTTTTGCTGCATGTTATTGGCTGATATGGGAGCCCAGGTGACGCGCATCGACCGGGCTGACCGCGTTGGCAAAGATGCCATGGAACCCCGCTTCAACACGCTGCTGCGTAACCGCAAGAACATCGCCGTCGATCTCAAGAGCGATGAGGGCAAAGAAGTTGCCATGAAGCTTGCCGAGCAGGCCGATATTCTGATCGAGGGTTTTCGACCCGGTGTGATGGAACGTCTAGGCCTCGGCCCCGAGGACATGTGGGCGCGCAATCCCAAGCTCGTTTTTGGCCGCATGACCGGATGGGGCCAGGACGGTCCGATCGCACATACGGCCGGGCACGACATCAACTACATCGCGCTCTCCGGTGCGCTCTATTCCATCGGAACGAAGGACGCCGGACCCGTGCCACCTCTCAATTTAGTCGGCGACTTTGGCGGCGGAGGCGTCTATCTCGCAATGGGCGCGCTTGCAGCCTACATCGAGGCCAAGCAGAGCGGCAAAGGGCAAGTGGTTGATGCCTCGATGGTTGAGGGAGCTGCGTCACTGATGACGTCGGCCTATGGCGTTCTCGCTCAAGGCTCCTGGAAAGAAGAACGAGAAACCAACCGCCTCGACGGCGGTGCTCACTTCTACGGTACTTTCGAGACCAGCGATGGCGAGCACATGGGCATTGGCCCGATTGAACCGCAGTTCTACGCCATGTTCATGGAAAAGATGGAGATTGATATCAACGCGCTGCCCGGACAGATGGATCGCGAGCAGTGGCCCGTCGTGCGCGAAAAAGTGGCCGCAGCATTCAAGACGAAAACACGAGACCAATGGGCCGCTATTTTTGATGGCAGCGATGCTTGCGTTGCACCAGTCCTGCGTATGAGCGAGGCGATTTCGCACCCTCATAACGCCGCGCGCGGGTCTTTCGTGACGATTGATGGTGTCACCCAGCCGGGCCCTGCACCGAAGTTTTCCAGGACACCATCCCATGAGCCGACCAACTGCGCTTTTGCGGGCGAACATAGTGAGATGGTTCTACGCGAAGCGGGCTTTGCCGACGAAGAGATTTCCCGGTTGCAAGAGACAGAGGCCGTTCGGCAGCGTTAAAGGCACGCCCTGCGCTGGCATTTTCGCTTCGTGAACACTTTCAAGCCCTGGGGGAAACACTTTCCACTGCAACAAGTCGCTGATCAATTGTGCAAAGCAGACATTTGCTGTTAAATTAATCAATCGCTATGCTGAAGTTTCGCTATGGCGCGTTGATTGAGTTCCCACCAAAGGTGAGAGATAACCGTTGAGCACCGACACACAGTCTCGAATTGCATTGCCCCAGGCAACTGTCGATGAGCGGCTTGGTCACCGTCTCAAACTTCGTCGGACGCTGCTCAATCTCACGCAGGAACAAGTCGCCAAAGAGTGCGGTGTTACCTATCAGCAGGTCCACAAGTATGAGACCGGCCAGTCGAAAATGAACACCGCGCGGCTTATCCAGTTCAGCCTCGTCCTGGAGACCCCGGTCGCTTGGTTCTTTGACGGCCTTGAACCCGGCAACGGCGTGATTGAAACCAGCGAATCCGATGCTCAGTTTGAACGCACAGCGATCCGGCTCGTCAGCATTGCTCAGCAGATCAAGAGCAAGCAGAAGCTTCGGCAGTTGATTGATTTTGCGAAGATTCTCGCTGAAGAAGACCAAGCCTGATTGCGAAACTCTTTTTTTGTTTTGAATGGCATCGCCTTCTGTCCAGGCATCCATCAGCACTGACTTGCTCCGCAGACAGCGGCATCGGCCTAGACACATCAGTGTTGCGATACATGGCACAGGACCAGGCTCGGGTTATAGACCTCGCCGCCGTTGCGCCCGATGCTAGCCCATCACAAACTTACTCGACTGAGATCAAAACATGCTCGATGAAGCTGAGAAAGACCCTGCGCTGCAACCCTATCGCGGCCCCGTCAGTCCATTTGCGCTGAGCGAAATTTTCGTACAAGACGCCTTTGCCAACGATGACCCGCGGCTCTGGGCGCAAATGACGGAATACAGCTGGTCGCGACCGCTGTGCCTATGCGCTAGTCAAGGCTATTGGGTACACCTCTCAAAATTTCGCGGCTCGGGCGTTGTTTCCTGCCATCGTCATCCAGCACCTGTGCATGGATTTATTGTCAAAGGCGGCTGGCGCTATCTCGAGCACGACTGGGTGGGTACGGCTGGCTCCTATGTGTTTGAGCCACCGGGTGATATCCACACGCTCGTCACGTTGCCGGATGTGGAGGAAAGCATAACGCTGTTCCACAATACTGGCGCGCTCATCTACTGCGATGTCGACGGCAACACGACCGGTTACGCAGATGTTTTCTCGCGTATCGACACATATGCGAAGCACTTTGAAAGTGTCGGGCTCGGTGCGGACTACGTCAAAAATTTCATTCGCTAGTCGCTTCCGCGAGTGACGTCGCATTGAATAGGTACACCAGGAGTTGAAACATTGATTTATGAATTGCGGACCTACACGACACCACCGGGAATGGCGCCCCAGCTTGCCAAGTATTCAAGTGAAATTGGGCGCCCCATTCGCGGCGACGACTACGGTAAGCTGGAGGGCTATTGGCTAACTGAGATTGGTCCGCTCAACCAGGTCATGCACCTGTGGAGCTACGAAGATCTCAATGACCGGCAGGCAAAAAGAGCCGCCCTCGGCAAGAACACCCGATGGCGCGACGAATTTCTGCCCAAGGCCGGGCCTCTCATTCTGCGTCAGGACATTCGCCTGATGGATCCCGTTCGTCCATTGGCACCGCCAAGCAGCGACGGCAATGTCTATGAATATCGCTACTATCGCTGCAAAACCGGTAAGGCGGCAGAGTTCGCCAACAATCTCAAGGAAGGCATGGCGGTTCGGGAGCGTCATTCAAAGAACGTTGGATTGTGGATTTCGATTGCCGGGCAACCAAACGAAGTTTCTCACCTGTGGGTCTATGAGAGCCTCAATCAACGTGCAGACGCGCGAGCAGCGGCGGCGGCCGACCCCGGTTGGAGAGCGGTGCTGGCAAAGAACGGTCCGCTTCTGGAGGAAATGTCTGCGATCCTCATGCTCCCAACGGCCAGCTCTCCCATGCGGTGAGCGGATCTACGTGGGACTGAGATGACCCACTACCAAAAAGGAAAAGCAAGCTGGTCTGCGGCGCTTTCAGAAATGGCTGGAAAGACGCGCGTTTCTGGTTGAAGGTGCGCCGCTGAGGGCAGGGCGATCTGGTGCACGTACGCCATTGCCTCGCGCTGGACGATAAAAACTGCGGGATTGACGGACATGCTTCCACAAACAGGTTGCAGAGCATTCGATAGTGATTTTGCCGAAATACAGCAACTGGCGGCACAAGTTGTCTCCAGCGAAGCCGAGTTAACGGCGGCCTTGCAGGCGCTCTACGCCAAGATTCTCGGTGTCGATCTCAAAGCTTACGATGTCGATGAACTGCGTGCTGAAGCGCCGTTAGTGCTCAAGTCCATGTACCAGTTGCGCCTTGATTTGCGTGAACGCCTCAAAGATTGGGAAAGCCGCGGGTTGGTTTCAGCCCAAGCCGAGAAATCGCTGCGCGCTGTCTTCCGTTCCATTCGCTATGCCACAGACATGCTCGGCGAACTTGCGATTGGCTACGACCAGATGGAGACTGGCGAAAAGGTTTTGCCAGGCTTCACCGGGACCGACATCAATACTCTCATGCACCCCGACTTCGCCGTTGGCGAGGGCCGGATACCATTTCAGTCCGGCGACGTGATTATTGTTCGCGGATTGAGGCACAATAGTGCTGCTATCGCGCGCATCGGTGATGTCGATTCTCAGTTCTCGCATGCTGCAATCATTCACATCGATGAAAAGGGTCGCCATCGCGTCTTGGAAGCATTGATCGAGGAAGGCGCGACCATATCCAACCTCGACTACACACTGGAGCACGGGCTTGGCCGAGCCGTGTTGTTCCGCCACCGTGATTCAAACGTTGCGGCACGCGCTGCCGACAAGATGTACGAAAAGATCCGCGCCTCGCGACGCATTGGCGGCAAGCACATCTTCTATGACTTTACGATGGAGCTTAACGGATACGATGAACTGTTCTGCTCCAAGGTTATCCGCGAAGCCTACGATAAGGCGAGCGGTGGCCTGGTGATGCTACCGACCTATCCGACAGAGTTTCGAAATTCACCGCGGGACTTTCTGGACCGCATCGGCGTCACCGCCGAGGTGAGTTTCGCGCCAGGTGACATGGAACTCGAAACGCAGTTCGACGCTATCGCTGAGTGGCGTGACTACCGCAAGACATCACGCATGCGCCTCATGGATATGGTGATGGTCAAGATGTTCGAGTGGATGGAACATCACGGCTATGAATTCCGTCCGGGCATCGGCATCCGCCTGATCAGTTTCTTCGGCAAGCTCAGCGGCTACCTGCCAAACTTCCTCAAAGATTTCCTGTCGTTTGCAATACCCAAGGTGCCTTCGAACATGGAAGGCAAGACAATTGGTGCTATAGCCATGCTGCACTCGACGGCAGAACCGCTCTACCAGGAGCTACAGAAGATGGAGAACCAGTCCATCAAGGCGCACGACAGGCCGTTGCATCCTTTTCAGATCTACGAGCACCTTGACGAGGTCGAGCGCAAAGCCAAGGGCAAGATCGGTTATCTACACAAGGGATAAGGTACAGCCCCGACCAGGCTGAAAAAAACTGGTCCGTAACAGGGCTACTCTGCAGCCTCTAAGAAAACTTGTTCGTGAATGGCCATCGCTGCGGCCATGACAGGTTACGCATATTGCCAACTTGCGCCTATGGCATCGGCAAGGCTTCGTGCTCCTTGAGAAGCTCACCGCTATCGTAGTCCATCTCCATCATCTTGACCCTGTAGCCCCAGAGATGGGCAACATGCAGCAACGTCCGGTCGCATTCGTTCTTATCGAGAAGCACACCGTTGCGGACGCGATGATGAAGCACCAGGCGGCGATCGCCTGAGAGGTCGGCGCTGACCACCTGGATGTCGGGATCGCGAACACCGGTATCGTATTGCTCGGATAATTGCCTGCGCACGTTCCGATAACCTGTCTCATCGTGGATCGCATTAACCTGGACGAACGGCGAATCCGAACGATCGTGGATGTGGAACAGTCGGAAGTCCCGCATCAGTTTAGGCGACAGGTATTGTAGGATGAAACTGTCGTCGCGGAACTCGGCCCAGGCTTCCTTCAACGTACCCATGGCATCGCCATTACCTGCAAAATCAGGGAACCAGTCCCGATCTTCTTCTGTCGGCTCCTCACACATCCGCTTGATGTCTTGCATCATCGCGAAGCCCAGCGCGTAGGGGTTCATGCCGCTGTAATGGCCACTGTCAAAGCTTGGCTGGTAAACCACCGAGGAATGCGAATGCATGAATTCAAGCATCACCCCTTCGGAGATCTGACCGCGATCGTACATCTTGTTTAGAATTTCATAGTGTACGAACGTGGCGCAGCCTTCGTTCATTACTTTGGTCTGACGCTGCGGATAGAAATATTGCGCCAGCATGCGCACGATACGCAGGAGTTCACGTTTCCAATCTTCAAGTTTGGGCGCGTGCTTCTCCAAAAAGTACAGCACGTTTTCCTGCGGTAGATTGAGTTCGAACTCTTCCCTGCCCTGCTGGCCGGCAAACTCACCGGATGACGATTTCTGCAGTTCCGAGCGGGGTATCGTGCGCCAGATCTCGTTGTAGGTTTCTTCCTCGTGCTGGCGCCGCTTACGTGCCTTTTCAGCCATGCCCGCCGCGGTTCTGCGTGGCATCGGATGACGGCTGATGCCCTGATTCATCAAGGCATGGGCAGAATCCAAGACCGACTCGACAGCCTCAACGCCGAACTTGTCCTCACACTCCGCAACATACTCTTTGGCGAAGGTCAGGTAATCCAGAATGGACGTTGCGTCGGTCCATTGCTGAAACAGATAATTGTTCTTGAAAAAGTGATTGTGCCCCATCGCGGCGTGCGCAAGCACAAGCGTCTGCATCGTCATGGTGTTCTCTTCCATGATGTAGTTGATGCAGGGGTCGGAATTGATCACCAGTTCATAGGCTAGCGCACGAGCACCCTTACGGTAGAGACCTTCCTCGCGGGCGAAGTGTTTGCCGAACGACCAATGCCGATACATATTCGGCATACCGATCGAGGCATAGGCGTCCAACATCTGCTCGGCTCGAATAACCTCGAGCTGGTTGGGATAGATGTTAAGGCCCATTTCTTCGACGCCAATCTCATGGATGGCATCATAGGTTCGATCGATCTTTTCGAAGTCCCACTCGGGTCCGTCGAACAAGAGTTTTCCGTTATTGATTGCTGGCGCATCCATTGGCTCTACTCCGACGCGCTGAAGAGTTCGCGGAAGACCGGGTAAATGTCACTGGGACTGGATACGCGACGCATGGCGAAGTTCTCATGCTCGTTGGTGATTTCGTCGTAGCCGCTCCACACCACGCTTAGAAATGGAGCAATCTGGTCTTCCGAGTAGGCCTCGATGTAGGCGTAGTATTGGCAGATCGGCAGGATTTCTTGGCGCAACATCGTCATGCAGCGATCCATGTCATCGTCAAAGTTGTGACCATCTGATGCTTGTGCCGCATAGATGTTCCAGTCATCGACCGGGTAGCGATCTTTCACAACGCGCAACATCTCGTGAAGCGCCGACGATATCACCGTGCCGCCGGTTTCCGTTGCCCGGAAGAAGGTATCCTCGTCGACCTCCTGGGCCTCGGTTGTGTGACGGATGAAGACAATATCAACTTCGTTGTAATGCCGGGTCAAGAACAGATGCAGCAGCATGAAGAACCGCTTCGACAGGTCCTTCAGGTCTTGTGTCATTGAAGCCGAGACATCCATCAGACAGAACATTACCGCCTGGGTTTTGGGGCGCGGTCGGTGCTCCGTCCGGTTGTACCTCAGATCGATTGGATCGATGTAGGCAACAACCTTGCGCAAATAATTGAGGTGATGCAGACGGGCGAGAAGCTTTTCTATCTCCTGTTCGTCACGTGGGTCTTTCTGCTCTGCTTCCGCGAGCTCTGCCTGCAGGCGCTCAATCTCATCGGTCTTTGGCCGCCGCAACGCGATGCGCCGCGCCAGCGAATTGCGCATTGTGCGCACGTGGTTCATCTTCGCCGGCGGCCCGTCGGTCATAAAGCCAGCGCGGAATGGTTCCGGAGACTTCAGGTTCTTAAGTTTGGCTTTCACGAGGTTCGGTAAAGCGAGGTCCTCAAAAAAGATATCGAGAAACTCTTCGCGACTGAGGCTGAAGACGAAATCATCCTCGCCACCGCCTTGATTAGAGCCCTTGTTACCGCGCCCTCCGCCGCCTGACTCTGGCTTACGGATGACATCGCCCGGCGTGAATTCCTTGTTGCCGGGAAGAACCTGATCTCGTTCACCGCTGTCGCGACCAAGACCAAAGGTTGGCTCACGCAGGCTTTTCGTGCGGATGCGAACGTCCTCACCGCCATCGACATCCGCAACCTTGCGCTTGGAAAGGGAGTCGCGCACCGCTTCACGGATCTCCGCCTTGGCCCGGCGCAGAAAGCGCTGGCGGTTGCCGAGGCTCTTTGCTTTCGGATTGAGACGGCGATCGACGATGTGCATGAACTCATGCCTTTCGTTAGTGGTGCTCTCGCCTCTGGCAGTCTATCGGTGAATGTGCTGGAGGCAAGGTGATATGCTGTAGTTCAGGCCCAGCAATCACGGGAAGAAACGGCCTAGCCTTGTCAAATTGAGGACCGACAGTCCGTGAGTGCAACGGTTGGCCATCCAATAGCCAACCGTGTCTCTTTTCCGGACCGATCATCAGCCTGACTTCTTGACCCGCATGTACCATTCAACCAGACGGCGGACTTGGCGAGGTGTGTAGCCACGGCTGACCATACGCTGTACGAACTCTTCGTGCTTCTTTTCCGTATCGCTGTCCTGCTTAGCGCCGAACGAGATGACCGGCAACAGATCCTCGACCTGGCTGAACATCCGCTTCTCGATGACATCGCGGATCTTCTCATAGCTCGTCCAGCTCGGATTCTTGCCGCCATTCTTCGCGCGTGCCCGGAGCGAGAACTTCACCACCTCGTAGCGGAAGTCCTTCGGGTTGGCGATCCCGGCCGGCTTTTCGATCTTGGAAAGCTCCTGATCCAGGAGCTGCCTGCTCATCAGCTGGCCCGTATCAGGATCCTTGTAGTCCTGATCTTCAATCCAAGCATCCGCGTAGGCAACATAGCGATCGAACAGGTTCTGACCGAAATCGTGATAACTTTCGAGATAAGCCTTCTGGACTTCATTTCCGATAAACTCGGCATAGCGTGGAGCCAGGTCTTCCTTGATGAACTCCACGTACTGATCTTCGGTTTCGACCGGCAATTGCTCACGGCGGATAGACTGTTCCAACACATACATCAGGTGAACCGGATCTGCTGCGACCTCGCTGGTGTCGTAGTTGAATGTCTCTGACAACACCTTGTAGGCGAAGCGCGTTGATGTGCCGTCCATACCTTCGTTGATCCCGGCCGCGTCGCGGTACTCCTGGATCGTCTTGGCGTGGGGGTCCGTATCTTTCAGGCTTTCGCCATCGTAGATTCGCATCTTGGAAAAGGTGCTTGAATTCTCGTGTTCCTTGAGACGCGTCAGCACCGAGAACTGCGAAAGCATTTCCAGGGTTCCCGGAGCGCATGGCGCCTGGAAAACCTCACTGGTTGACAGCAGCTTTTCGTAGATCTTCATTTCGTCGGAAACGCGCAGGCAATAAGGCACCTGGATCACGCAGATGCGGTCGAGAAATGCCTCGTTATTTTTGTTGGCGCGGAAGCTCTGCCACTCGCTTTCGTTTGAGTGAGCGATGATGATGCCCTGATACGGCAATGCACCAACGTTTTCCGTACCGACATAAGTGCCGTCCTGGGTCGCCGTCAGCAACGGATGCAGCATCTTGATCGGTGCCTTGAACATCTCGACAAATTCGAGAAGGCCCTGCGTCGTGCGGTTCAGGCCGCCCGAGTAGGAATAGGCGTCGGCATCGTTCTGGCCGTGAAACTCAAGCTTACGAATGTCGACCTTGCCGACGAGCGAGGAGATGTCCTGGTTGTTTTCATCGCCCGGTTCGGTCTTGGCCACGCAGATCTGGCGCAACCGAGATGGCAGCAGCTTTACGACGGTGAACTTCGAAATGTCACCACCGAACTCATCCAGCCGTTTGATGGCCCAAGGGCTCATGCGACCGGTAAGCTTGCGCTGTGGAATATTGTACTTGTCTTCAAGAACCGATCCCATGGTGGCCGGATCGAACAGGCCTAGCGGGCTTTCGAAAATAGGACTGATCTCGTCGCCTGCTTTCAGGACATAGATCGGGCACTTCTCCATCAATTCCTTCAGGCGCTCGGCCAGGGAGGATTTACCACCCCCGACGGGGCCAAGGAGATAGAGGATCTGCTTGCGCTCTTCCAAACCCTGGGCGGCATGACGGAAGAATCCGACAATCCGCTCAATGGTCTCCTCGAGACCGTAAAAGTCTTTGAATGCCGGATAGACCTTGATCGTTCGGTTGAGGAATATGCGGCCGAGCCTTGCATCCTTGGATGAGTCGACCATTTCCGGCTCGCCGATCGCAGCGATCATTCGTTCGGCAGCAGTTGCGTATAAGGACGGATCGTCCCGACAGTCTTCGAGGTATTGTTTAAGCGAGAGCTCCGACTGCTTTTGCTGATCGTAGCCCTGCGCATAGATCTCAAAAAGTTCGTTGGCGGTCGTCATCAATCTTTCTCGCTTGCCTTCTAAAGTTCCGGGGAACGGCTGCCGCAGCAGCGCATTGTTCACTCTTTAGAACTTGGTTGTCGGTTCGCTATCTCGCAATACGTCTCCAAAGTCTCGATCTGCACATAACGGAACTACTCTAACACGAGTTATCCGCAACAGTTTGCCTTTTGATCGGTCGCCGAGTGTCTGTTCTTTACTCACCTCCACTCATGGTGACTCCGAGATCAGGCGGAACTGCGCCGCTAAAGCGGCAGAATATGAACTTTTTGAAAATTACTCAGACGGTGAAATAGACGCTTGAAATCACTCGCAAAAATCAAAACAGATTTCTTAGATCTGCTTGGACTCAAATTTTAGTCGACATTACGATGGTTGAATAGAACAAGTTTTAGTGATCGGCGTTCATTCAAAGCATGGATTGCCGCGCGGCGTGTGACGTCAACTTATGAGCAAGCTTGCTGCACGATGAGCGGTTTAAGAAAATCAATTGAGATTTGACCACATATGCAGTGACAAGGGGTGTTCATTCCTCCCGTTCAGAGCCTTCACGCGCACGCCTCGTTCACTTCGCCAACGGTGGCGCCTTGGACCTTACGGCGAGCGAAAAATAACGAAATGCAACTAGCCTGTCCCTACTGAATTGGACGCGTCGTAATCGCAAGATTTCTATCGCGCTTTCAATATCTTCGAGATCAAAAACAATTCTCTGCATCTGATCCCGAGGATAGCCGAGAGTCTGATCCGACTGCACAGTTTGTCGACGCCGGAGTCATCGACATGAGACGGGTGTGTGCAAGCTTGCCGTTAAGACTACGTGGGCAAGGCTCAACGATCATCAAGCAGCAGAAGCTAAGTCAGGATGTGCGCTACTGCCAACCAATTGCGGCCATCCGACAACACCAATTCGGAGAAGTCTTTGAGCTCACTATCCTGTGTAAAAATGGTATTGCGCCGGGTTAAATTGACCGCTTCGCCGGCCGCTACGGCAAGGCAAATTGCGAATCAGTCTCACTCACGCGCCGCCAATTCCGTTGAGGCGTGCAGAATTCCTGAAGAACGCTTCCAGATAGCGCCCGAAAGAACGCCAGCACTCGATCCGGTACGTGGATTCGCCCGGCAGCC
>JBCDBQ010000107.1:0-15496 GCA_039183375.1 Pseudomonadota bacterium
CGGTTGGTCGCTGAGATCAGGCGAAAGTCGACCTTAACTGGCTTCTTGGAACCGACAGGATCAACTTCACCCTCCTGCAGCGCACGAAGCAGTTTAACCTGGGCATCCAGAGGCAGCTCACCAACTTCATCGAGGAACAGAGTGCCGCCGTTGGCCTCTTGGAATTTACCGATGCGCTTGTCTGTTGCGCCAGTAAATGAACCTTTCTCGTGTCCGAATAGGATGCTTTCAACTAGGTTTTCTGGAATAGCACCACAGTTGACAACTACGAATGGTTTGCCGGCCCGCTCGCTTTCACCTTGAATGGCCCGCGCGATCAGCTCTTTGCCGACGCCTGACTCACCCTCGATCAGGACGGGAATCTGTGAATTCGCTGAACGCTGGCCAAGTGCGATAACGCGCTTCATGGCTTCGCTGCGAATGATCAAATCGTTGAATGTCAGTGTGCCCTGGACGCGCTTTTTGATGCGAGTGATTTCACCCGCAAGCGCCTCCATGTTGAGAGCATTCTTGATCGAACACTCGAGCCGCTCAGGCGAGGCTGGCTTGACCACGAAGTCTGTGGCTCCGGCCCGCATCGCATTGATGGCTGCATCAATTGACCCGTTTGCTGTTTCCACGATGATCGGTGGAATACCAGGCTTGTCCTGAACTTTCTCTAGGACTGCCATGCCATCGGTGCCGGGCATAACAAGATCAAGAAGAACAAGGGAAATGGCACCAGCATCGGGACCAAGCAGAATGTCCAGTGCCTGTTCACCGGAAGCAGCCGCCTTGGTATCGTATCCGAGACGCTTGATAATGGTCTCGAGGATGCGGCGCTGGGCAGGATCGTCATCGACGATGAGAACGCGCTTTGGCATAGTGTACTCTACAATTACGCTACTGGTACTAAACGTTACCAACACTACGCGCCTCAACTCGGGACATGCAGGTTGGCAATCAACTCGACATGGACAAGATGCACGAACTCGGTAAACAGGAGATTAGCGCGAGGCCCATCGTGAGCCTTTTTTTACAAGCAGTTGCAATTTCAACTGAAAACAACGCTTCAACTCGATACAATTTCCAGCAAAACGGCAAGTCATCCTGGTAACTACCGAGCGAATACGCATCGGCATAAAGTTTGCGAGAGGCTGAGGGTATTCTACCCGGCGAATAGATTATCGTATTGTCAACAAAACCCTTAAAATCCGAACAATTCTATCATTATTTCGCTCATCGGTTTTCTCGCTGAGAGTGGCGCAATCCGATCAATTTGAATTAGATTTTTCTCGGACAATAAAAAAGACGTATACGTCTCCGGGGAGAACGGCATGTGCCAGCTTTGTGATCACGGTCTCAAAACACCGACAGATCATATGATCGAAGAGGCTTGGCAGGCCGGCGCGGAATCAAACAAGCCAAGCTACAATTGGGATCAGGCCGGCGACAACATGGCCGCCTATGGCTGGTCCAATGCAGGAACCCAGCCCATCACATTCGCGTTCCGTTCAACGGATCCGGCTAATCCAGCCTTCGAACGCTTCGATGCCAATCTGATCCAGCAGACCGAGAAGGCTTTTCAGCTTTGGTCCGATGTGGCCAACATCTCTTTCCAGCGTGTTGGAGCCGGTAACAGTGGCGAGGCGGCATACAGCAACGACGCCACGATCCTGTTGTCAGGAGACAGCGGCCCAAGTTCCTATGGCTGGGCCTACTATCCCGGTTCGCGCAATGCGGGCTCGCTTTCAGGCGATGTGTTCCTCGACACGCGCAATGGCCAGTTCGATGACGTTTCCGAAGGCTCCTACGAGTTTCTCGCCGTGCTCCATGAGATTGGCCATGCCATCGGCATCAGTCATCCGGGCTCTTACAATGGCGGCGCGCCAAGCTACGCCAATGACGCCCAATATGCCGAGGACTCACGGCAGTTCACGGTGATGAGCTATTTCAGCGCCGAAAACACTGGCGCCTCGCATGGTTGGAATTTCGGAGCGACGCCGTTGCTGCATGATATTGCTGCTGCGCAAAAACTTTATGGTGCCAATTGGAATACGCGCAGTGATGATACGACCTACGGCTTCAATTCAAACTCGGGCCGCGACTCTTTCTCGCTCAATAATGCCGGCGATAAAGCGGTGTTTGCAATCTGGGACGGTGGTGGAAATGATACGCTGGACCTAAGCGGTTACAATCAAGACCAGCGCATTGATATTAATCAGGAAGCGTTTTCAGATGCGGGCGGATTGACAAACAATATTGCAATTGCCCGGGATGTCGTGATCGAGAATGCCATAGGCGGTTCCGGTGATGACGTTATCATTGGCAACAGCGCAGATAACAGTCTCGAAGGCCTGGCGGGCAATGATGAGATCTACGGCAACGCCGGCAAGGACGACATCGATGGTGGCCTGGGTCGCGATACGCTCTTTGGTGGCAGCAGCAATGACACCATAAATGGCGGTGCCAACGATGACACAATTTCGGGCGGCAAGCACAAAGACTATCTATGGGGTGGTGACGGCAACGACACTATAAACGGTAATTCCGGCGACGACATCATCAACGGTGACCAGGGCGAAGACATCATCGTCGGTGGGACCGGTAATGACCGCATTGATGGTGGCGCAGACAACGATGTGCTCGATGGCGGTAGCGGCAATGATCGGTTCATCGGCAGCGCAGGCAATGACCTGATCACGGGTGGTAGTGGCGTCGACACTATCGACTACTCATCTGCAGTCCCGGGCATCGTAGTCGATCTCCATGCCCATACAGCAAGCGGGAGCTCGATTGGCCAGGATCAGTTGCACGGCGTCGAAAACGTCAAGGCCACGACGGGTGATGACGTCATCAAGGGTGACAAGCGCGACAACGAATTCTGGGGCCTGGAGGGCGATGATTGGTTCCGAGGGCTCGAAGGTGCGGACGTCTTTAAGGGCGGTAATGGAGCCGACACCTATAAGTGGTGGCTGAAGGACGTCTACCAGAATGGCGATCACATGGGCATGGATGTGATCCGCGACTTCTCGCTCAACCAGGACGTCCTGGATTTCAGAGCCTTCGATGACGCCGATATTGTCGGCATTGAGCTGAACGAAACCGATGACGGTACAGTCGTCCAGTTCGAACTGACGACAGAGGATGTCATCGATGTCGTCTTATTGCAGGACCAGTTTGGTCTCGATGTCGATACGCTGATCGCAAACGAGAACATCCTCGTCTAACTCACATCACGCGGATCGTGTCTCGGTAGCGGCAACCGGCCTTCGGCGGTTATACCAGATCACCAGGATCTCTGTCGCGAGCACAGATACAATAGCAAATCCCAGCAGGGTCCATTGTCCCAGTTCATATCCGCCGTATTCGATGACGAGTGCGAACGCCAGCGGTGCAACGGCATTGATCAGCAGGTAGGGCGTTGCAAGAACCCCTAGGATCTGGCCGTACCCTTCGGTCCCAAACAAGGCTAAGGGTAACGCGCCGCGAACGATGGTGATCAATCCGTTCGCGGCTCCAAAACAGACCGTGAAAACGAGCGCTGGGACGACGCCACCGGCAAGGGCGATAAGAATGGCGAAAGCCACCGGCATCAGCCAAACAGGAACACGTGCGAGATTGATGGGGCGCATGTTCTTGGCAAAGACTATTTCCCAAACACGCCCGCCAACCTGCGCGATGCCCTTGATCGATGCGATGGCAACAGCAGTTGCCGCGGCAACACCACTGGCTTCGATAAGTGCTACCAAATGAACCGATGCTGCTCCAAAAATGAATGCATAAGACGACGTGGCAATCGAGAATAAAACCATTGCAAAAGCGCGTTCCGCGCCCTTGAGATAACCAGGTTCGCCACTGGCAGCCTGTTGCGCGTCGTCGCCCGTGTCGTCGCTTGGGCCTTCGTCCTCGCGCCGCGACAGCCCATACCAATGCAGCGGGAGGCAGACCAGGAGGTTCAGCACAGCAAAGATCAGGCACGTCTCACGCCAGCCGACCGCTTCGTTTAGCGCGTGACCAATTGGCCAGAAGATCGTCGATGCGAACCCACCCCAGAGGGTTAGGAAGGAGATCGCGCGTCGTCCATTCTGAGGTGTGATCTGAACGAGCGCTGCAAACGCGGCATCGTAAAGGGTAAACCGCATGGAAATGCCGAGAAACGCCCACGCCGCCAAGTAGGTCCACTTGTCCGGCGCATAAGCCAAGGCCACCAGTCCAAGCGCATTGAGGATCGAACCGATGGACATGATGGAACGGGCACCGCGTGTATCAAGCAGATAGCCGGTCCAGGTCGAGATCGCCCCGGAGACCAAAAGCCCGATCGATAGACCGCCAAAGACGATACTCGGGCTCCAGCCCGTGTCAGAGCCTATCGGGCCCGCGAGAACGGCCAGGGCATAGAGTGTGGTACCCCAGGAGACGATCTGCGTGATGCCAAGCGAGTTGACTGCAACCCCCGTCGGGGAGCTGAACCAAGCGGCAAAGTCTTTTAGTTTGTTATTCATCGCGTCCGGGTGATCCCCATGCGCCAGGTCCTCGTTTAGAGTTTATAGTCTGAATTTCCTGCGGTTGCTTCCTGATGCCGCTGGTTTCCATCCCTGAGAGTCCCAATATAGACGGTAGACGCCGACTTCGGACATCGCCAATGTGAAAAGCATGGAACAAGATCAAAGAGACAGTGAAAGCAACCGCCTTTCGGCCCGCGCCGCGCGATATTTGAAGGTCGGCGGCAACGTCGGCACAATCGCCGCAAAAGTGGCCGGACAACGCTTATTTGGTTTCGAAGCCAACTCATCGAAAGACGCGGCCGATCTGGCCCGCGCATTGGGCGGCTTGAAGGGCCCGATGATGAAGGTCGCTCAATTACTGTCCACGATCCCGGAAGCGCTGCCAGCGGAGTATGCTCGCGAGTTGGCGCAGCTGCAGGCCAACGCTCCTGCGATGGGACCGGTATTCGTGAAGCGCCGCATGAAAGCGGAGCTTGGTGATGACTGGGCCAACCGTTTCCAGTCTTTCGAGACAACGGCGTCCGCTTCGGCTTCGCTCGGCCAAGTCCACAAGGCGAAATCACCGTCCGGTGAGGAGCTGGCCTGCAAGCTGCAATATCCGGATATGCAGTCCGCAGTTGAGGCGGACGTCAATCAACTGGGTGTCATTTTTTCGATCCACGCACGCATGAATCCGGCCGTCGACACAGCAGAAATGCTGAAGGAGATTGCCGCCCGACTTCGCGAAGAGCTCGACTACGAGTTGGAAGCGCGGCACATGGCGCTCTACGCCAAGATTTTTGCTGAACTGCCGGAGATCCGAGTACCTGACGTCTATTCAGAGCTGACCACAAAACGACTGCTGTCGATGTCCTGGCTTCATGGCGCGCCTTTGATGTCCTACAAGGAACACTCTCTTGAGGACCGCAATACAATCGCACGCGCGATGTTCCGCGCCTGGTGGTTCCCCTTTAGTCATTTCGGCGTCATCCACGGCGACCCGCATCTTGGCAACTACACCGTATTCGAGGAAGACGGTCATCCAGCCGGCATCAACCTGCTCGACTACGGATGTATCCGGAAGTTCCCGCCATCATTCGTGCAGGGTGTTGTGGATCTTTATACGGGGCTGCTGCGTGATGATCGTGAATTGCTCGTGCATGCCTATGAGACCTGGGGTTTCAAGGGCCTGACGAACGAGCTTATTGATGCGATGAACATTTGGGCGCAGTTTATCTACGGGCCTCTTCTCGATGACCGCGTGCGCACCATCGCAGAGGGGACGACACCGGGAGAGTATGGTCGCAAGGAAGCATTTTCCGTCCATAAGATCCTGAAGGAAAAAGGGCCCGTCACGATCCCACGCGAGTTTGTCTTCATGGATCGCGCGGCAATTGGTTTGGGCGGCGTCTTCTTACATCTGGATGCCAAGATGAACTGGTACGAGATCTTCAATCAGACAATTGAGAACTTTGATCTCGAACAAGTCACAGAGCGACAGAAATCAATCTTCGATGATGTCGGAGTCGAGCTGCCGGTCCCCGGACAATAGACGGGGCTGACGCGAGGCCTGCTCACTTGCGAACAAGGTAAGACGTTTGCGACGTGTTGCGGTACCCGGTGATCTCAAAGAGATCCGGCGGCGTGACGTAGTGGTAGGCCGAGACGAAGGGCTCGCGGTCGATCTGCGAGATATCCGCAGTCGCGATTGACGAGCCACGCATCCACTGAAACTTTTGCGGAAGCTGGTCCTTGTTCCAAATCATGTTGATGCTCGGAACCGGCGGCCAGCCGTCAGAGTGGACGTTGAGATGTGAGACGTCGTCGTCGAAGATCAGAAACTCGAAATTGCGCTCGTGCGCGTAAACCAGTCTGTCATACTGTGACACATGATCATCGAACATGGCGAGCGTCGGCCCGGCACCAAAAGTCACGTCGACACTGGTGAGATCGTCTTCAAAATATTGCGCTTTACTCGATCGCCACTCAACTTTACTCAGATTGATATCGTAACAAAAGAGCTCGCTATCATCCGCTGATGCATTATCGAGAAGATAGGTCGTGAAACCTTTCCAGACGCCGGACTCGAGAATGGTCTTGGCGCCGGTTGCACGCGAGAAACAAAACAACACAAGCCCATTGTTGTAGCCCATTCCGCCACCCAGCTCCTGTATGGGAGAGGTATGAAAAAGGCGGTCATAGGTTTCGATGTCCTGGGCGATGGCTGTAGTGTCACGGGCAATCGACAACGCGTCGAGAAAACTATGGATGACGTCGCAAAGGCGTTGAGCACGCAGCTCGACAATCGCGGGATCGATTGGAAACGACCGCATGGCAGCATCTGATCCTGCTGGCCCGCCGGTTTTGATCTCAGTGTTGAGCACAGACTCCGCAATCGTCTTTGCGAAAGGAATAGCTTGCAGCGCCTTTTTCGCTTCCTTTGCCCCGGCACTTTCAAACCACCAATAGTTGGTGTGGGTTTTGTGCTTCTTCTTGTCTATGGAAACCATAGCGTGCCGTCCGCTGCTGTTCTCAACTGTAGCGAGACCTAACAGTTCGAACGGCATGCGACAACCGAACGTTGCACGCAATGGAGAGATCAGGCACTGCCAATTAATATACCGGCGGCAAATACGAGCGCGCCGCCGAGCACCACTTGAAACGCAGCGCGAAAGAAGGGTGTCTTCATAAACTTGTTCTGGATCCAGGCGATCACCCACAGTTCTAAGAATACGAGAAGAATGGCAATTGTTGTCGCGACTTGAAAATCCGGAATGAGGTAGGGAAGGGCGTGACCCAATCCGCCGATCGTCGTCATAATGCCTGACGCGAAACCGCGCTTGATCGGCGATCCGCGCCCTGAAAGCTCACCATCATCTGAGGCAGCTTCGGTAAAGCCCATAGAGATGCCTGCGCCGACAGAAGCAGCAAGGCCAACCAGAAATGTTGTCCAAGTATCCTGGGTTGCGAAGGCTGTGGCAAAGATCGGCGCGATGGTGGAGACCGAGCCATCCATCAGCCCGGCCAATCCAGGCTGTACCCAGGTTAGAATGAACTGCCTCTTAGCCTTCTGATCCTCAACTTCCCGCACATCCACTGATAAATGAGCCTCTTCAAGGCGGCCAGCTGCTCGCAGGTGACTGGCTTCCGCCGACGCCAAATCACCTAACAGTTTGCGTGTATCAGCATCGCGCGCGCGCGCCGCGGCTTTGAAATAGAATTTTTGGGCGGCATGCTCCATGTTGGCTGCTTCTTCGCGCATGCGCTCAAGGCCGAGATTTTCAATCAACCAGATTGGATCGCGCGCATAAAAACCTGCCACGTGCTCGCGGCGGATCAGCGGAATCGTGTCGCCAAAGCGGGCCTTGTGCAGTTCTATGAGCCGGTGGCGGTGTTCATCTTCCTCAACCGCCATACCATCGAAGACCATGGCCGAGTCCGGAAAATCCCTGCGGAGCCGATCAGCATACGTTCGATAAATCCGCGCATCATCTTCCTCAGATGAGATGGCAAGTGCGAGCACTTCCTGCTCGCTGAGCTCTGAGAACCGTCGACGATGTGAAATGCCGAGCATCTTGCGGCGCCTCTAGTTTAGAATAATTCTAAAATAGAGGATGGCGTTGTCCACGACAAGGCACTTGTGGCAACTTTGACCAGCACCTGTTCACAACGACCAAGGGGCGCCGCAGCGCCCCTTGTTAAGACCAATACAAAAGCAACTTGCAGCGCTCAACCACCGTGCCGCTTGGCGCACTTTTCGTGGATGAACTCGTTAATCTCAGAGATCATTTCGCCATGGAACAGGCCGACATTCTCTTCGAGCTTTGCGACTGTCCAGATGGCGCCCTTAATGATGGCCGGCGCTTCAATGTTCGACACATTGAGCCATGTCTTTGCGACCTTGCCATCCTTAAACGACATCTTCGGCGCCATCTCGATGTCAATCTTGTTGACTTCTTCTGTACGCTCGACTTCGCAGTGGATCTTATGTTTGGGAAGTTGAAGGTCGTAGGCTGGCTTCGTCAGCGCATCGACTATGCCTTGGCGCGGCATGTTAACCTTCACGGTGCAGCGTGCGTCGCCGAACGTCCAGGAAATATTTTTCTCCTTCACGCCCTTAACAATCTTGGACTTCTGCCACGTCCGCCCGATGTCGCAACTGAGGTCGCTGCCGGAGGTCTTCTTCTTCAAAATGATTGAGCAAATCTGCTTTTCGCACGCCTTAAGCTTCGCCTTCTCGTCAGCTGGCACCTCAAGCGCAAATACTGACGTGGTTAGCGCGCTCGCCCCGATCGCCGCTGCCGCAATTGTTCCCAACGTACGCCCCAAACGTAGACCTGACATTCTCACTTCTCCCTCGGAATAGATGGCTGCCCTTTCGCCAATAATGCTCGTCATCCAGGATTGCGACGATCCCAAGGCAAATGCTGAGTTTGATTGAATATCGCCAGGACTTGTGGAGAACGCGTCGTTTCGCGCGATCAGCGCGCATTGAATGGTGGGCGCGCGTCAGATAGTAGAGAAACGGAAATTCTGGTTGATGGAGACAACGCATGTCGATTGACACATCAAAGGGCCATCCTGCGATGGACTACAAAGAGCACGTCCGGACCTATAACGGTTTCATGCTCTTCACGAAAATCTCGATTGTCATCCTCGTGATTCTGTTGGCTGGAATGGCGATCTTCCTGACTTAGCATAGTCAGGCAAGCACTCCTTGGGTATGGCCGCCCAGGGCTATTGAGATCACCGCGCTCGTCGTGATGGTACGGCTTTGCAGACGCAGTCTGCTAAAGGTCGGCCGCCGCAAGCAGGCATGGCATGCCCCCCGGCACTATTGATGACCTAATGAAGCGCAGACGCAGGCTATACGCGTGGTGATCCGCTAGCCGATACGCTCTCTCGGTCCGTCCAGAATGGGCCGTGGTCTGTCGCTACCGCCGTCTCCCTGATCCTTGTCATCATCGCCAGCCGTAAGTTGCACGCGCGGTATAGCGATCAGCAAGGCCAGCAACAGCATGGCAATGACGCCGAGCCCGATGACAGAGCGGATCCCGGCACCAGCTCCAAGATAGCGTAAGCCATAGTTGGTGACTGTATCGGCGTTGAAAACGAACAACACACTAAAGGCGACACCGAGGAAGCGAGAGGTGAGCTCAGCCTGTTTGTTGGCCGGATGTACGAACGAGAACAAAATGAGCAGGGCCCATATGGAGAACAGCACCATGAAGGTGTCAGGCCCACGATGGAATGAGGCCGCACCTTTGACGCCATGCAAGAGCTGCGTCGCTTCAAGGAAACCGCGGTTCATGATCACCAGAAAAGCCATTGCCATAACTCCGACAATGACGCCGCTGTCGATCTGACGAGCGCAATCTGCATAGAATTTTTCAATCCGCGGGCGCCTTAGCGCCAGCAGTACGCTCATGGCCATGAGAGTAAGCAGGAAGAAAATGTTGAGGGGCCACAGGTGCTTTTGCAACTCATGGGTCCGCGAGCGATTAGCCGGGTCATCATGGCTTGCCTTCACTGCTGCGTCGAAATTCTGCTGGGCAAGGCAGCACGCATCATTGGGCTTCCAGCGTCCCTGAAGATCACCGCCTTCGCCTTGAAAGTTTGTGGAGGCAGCACAATAGCGGTCGCGCGGCGGTGTGAGCGGAGGTGAGACGAAGTTGTCCGGCTGACAGACACGGGACAAATCGGTGATCGTGCCTCGCACCCGGCTCAGGCGCCGGATGTTCTCCAGACCATCGCGGAATGACACGCGGGCGCAATCATCCTCGCCACATCCGTCCCCTTTGTCCGTTGCAAGCACACTTGGCGTCAGCTGCCATAAACTGCGCTCACTACCGTTCTGAATACCCAAACTAATGAAGAAGCTGAACGCGCACAGGAGCACAAACCAAAATACAAAGCGGATCCGAGAATTCGGGATGGGGTCATCCTGCTGGCGCGCAATGTTCCAGTACATATCGACAAAAGCGCAGGCTGGTATGTAGAAGGCGATCAGAGCGACTGTGCCGAATAGCGGGAAAAAGATGAACAGATCGCTGTAGTGCGTGAGCAGCGTAAACCAAAGTGCGCCATTGAAGACGTTTCTCTCGGTTTCGCCTGAGAACTCGATGTAGAGCATCGAAGTTGTGGCCCAGAACGAGACCGCTAGGGTCAGGAACACCAAAAAAACAAACGCTCTTGAGCCCCAATGCATAACACTCAGCATCCTTTGTCAGGGTCCCGGCAGGAGACGGGAGTTGCGATGGCATGTCACCCCAAAATAGCAAAGCGATCACAACAGTCCGGCAGTATGGTCGGCAGGTCGAAATTTGACTAGTGGTGAGACGACACAGTCAGGATGTGGTGAATGCGGATGCTTTGGGGAGGTTTGCTGATTATCGGGGTGGGGGTGGTCGCCGCCCTTTTTGCTCTATGGCTGTTTCAACGCAATCTGATCTACTATCCAGACCCAACGCGGGTATCTCCAACGTCGATTGGCTTAAAGGGCGTTGAAGAGGTCGTCTTGAAGCGCCCGCAAGGCATCGAAGTCGTTGCCTGGCGTGCCGTTGCCCGTGAAGGTCAGCCAACGCTGCTTTATTTTCATGGCAACTCAAGCAACTTGGCGGCACGAGCTGAGCGCATCTATCTATTTCAGCAGGCAGGTTGGGGCTTGTTGATGATGAGCTACCGGGGCTACAGCGGTTCAAACGGCTCTCCGACGGAAAAAGACAATATCGGTGATGCGTTAGCCGCTTACGAGAACCTCACAGCAGCCGGTGTAAAGCCAGACGATATCATCCTTTATGGAGAGTCACTCGGAACCGGCGTCGCGGTTCAAGTCGCTGCCAATCGGCCCGTTGGCGGGGTCATCCTTGACGCGCCATACACATCATTGGCCGATGCTGGAGCGCGAATATACCCGTATCTTCCAGTGAAACTGGCGATCACGGAGCAGTACGACTCCTTGAGCGTGATCGACAAGATTTCCGCACCTTTATTGATTGTTCATGGGACGGAAGATGAGATCATTCCGTTTGATCTGGGCGAGCAACTGTTTGAGGCGGCTAAAAACCCCAAAACATTCGTCGGGCTGAAAGGAGCCGGCCACAGCGATCATTACAGCTTTGGCTCATTTGATCGCATGCGCGCGTGGGTGGCATCGATCCGTCGTTGACGAGGAACGCTCGTACTGTGCAGCCACCCAAACAAACAAAGCCTGCGCAGAGCGCTATCCTCCCCGCAGGCGAAACCGTAATGGAAGGCTTTCAGGCGTTGACCCGATACGCGCAGCACCACAGCAAATTAGCGGCTACGAGCACCCTTTGAGCCACCCTTTGCCGGCAAAAGGCCTTCGCGCTGGGCGCGCTTACGCGCCAGCTTACGTGCCCGACGGATAGCTTCCGCCTTCTCACGCGCCTTCTTCTCGGATGGCTTCTCGTAATAATTCCGCAGTTTCATTTCGCGGAAAATACCCTCGCGCTGCATCTTCTTCTTTAGCGCTTTCAGGGCTTGGTCGACGTTGTTGTCGCGAACGAGGACTTGCACGCGTTCGATATCCTGCTTCGTTTGGTTAATTCAAATAGCAAAAAGCGGGCACAAGCTATTGCTTCCGCCACGCGCCGCCGCTTCAGACGAATTGGATAACAAACTTCGATGGGAAAGTCCAGATCGCTGCGTCACTGAGCCGAAGAGGTGCCGGTCAGCGGCAGGAGGCGATTGACATGCCCCATTTTGCGGCCGGCGCGTGCTTCGTGCTTCCCATAGAGGTGGAGGCAGTATTCCTTCGATCTTGCTAGTTCGGGCCAGCGGTGCACATCGTCGCCAATAAGGTTTGTCATGACGACGTCGTTGTGTCGGGCCGGGGAGCCAAGTGGCCAGCCGCAGATCGCCCGGATGTGGTTTTCGAATTGGTCCACGACACAGGCGTCCATCGTCCAATGGCCACTGTTATGCACGCGCGGTGCGATCTCGTTCACGATCGCTGTTTGTTCACCGCCCTGCTGGACCAGAAACATTTCCACCGCAAGCACGCCCACATAGTCCAATGCATCGGCAATCTTCGTTGCAATCTCAATGCACTGGGCGCGTGGCACGTCCATGTCCATTGGCACTATGGATTGGTGCAGGATCCCGTCGCGGTGAGTGTTTCTGGGGATATCATAGGCCACAACAGCTGAGCTTTGGCCGGTCTCATCCTTGGCGCCTCTTACCAGAAGCACCGACATCTCGGCATCGAACTTGATCATCCCTTCCAGGATTGATGGCACCCGGCCAAGCTGTTCATGCGCTGCCTGCGTATCCGAGGCGTCGTGGAGGCGCGATTGACCTTTGCCGTCATACCCGAGGCGTCGCGTCTTCAAGATCGATGGCGTTCCAACTTGCTCGACGGCCTGCTGCATGGAAACGGCATCATCTACGGCGGCAAATGGCGCAACCGCTATGCCCAGATCTCGAATGAACGATTTCTCTTCGAGGCGGTCTTGTGAGACTTCCAGGGCGCGAGGGGGCGGAAAAACCGGCTTGAAGCTTTCAAGCAGGTTCGCCGTTTCAACGGGAACATTCTCAAACTCGTAAGTAATGACGTCGACGTCTTGCGCAAATGCCTCAAGTTTTTCTGCATCGCGGTAGTCGCCGGTTAGGCTGTTGGCTGAAACTTCGGCGGCTGGGCTGGTCTCGGCGTCACTGTAGATATGACAACGCATGCCGATTCTTGCTGCTGCCATGCTGAGCATTCGGCCGAGCTGTCCGCCACCAACAATCCCGATGGTACTGCCAGGCTCCAGGCATCTCAGTGGATTTCGCAAGTTTCTCAACTCTCGTCTACGGGCTCCAATGCGACACCATCGGTTCGCGCTTTACGCCAATCCGATAGGCGTTGAGAAAGATCGGCATCGTTCAACGCCAGAATTTGCGCAGCAAGTAGTCCGGCATTCGTCGCGCCAGGCGTTCCGATAGCGAGCGTTCCAACAGGAATGCCAGCCGGCATCTGGACAATTGATAGAAGACTGTCTTGCCCGTTCAGGGCACTGCTTTTCACAGGCACGCCGAGAACCGGCAAAACGGTCATGGAGGCGACCATACCGGGTAAATGTGCGGCGCCACCTGCGCCTGCAATAATCACCTGGATGCCGCGACCGCTGGCCGACTTCGCGAAGTCAAACAATCGATCAGGCGTTCGGTGGGCCGAGACGATGAGAGTTTCGATAGAGATCCCGAGTTCACGACAAACGTCAGCCGCAGACTTCATAGTCGGCCAGTCGGACTGGCTGCCCATAACAATCGATATGCGCACGTCTGCCACGTTGGTGCATCTCCTTAGCGAATCAATTGTTTACGTGCCCGCGCTGGGACGCGACGAAAAAGAAGCGCTTTTAGCGACAACTCCCAGGCGACGCAAGCTGCTTACCCACGAAGAGTCCGGGATAATTCAAATAAACCAAAAGTCAGGCAATAATGTCTGGAAACAATCGGTCTTCAAGCGTCGCAATCTCATCTTTCAACATCAGCTTCTTCTTTTTCATGCGCGTGATGCTGAGCTGGTCAGGGGACTCGGTGATTTCCAGTTCCTGAATGGCGGAGTCCAATCGACGATGCTCCGTGCGCAGGCTCACCAAACGATCTCGAAGTGCATTGTCGTCTGAGCTCATAAGTGCAGACTTACCATGATCGCTGAAGACAACCGAACTATCGGTCGATTTGCGTTCAGGCGCAAGGTCACAGTCATTGGTAGTGACTGGAAAACCAAAGAGTTACCATCCGACCGATCGGCCTGGTGAGTTTGGTAAATGTTCAAGCCAAGCGAAATGCTTAACAGGTGGTTCACAAATTTCGCGATCTGGTTAGACAACCAATAGTCATTCTGTCACACTGACTCCGTCAATGACTCTTGGATAAGGAGGTCCAGATGGCAGTAGCAGCGCATCTCGCAGAGCTCTCAGAGCGTCACCGGGTGCTAGAGCAAAGGCTTGAAGAAGCACTCACGCATCCTTCGGTCGATACTTTGGAGCTAACACAGCTCAAGCGAGAAAAGCTGAAATTAAAGGACGCCATTAGCAAGTTGAAAGAAGGCCAGACCGAGCATTAAGCTCGACCGCTCCGGAAGGTTTGGCCGCCGAACCGGCTGATCGCGAAGGAGCATACACTTCTGGTCTTGCAGTGAGCGCTAGGCGCCTGCCAAATGACCTTGTGAGCTCTGATTATCAAGCTGCGAGGTCATCGTACATATTTTGTGTCTTTGGACGCACTTAGTATGATCGCCCGAATGGCGAGACTCGCAAATTTGATGTGATGTTGTTCGGGCTTCCTACTAGTGCGCCATCCATTTCCCACCAGATCCGATTATCGAAGTGTTCCCCGGCTGAACTGGGCCGCTGCCTTTCCTATGCTTGTGCTGCGAGCTCGCGGAGCTTGAACTTCTGAATCTTGCCGGTCGAGGTTTTCGGCACCTCGCCAAATTCGACAAACCGCGGGCACTTGAAGGCCGCCAGATGCTCCCGACAGAATTGAATGACAGCGTCGCTTGCAAGTGATGCTCCGGGCTTGAGCTCTATATAAGCAATTGGAGTCTCGCCCCATTTCTCATCCGGCTTGGCAACGACCGCGCAATGGGCCACGTCGGGGTGCTTATAAAGAACGTCCTCTACCTCGATGGACGAAATATTTTCGCCGCCGGAGATAATGATGTCTTTCGATCGGTCTTTGAGCTGGATGTAGCCATCTGGATAAAGCACACCGAGATCACCCGAGTGGAACCACCCGCCAGCAAATGCCTCCTCGGTCGCTGCCTCATTCTTGAGATAGCCCTTCATGACGATGTTGCCGCGGAACATAACCTCGCCCAAGGTCTCACCATCAGCCGGAACAGGTGTCATGGTCTCAGGATCCATGACCGTCAGGTCTTCCAGGGAGGCGTAACGCACGCCCTGCCGAGCCTTCTTCGCCGCCTGCTCACCAATTGAAAGAGCATCCCAGGAGCTGTGCCATTCATTGACAACGGAAGGGCCATAAGTCTCCGTCAGACCATACACATGCACCAC
>JBCDBQ010000108.1:0-15476 GCA_039183375.1 Pseudomonadota bacterium
GATAAGACGCGGCGCTACGCCAAAGTGCGCTGCATTGGCCTTGAGGAGGACGCGCAGCAAGTCAACGAAGGCCGTTGCTTCAGCTGATAGTTGTCGGCCATTCTTCAGCGATGGAACACTCGACAGATCGCGTTCGCGGCCTCTCTTCACAGCATCGATGATTTCTCGGGCCCGCTGTGATTTGGCGAAGCCCTGGCTTAGGCTCCTCAGGTCGGCAAGTTTATCGACAGATGTCGGAGACTGGTTCGCAATGTCGTAAAGCGCTTCGTCACGCAATACACGGTTGCGAGGTACATTCTGGCCTTGAGCTTCTTCTTCCCGCCAGGCGGCGAGCTCCATCATCACGGCAAGTGCCCGTTTGCTCTTCACGCGCATTTTCAAGCGCTTCCAAGCGTCTTCGGGTTTGGTCACGTAAGTTTCCGGCGCACACAACGCTGCCATCTCCTCCGTCAGCCAGTGTGAACGGCCGGACTTCTCCAACTCATTGACCAGGAAATGATAAACGTCACGCAGGTGCGTAACATCGCCAAGTGCGTATTCAAGCTGCTTGCGACTGAGTGGACGGCGGCTCCAATCCGTAAAGCGCGCGCCCTTGTCAACGTCTATCGACAGCACCTTCTTCACGAGATTCACGTAGCCAACCGACTCGCCAAAACCGCACACCATGGCTGCGACCTGGGTGTCGAAAATGGGCTCTGGAATGAGACCAGCCTTGCTGAAGACGATCTCTATATCCTGACGCCCGGCATGAAAAACCTTTACGAGCGCAGGGTTTGCCATCAGTTCAAAGAATGGCTGGAGATCGATTGAAGGAGCAAGGGGATCGATCAGGAACTCAAGATCTGGCCCCGCCATTTGGATAAGGCAGAGTTGCGGCCAAAACGTCTGCTCACGCAGAAATTCTGTATCTACGGTGACATACTCAAATTTTGCGAGAGCGGAGCAGGCGTCGACAAGCGCCGCTGAGTCGGTGATCAGTTGCATCAAAGCCGATATAGCTCAGCGTTCCGGGCTTGTCGCCAAAATTCATGCGGCAGCCTTGCTGCGACAATTCGTTCGTAGCAACTGCTACTGTAGCGAACGAGGCGGGTTGGCGGCAAGCTGAGTAGGAGAATGGTGAACTTGACACAACTGCAGCCTCGTGCGCTTCTCCGCCTCGCTAATTCTAATCGGCGATACTGGATGGATTTCATCGAGCGTCGGAAAAGCGACCCAGTCAGAAACTAAGCAACAAACTTGGAACGTTAGAGCGTCTCAATCATGCATCGTTATCGATCCCACACCTGCGGCGCGTTGCGCGCCAGCGACATCGGCGAAATCACCCGCGTCTCCGGCTGGGTCCATCGTGTGCGCGACCACGGTGGCGTGTTGTTTATAGACTTGCGAGACCACTACGGCATGACTCAGGTTGTTGCCGATCCCGACAGTGCTGCATTTTCCACCGCTGAGAAGGTGCGATCTGAATGGGTGATCCGTGTCGACGGCAAAGTTCGGGAGCGACCAGAGGGAACAGCAAACCCCGAATTGCCCACCGGTGAGATTGAGGTGTTTGCCACGGAGATCGAGATCCTGTCGGCGGCTGAAGAGCTGCCTGTGCCTGTTTTCGGAGAGCCCGACTATCCAGAAGATCTGAGGTTGCAATATCGCTTTCTGGATCTGCGGCGCGAAAGTCTGCATGCCAATATCATGAAGCGTATCGCGGTTGTTGGTGCGATACGCGAGAAAATGACTAATGCAGGCTTCTTCGAGTTCACGACGCCAATTTTGACGGCTTCATCTCCGGAAGGTGCACGCGATTTCTTGGTGCCCAGCCGTATCCATCAAGGCAAGTTCTACGCGCTACCGCAGGCGCCGCAGCAATATAAGCAGTTGGTCATGATGTCGGGCTTTGACCGATACTTCCAGATTGCACCTTGTTTCCGAGACGAAGATCCCCGGGCAGATCGTTTGCCGGGCGAGTTCTACCAGCTTGATGTTGAAATGAGTTTTGTCGAGCAGGACGACGTTTTCTCGACAATGGAACCGGTTCTACGTGGCATCTTTGAGGACTTTGCCGATGGCAAGCCCGTGACACAGGACATTCCGCAAATCCCCTACGACGTGGCCATCGCGAAGTATGGCTCTGACAAGCCCGACCTGCGCAACCCAATCGAAATGCAGGATGTGACGGAGCATTTCCGCGGCTCAGGCTTCAAGATATTTGCTGGTATGATCGAGAAGGACGACCGCGTTCGGGTCTGGGCTATCCCGGCCCCCAAGGGTGGAAGTCGGGCATTTTGCGACCGCATGAATTCCTGGGCGCAAGGCGAAGGTCAGCCGGGTCTTGGTTACATCTTCTACCGGGATGGCGAGGCCGCTGGACCAATTGGCAAGAACATCGGTCCTGAGCGCGCGGAAGGGGTGCGCACACAGCTTGGCTTGGAAGACGGCGACGCAGTTTTCTTTGCGGCAGGCCGACCAGAGAATTTTGCGAAGTTCGCTGGTGATGCTCGTGACCGGATTGGCGAGGAACTTGAACTAATCGACAAGGATCGGTTCGCGCTGTGCTGGATCGTCGATTTCCCAATGTATGAGTGGAATGAAGATGAAAAGCGCATCGACTTTTCACATAACCCGTTTTCTATGCCGCAAGGCGGCCTGGACGCGCTCGAAGGAGCGAAGTCAGATGAAGACCTGATTGCGCTGAAGGCGTACCAGTATGACTTCGTTTGCAATGGTTTCGAGATCGCGTCGGGCGCCATCCGTAATCACCTACCAGAGGTCATGGTCAAGGCGTTCGGCAATGCCGGGTATGAAGAGAGCGTTCTGCAGGAACGTTTTGGCGGCATGTATCGTGCTTTCCACTACGGTGCCCCCCCGCATGGCGGTATGGCAGCCGGCATTGATCGCATTGTGATGTTGCTGGTCGGCGCCAAGAACCTCCGTGAAGTCTCGCTGTTCCCGATGAACCAACAGGCGAACGATCTCCTTATGGGGGCACCAAGTGAGGTTGCGCCATCACAGTTGCGAGAGCTTGGCTTGCGTGTCTCTGCGCCTGCGAAGAAGGATTAGAGCTTGGGTCGAGAAGCGTTGGAACGATAGATCAGCTAGAAGTGCGGGGCGAACATGAATCGCAAGATTTTCGAGTATTGCGAACGCGGCTTCGATCCCGGATTCTGGGCTGAGCCCCTCAACGCGGTCACCAACGCTGCTTTCATCATCGCGGCCCTGATAGCAACCATAATGTGGCTCCGCGTTCCGGCTTCAGAGCGACGTTGGGTGGATGCATGGCTGCTGCTGTTGCTCTATGCGATTGGTACGGGCAGCTTTCTCTTCCACACATTCGCAACGCCCTGGGCGGCACTCGCCGATGTGATTCCGATTGGGATCTTTATGGTCTCGTATATGGCCTACGTCCTGAGGCGGTTCTTTGGGCTGAGCTGGCTGATAACCGGCGCATGTCTTGTTATTTTCGTGATCTCACTTTGGCAATCCAGCGTCGTCCGCTGTGACGGTGGTCCGTGCCTCAATGGTTCCGTCGCTTATGCACCGGCGTTTATTGCCTTGATTGTATTGGGTGGGATTTTAGCGCTGAAAGGCCATGTAGCCGGGTCGAGCCTCGTTGCAGCCGGTCTGATCTTCGCGGTTTCACTAACATTCAGAACAATAGACGGCGCACTGTGTGCGACCACTGCACTGCCAAATGGTCATCCGGTAGGGTACCACTTCTTGTGGCACATACTGAACGCGACGCTGCTGTTTATTCTCTGTCGAGCGGCCATAAGATTCGGCGGCGATCAAGAAAATACCTAGAACATGCCCAGCCGCGTGAACGCACGGCTAGGCGGTTTCAGCTTGTTTCACCCAACAAGTGAACAAAGCTTGTTGGCTTAGTCGCGCTTCGTGAACGGAGCGACGTTCGCCATTGAAACTGACGGTTCAGATGCTGCCGTCGCTGATGCAAATCTGACGGGAACAGGCTCGGCAGTTTTCTCCTCGGCCAGGTCGGCTGATTGCGCGAGCTTTTGCACCATCTCGACAATCAGTTTGCGTGTCGCAGCGTCTTTGATCCGGCCAAAAGTCACGATCATTTTTGCTGTTTCCGGACGCGATAGGAATGTCAGTAGCTCGCTTGGCAATTCATCGACAAACCCGAGGTCCTCAAAAAAATAGGACGGTGGAACCTTGAGCGCGCGTGCAAATTGGGCGATCCGCGCACCACTCATTGTGCTCATGCCGTTTTCGTATTTGTGCACTTGCTGAGGTGAGATCGATGTGAGCTCTCCGAAAGTCTTTTGTGTCAGCCCAACCATCCGGCGTCGCAATCGAACGCGAGCGCCAATCGTAACATCGACTGCTGAAGGTTTGCGCAGCGGAACGTGCGGGATACTCCCGCAATTGTCATTACTCATTCAATAACCCTGACCCCAATAACGCCGGGAAACTCAACCATCTTGAGGGATGTTCAGCATGCTCCGCTAAACATTCTAGTGAATAACTCGATTTTTTCAACAGCAGCTGTTTGAATTCCACTCAAAGCTACTCATGGTTCCATCACTCTACCTGGAAGTGAATGGAGTCCCAATATGAGTAATCAAATCGCAGTCGACCACTTCCTCAATCAAGTTGAGGTTAATCATGGTCCCCAAGCGCTGTTGGCACGCTATTTTCTGGCGGCGGCAAATGGGGTTGCTGAGAAAGGGGTGTCTATCCGATTTACCACGTGTGAGGAACTGCTCGAAATCAACGAACGAAACTTGGAGAACTGGTTTCCATTAACGACGTCGTTTCATCCCAAGTACGGAAATCTCAATGACGACAACTGCGCTGTGATCATCGGCGAAAACTCAGCCGGTGACGTTGTTGTTACCCAGGCTGTTAAATTAGTCGATTGGACAACCACGAACTTTAAGTTGGAAGCTGAGAGCCTCCGCTTCTTTTATACCGATCCTAACGAACAAAAGGCCCCTGGCGAGCAGTGCTTTGTCAGTGCGACAGGTGCGGATACACTGGCGGGATTGCTTGGTCAGACTGGCGCCGCTTGGCTCAGGCCGGACTATCGACGAGCAGGTGTATTGGAAATCGTTAATAAGACGGCACGTGCGTTCGCTTACACCAACTGGAACGTGCGCGAGACATTCTCCATTCTGACGCCGGCAATAACCAAGCGCGATTCCGGACGCCGTTTCGGCTATCACAATGTTCAGCCCGGCGTCACGATGCGCAACTCGCCGACGTCACCTGACAAGGACTTGGATCTTTGCCTGGGTAGAATCTCCCGCGAGGAGCTTACCGACGAACTCTTTGAATTTATTATGGAAACGCTACCACAGGTCGATGTTGCGGTCCGGGACAGACGCGC
This sequence comes from Pseudomonadota bacterium, assembly GCA_039183375.1. GTDB lineage: Bacteria > Pseudomonadota > Alphaproteobacteria > Rhizobiales > Hyphomicrobiaceae > Tectiglobus. The sequence continues at coordinate 5,342 of JBCDBQ010000108.1, forward strand.
AGAATAGTGCATCATAACCGTCGTCTGTGATCAAAGGCAGCGCAAGCCGCGTGTACTTGGCCGTCACCGGCTTCGCTGACAGGGGGTCGGCGACGACTCCATCAACATCCAAGAGTGTCGGCTCGCGGGCAATCATGGCTTCGCGATAACTTTCTACGAGAAATCGGCCGTAGTAGTAATCCGGCTGGTCAGCAACAGTGTGTTGTTTGGTGTACCAGGTTTGATCCTGATAGGCCTCAATACCACTGCCAACGCTAGCGTAACTGAGCTTTGCACTCCCTCTGGGGCGCATCACGTAGGCATACTTTCCGCGGAGTTGCTTATCCAGGAGATCTTTATTGGCGGCGATGTCGATGTTTCCGCCATTGGCCTGCCAGAGACTAAAAACAGACTTCAGCGGGTTCGAGCCTGGCAGTTCGGAAGTGTTCCGCAACACTGACCGGAACCGACTGTCGAAAGCAGCGCGGTTGGCCCACATGCTGGCAAAGACCTTTTCAAAGGCAGCCTGGGGATCAGCGACGATTTCGTGGTGCCACTCGCCATCGTACCAATTGAGTGAAATACGCTCTGGCTGGGACTCTTCTATGAGTGTTCCCGCGGCGGCAAAGCTCAAATAATTCGTGCGCCCTGGGGCGAGCCGAAGCGAGCAGTTGGCACCGTTCAGCGATAGTTCGATGAAGCCGCAATTGCGCACGACGTAGTCCGCCAGTGTCTTGCCGCTCGCATTGACACCAAGCTTTTCCCGGATCGCCCAGCCATTCAGATCGTAGGCTGTCCCGGTCTCATCGATTAGCAGTGTGGATCGCCTCATGGTCATTATGTTAGCCGAATTCAAAAGGAATGACGAGTAGCTAACATCAGTAGACAGCAATGAATGCTAAAAATCGGTGTGCCAAACCGCAGAGATGCCGAACATCGCGACAATCAATCATTCCACTTCAGCTTGTTTGAACGTCCGTGCTTCAACCGGCCTCCCGAAGATGCCAAGAATCTGCGAAATTGGCACCAATCCGGATGTTAACCAAACATCACGATTATACCGGTTTCTGATGCCAACTGCCCTCGTCCAAACTCAGACTTAGGAAGCATCCGGCTTGACGACCGGAACCCCTTTGTAGACCAGCAGGACAATCACGGCGATCATCAGGATGTTCATGCAGGCTCGGAATGCGGTCGCGTGCAACAAGTTGATGGATCTGTTTCCCATCATGTAGGCCAGCCCCGGGCCCAAGCCACCAAAGCCGATCGCCAACATAATAATCCCGAGTGCCCCGACAACTCCGGTCATGTAAATCGAAATCGCAATACCAACGATGGCAGCCGCCCCCGGCAAGGCAAACTGTCGAGCGAGGCTCTTCTTCGTATCATCTTGTTCAGCGTCCAATGTCCCACCCTTATCATTCAAACTGTCCCGCGGGCTCGCGAGCATCCTTCATTGCTCTCAGGTCATAGATCGCGAGCGTCGCGTGATCTAGCCCTGAGGAACATAGCGCCTGCTCTCGTCGGTTCGGTTCTCATAGCTAGCCTCGAATATCGGAGAGGCAAGCGTTGCGCGCACATGCAAGACATCGGTCGCTGAAGTGTTGCGAAAGCCATGCAGGATGCCAGCCGGAACGATGAGCGAATGGCCTGCGCCCACTGCAACGGTTTCTTCCCCGACCCAGATCTCGGCGCTTCCCTCGATGACATCAAGCACTTCTTCGACCACATGCATGTGCATTGGCGCGCCAAGACCGGGATCGCAAAACTGCTCAAAGATGCACAGCTGCACGGAACCGGTAACTGCGGAGACAATCATGCGTGTCGCCACACCGGGGCGCCAGTCGACTGTCTCCTGATCCTCGTGATTGATGAGTTTCATCGCCTTGGCCTTCCCTGAGGTTGGAGCCCGGTTGTCAGAGCCTGCTGGAATTCTCTCTGGCTCGGAGCGTCGATCAGTACGTGACGAGGCCACAGTAGAGGAGCGCGGGCCCCAGCAGCAAGCTGCTTTGGCAAAGATCGCACTGGGTCAGATTGATGTTGCAGCCAGGAGCACGGTCATAACGCAGCGCTCGACAACGCACGCTCTTTGCGTGACACATATTGGTTCGGAGTTGGAAATTGCAGCCGAGTGCAGGAGTTGGAACATGGTCGAGGTTGAGTGGGCACGATTAAAGGCGCACGAGCTGCGCGCTTTGGCAGAGAAAGATGCGGTTGTTATTCTCCCCGTTGCATCAATCGAACAGCACGGTCCGCACCTGCCAGTTATGACGGATACGCGCATTGGTCAGGAGGTTGCCTGCCGAGCCGCGCGCAAAGCCTACGATCAACGACCGACAATCGTGACGCCGGTTGTGTGGCACGGCTTGTCCGAGCATCATATGCCCTTCGGTGGCACGCTGACGTTGGATCACGACACGTTCTTCGCCGTGTTGCGCTGCCTTGTTCAAAGTGTTCAGCGGCACGGTTTCCAGAACGTTCTGATTTCAAACAGTCACGGCGGCAACATCATCGCCATGCAAATGGCAGCCGAGCGACTGGCGATGGAAACCGGAACGACAATCGTTGCGACGACCTATGTGGCGGAAGCAGGTGACGAAATCACAAAACTGCTGCGCAATCAGCCGCGCATCATGCATGCCTGCGAAGGAGAAACAGCAATGATGCTGGCTCTGACGCCGGAACTCGTCGATACGAGTGAACTTGACGCCATCGCGGTCGAGCGCGGCCCAGGCGTATTAAGTGCAGGCAAGGCCTCCTTCCGCTGGCGAAGCTTCACGCATGGAACCGGCAACGGCGTGTCGGGTGATCCTGCCAATGCGGATGCGCAGCAGGGTGAGGCATTGCTCGAAGCGGCATCACAAGCCGTCGCTGATCTGATCACGGATGCAGACGTTTGGGCCCCGATGCAGGATCTACGCAGCGGTGACACAAAGGGCATCGCGTTCCGTGACAGCAAGAACTAGACAACTGAATCATTCAGAATGGCGCGGCCTCTTTTCCATCAGCTGCTCTGCAGCAACGTGACGAGGGTCGCCAAGCTATCGATTTCGTAGTCGGGCTGGGCTGTCTCCGCCCCACGCCCAACGCGGCCAAAGGCATGCCCCGGCCTGTTGACCCAGACACAGGTCAGGCCAATGGCATTCGCGACAACGATATCGGCGCGTCTGCTTTGCGCGACGTGGAGAACACGATTCATCGGAATGCCGAGGGCCTGAAGGTCCGACAACGCGGCCCAGAAATGGGCTTGGTCGGGCTTATAGGCGCCAACACGCTGCGCCGTAACGACGACATCGAAAGCAAGACCTGCCGATGATGTCACTTGCTTGAACGATGCATCATCGATGTTGCTGAGGGCCGCCAGTTTCAAACCCATATCGCGCAGCTCATCCAGTGCCGCCTTGCTATCTGGAAATGGCTGATGCGTGGCTGCGATTGTGCCGAACAACCCAAGCATCTCCGGAGGCACCGGGAGGTCGAACTCTTCTCCTAGCCGCAACAGTGTCTGTCGCTGGATTTCGGGATACTGCAAGGCTGGCCGACGCTCCTGCAATGGCTGTCTGGCGCGATCATAGGCAGAGAGCAAGTCAGTTTGGCTGATCGATTTGCCGTGGGATGCGGTCCAGCTGGTCAGCGCCTCGGCTATCTCAGGTTCCCAGTTCAGAATAGTGCCGTAAACATCAAAAGTCAGTGCATCGAAGTTCTGAAGCTTCAGCATGGCAAGAGTACCTCTCCGCGACGGTATCTGGCAGTCAATCAAGCCCCGTGCTGGTTGGTCAGTTCGTGCGTATCGCTCGAACAAATTGAGAGTGTTTGGTGTGGTTGGCTGACGACCAAATCATTCCAGTTCGGCCGGCAACTGCCACTCAACAAGCACGTTGTTCGATTTCCAGAGCGGGCCCGGATCTTCGAAGGTAATCGTCTCGACACCACCGAGTGCCTTGTAGAATAATCTGGCATTGGTGTTTTCTTCGACGACCGCTAGCCCGACGGCCGTGTGCCCGGCCGAATGCAAGCGGCGAAACGCCAGCCCCATAAGTCGACGGCCGATGCCTTGGCCTCTCCAGGCATTGCCAACATAAAGATGTTTGATCTCCGCTCGATCTCCATAGAGTGGGTTGTTGGATGCGCCAAAGCTTATGAACCCGGCTAATTCGCCGCCGCAATCAGCGACAAGTGTGGTTCGCGAGCGTGTCTCTTCATCTAGTGCCTCGCGCCAGGCCGTCAGTCGATAGGCTGCGGTGAGCTTGTCGACGGCTGCTGCCGGTGCAATGCCATCGTAGGCTTCGCGCCAGACGGTTGCATGGAGCTCGGCCACGGCTTGCGCGTCTGAGCTGCGCGCGTCACGGAGTACGAAATTCGACGCCTTACTTTCGGGCATCACGCTTTCGGGCATAACGGGGGCCTCCATTCGCCAAAGCCCTACAATGGGCCTCGGCGCTCTCGATCGCAAACCGCTGGTGCAAGTGGCGGTTGCAGTCATTGAACTAGTTGCTCTCTTGCGCGAAGTGTTGCACGAAATATCCGACAATCATTTGCAACGCGAGGCGACCATTGGGAACCGATACGGACTGGAAGACGCTCGGACAAGAGCTTGTGTTTTCCGCAGAGCCTTATGTCAAAGTCGTCAAGGAAACCGTTGAGACTGACGGCGGTGTTGTCGTCGATGACTTCTATAGGGTCTTACTGCGCTCTTATGTTTGCTGTGTCCCGCAATTGGTGAATGGCAATTTTCTGATGATCCGCCAGTATAAGCATGGCCTTGGTCGGGTCTCGCTAACGTTCCCGGCTGGGTTTCTGGAAGATGGCGAAGATCCGACAGAGGGTGCCCTGCGTGAGTTGAAGGAAGAGACGGGTCTCGCCCCGAAGGCAACGCGGGCCTTCGGCAACTTTATCGACAATGGCAACCAACGCGGTGCCCACGGATACATCTTCCTGGCGCAGGACTGTGAGCAGGTCGCAGAGCCATGCCCCGGCGATTTGGAGACAATGACCTACGAGGAACTGAGCAGAGCAGACATTGATCAAGCCCTGTCTGCGGGTGAGATCGGCCTCTCGCACCACGCTCTGGCTTGGTTGCTGGCGTCGCGAAGTCTGTGAGGCCGTGCTGGCGCTGAAAGAGCAGACAATCGCGCCGACGGGGCAGGCACTCTGAGTAGTCCGCTCTCGCCAGAAGCAGACATCAAGTGTGCAACGCACAAGCTCACTTTTGACCCGGAGGAGGCATTTGCGCAGCCGCCGTTGCTCCGGCCTCACTTCGCCTTCGCAACCTCTGCGCCTGCACCAAGCATCCGATTGGGATCGAAGGCCCAATAGGTATCCCCGTCGACGTCCTTCCGCTCCACGAACTCAGGCGTTCGTTGGTGAGCGGGGCGTTGGCCTGAGGCGATCAGGCGGGAGATGTCGCCGAACAAAAGCGGGTCATTGGCGAACACGCCATGGTGGTTTTTTGCGCCGAACATGACAGAGAACAGGCTCGTGCGTTTTCCGCCCATGCCAGTCGTGTCGATCGTTTCGATGCCGTCGTAGGCGCGCGGATTGAGGCCGCAGCGCGCTTCGCCGAGCCGGATACCGCGCGACAGCCGTAGGGCAGCATCATCACGGTTTGCGTAATTCGTAATGCCACGCACAAACGGCCTGGCGGCGCCAAGCTTTGCGCACCAACCTTGCGTCGCGTCGGCATGCGCGAGGATGACCTCGCCGAGCTTAGGACGTGTGGCGTCCGTGGATCGGACGGCGATTTTATGCAGTGCGCGCGTCAAAATGCGATTGCCCATGGAGTGCGCCATGACGTGCAACGTGACGCCCGGTAGACCTGCCGAAAGCTGATCGAGGAACCTGACAAACTGATCGACTGAGGCGTCGGCACGTTGGCGGTCCGTCAAATAGCGGAGCTGGTTGCCCATTGACGGCCACGAGAACGCGATCAGAGCACCGTCGAACTCAAGGTCGAATGCGACCTGACTCAATCGCTTTGTTGCCTCGTCAAAATCAACATTGAAGCCGTGGACGAAAATGAGCGCTTGTCTTTTCGAAAGCGCGGCACGGCCGAGGTGCGCTTTCAGCGACGTGGCGAACGTTTGACTCGACAGATGCCGGTGGCGCACACGTTTGAAAACGTCGACGGAAGACAGTTTTTCACGCCCGCGGTCGAGCTTGAGATTGGTGGCGCGGTCATCACCGAGACGTTTGATCACTTCGGCCGGCACCTGCATCACGACACGGCCAAAGGACGTGGCCTCGGTTGGTGTGGTTGTAAACAATGGCGCTGTCGCATCCGCCTGTCCTCGCTCCGTCGTTGCGCGGTTGCGCGTCGTGGCAAAATAGACGGGCAGGTGGCGTGTACCGGGCTTCGGCATGAGCGCCAAACGCGCACGCACCTTTGCCTGGTCGGCGGTTCGCCCCAGCTTTTCAAACAACCGAGCGAGGTTGTTTAGGGGGATGCCAACATCAGGGTGGTCGGAACCCAGCGCTTTTTCACCGATGGAGAGTGATTGCTTGTAAAGTAGTTCGGCTTCCGCGTACCGGCCTTGTTTTACGTTAAGGAGAGCGAGGCTGTTGAGAATGGTGCCTACATTTTGATGGGCGGGGCCCAACGCTTTTTCCATGATCGTGACTGTGCGCCTGAAGAGCGGTTCAGCTTCGGCAATGCGGCCTTGACCTGCGTACAGCGATGCGAGGTTATAAAGCGCGGTTCCAACGGTCGGATGGTCGGTGCCGAGCGCTTTGTCGATAATCGTAACCGCCCGCTTGAATAACGGTTCGGCTTCGTCGTCGCGGCCTTGGCGTAGGTAAAGCCCAGCCAGGTTGTTGAGGGACGTCCCAACGTGTGGATGGTCAAGTCCCAACGCTCTTTCGGCGATCGCAACTGCGCGCTTGTAGAGCGGTTCGGCTTTGGCGTAGCGGCCTTGGCTTACGTAGAGCTCCGCGTGGTTGTTGAGGATAGTTCCGACGGAGGGATGGTCGAGGTTCGACGCTCGTTCCATAATCATGACCGCGCGCTTATAGAGCGGTTCGGCTTCGGCAAAGCGGCCTAAGCGCACATATAAATATGCAAGGCTGTTGAGGGATGCTCCAACGGATAAACGGTCGGGAGCTGGCTTTTTCTCACGGATGGAGAGGGCGCGCCTGATAAGCGGTTCGGCTTCGGAGTAGCGGCCTTGCCTTACGTAAACTCCCGCTAAGTTGTTGAGGGATGTTGCAACGTCTGCATGGTCGGGGACCAGCGCTTTTTCCGCGATCGTGACAGTGCGTGTGAGGAACGCTTCAGCTTCGGCGTATCGGCCCTGGCTTTCGTACAGCTCAGCGAGGTTATTGAGAACCTTTCCAACGTTTGGATGGTAAGCTCCCTGAGCTTTTTCATAGATTGAGAGGGAGCGCTTGAGGAGCGATTCGGCTTCGGCGTAGCGACCTTGACGTTCGTAGAAGTCAGCGAGGGTGTTGAGCATGTCTCCGACATCGAGATGGTCGGGTTCCAGCGCTTTTTCACGGATGGAGACTGAGCGTTCGTAGAGCGGTACGGCTTCGGCAAAGCGGCCTTGGCTTGCGTACATCAGAGCGAGGTTGTTGAGGAGGGTTCCGACATCTGGATGGTCGAGGCCAAACTTGGCCTCGGCGAGCGCGAGAGCACGCCGGGCAAACTCTATTGCAGCGGCATACTTACCCGCGCGATAGTACTGGGAGACCTTTTGGTTCAGGCGGGCGAGCTCTTCGGTTTTCTGCGCAGCTGCAGGTGGGTGAGCAGCACACACCAGAACGATCGCAACCAGCATCAAACGCAACATCACCCACTCCGGAAAACGCGCCATGGTGGCGTGATCCTAGCAGGATGTATGGGTTCCGTCAGCGGTAGGAGATGTCGCCTTCTGGCCCATCGCAACTGGCCCTTATTGCACTGCAATGGCAGCGATCACCGAAAGCGGACATCATAGCTGCTTTGAAGCTGGGCACGCCATTAACGGCTTGTGGGATATCGCAGCCAATCCTTCATTCGGGAGTTGACCGTTTGATCACGGCAGCAAATGGCCCAACACGACGGCAAGCACTTCTACTCTACTCATTGCAAGCAGTATGCTGAGTTTTGCGTCGTAGCAACTAGCAATCCGAATTTGAGCTCCGGCCACAATCCCCGAGGCTAACTGCCCCCTCCACCCTCTCCGCTGATTGAGTGAGCCCCCTTTCGCCACCCACCTCGACGATCAACCCACCTGTGCCTGCGCAGCCACATGCGTTGGCGACCCGCATCTGCACGTATGAAATCCTTAACAAACCATTGACACCCATCGAAACCCATGTCATCCCATATCTGCCCGACCGCACCGGGCATGGGTTCGTGGTCGTGGCGCGGTGATGGATTGAGAGGGACCATCGTTTGCGACCGCCACGGCCCAGCCGGTGCAGTTCGGAATTGGATTGAGTTGTTGAGGGGCTGAGTTCGAGTTTGATGAACAGCGCGGCATGGGAAGCGGGGAACCCATGTCGCGCTCATCGGACCTAGTCGAAGGGCGCGTTTGCGCAATGGGTGTGAGTTGAGCGTTTTGATCGGTGGCCGGCAGGAAAATCCACAAGCGGGCCGAGACAACAGTGGTGTTTCGCGTCGGTGCTCAGTGAGGCTGTGAAGACCGGAGATGGACCGCTTTGTCTCAACATTCGAGAACAAGATCGACGCCAAAGGCCGGATTTCCGTTCCGGCACCGTTCCGCGCCATCCTTGAACGCGACGGCTATAAAGAAAGTGCCGCCCTCGGGATCTACTGCTATCCTTCGATCGATGCTCCTGCACTCGATGCAGGCGGCGAAAGACTTGCACAGAAGATTGACCGTCTCCTTGGCGGTCTCGCAGATTATTCGGACGAGCGCGACGAGCTTTCTCTCGCGCTCTACGGCGACGTCAAAGTGCTCGCGGTCGATGGGGATGGACGCATCGTCTTACCTCCGGACCTACGTGAACACGCCGGCCTCGACACCAAGGCAACATTTGTCGGTATGGGTGACAAGTTTCAAATCTGGGCTCCGGAGCGCTTCGAAGAGCGCCGCGCCGAAGCGCGCGCCAAAGTCCAGGACCACAGACGGCTCTTTGCGCAGCAGCAAACGCAGAACGTAGCGGCTGCGCATCCCGAGGCGGGGCGCCGCTCCTCTGATGAGAGTGGTGAAGGGGGCGCACGGGAATGATGGCGGATAATGGCGGCGACCTGATGGGGACAGGGCGTGGCTGCGGGCCGGAACGACGCCACATTCCCGTGTTGCTCGCCGAAGTCCTCGACAAGCTCCATCCGCAAGACGGCGAAATTTATATTGACGGGACATTCGGCGCTGGCGGTTATACCAGCGCGATCCTGGACGCAGCGTCCTGCCACGTATTGGCCCTCGACCGTGACCCTCAGGCGATAGCGAATGGCGCCGCGTTACGCGAACAGTATGCGCCACGGCTCGACCTCAAAATGATGCCTTTTGGCAATCTGCAGGACGCCGTAGCCGACCTTAGCGAACCAAGTGTGGATGGCATCGTTCTGGATATCGGCGTCTCGTCGATGCAACTCGATCAGGCTGATCGTGGATTCTCGTTTGCGAATGATGGTCCGCTCGATATGCGCATGTTCGCAGCCGGTGGGGAGCAATCGGAGGCTTCGCCATCTGCCGCCGATTTGGTCAACGAGCTGGAGCAATCGAATTTAGCCGACATCATCTATCACTACGGCGAGGAACGCCGATCCCGCGCCATCGCAGCCGCGATCGTGCGGGCCCGCGCGCAGGCACCGCTTGAGAGGACATTGCAGCTCGCCGACATTTGTACGCGTGTCTACGGTCGCCGTACCAATGACAAGGTCCACCCAGCCACGCGCACGTTTCAGGCATTACGCATTGCAGTCAACGATGAGCTGGGAGAATTAGTCCGCGCCTTATCCGCAGCGGAGAGAGTTTTGCGTCCTGGCGGTCGCCTTGTGGTCGTGACATTCCATTCACTGGAAGATCGCATTGTGAAGCGCTTTTTCGCAACACGTGCAGGCAAAACAGCAGGCGGCTCGCGCCATTTGCCGGAATCGATTCAATTTGAAACACCAAGTTTCCAAATCGTTAACCAGCGTCCTTTAGTTCCTAGTAACCAAGAAATAGCGGTCAACCCGCGGTCGCGCTCAGCTAAATTGCGATACGGTATC
>JBCDBQ010000109.1:0-15466 GCA_039183375.1 Pseudomonadota bacterium
AGGTATTGGTCGAGCGAATCGGGAAACGGATCCGTGTAACCGAGAGCATCTCGCCACTCATTGGCGACGCTGGCAAGTGGGGCATACAACGCTGTCCGAAGGTCCTGAACGAGGTCAGGTAACGGATAGGACCAGTATTTGTACTCACCGCGTCCAAAGCCATGGCGGGCCATCAGGATATGGCTGCGGAATTCGTTATCCTGGTCGTAACAGTTGGCGATGGAGGCGCATTCCTTTGCCGTTAGCAAGGACGGCAGGCGGGCTGCACCATATTGATTGAGTTCCGATTGGATGCTCGACCAGTCGAGTTGTGAGATGCGATCCACGGTTGTTGGTGCCTTGGTCTTCATGCACTTGCGCCACTCAAGTTTCTTGCCGCTTCATCATGCCGATCGCAGTCATTCTTTGCGACCCGATTCTTGATGTGAGCGGAGGAGGCGTCACAATTGCAGTGTGACGCGCGCAATCATGTAAATGCCGGTGAGCAGAATTACGATCAAGACGATGCGGGTGAATTGCTCTTCCGTCAGGTACTTTCGCATTCTCTGTCCGGCCAGCATCCCGATGACGCACGGCGCAACAGCTCCTATAGTCATGACCATTAGCTCAGGTGTGAGGATGGCTCGTTGGAGCATCGCGCCCGAGAGCATTAGCGAGACGATCACGAACGCTATCCCAAGAGCCTGGACGAACATATCGCGCGGCATACCGAGCGACTGAATGTAGAGGGTGCCAGGCACCATGTAACTCCCGGTCATGCCGTAGACGATGCCGGCGGGTACACCAAGAACAGGGGTCAACCAGCCTTCGTGCCGACCGGGTGATGGCAATCGCGCGCGGATGAGCGCAATGACGGAATAAACAATCAGAAGTGCGCCGAGAAAAAGAAGAAGATATTGGCCGTCCGCAGCTGCCAGAATTCCGCTGCCGAACCAGATCCCAATGCATGACGTCAGAAGCAGCGGCCATATTCGGCGGATGATCAGCAGCATGTTGCCGCCAACCAAGGCCTGCCAGACGTTGGTTAGAACACTAGGTCCGAGCACCAGGGCCACGGCCGCTTGCATACCTATAACTGGAGCAGTGAATGCAACACCAATGATTGGAACGCCGAGACCGGTCACACCTTTGACGATACCAGCGAAGAAGTAAGTCGCAGTCACAAGGGCTATCGATTCGGCAGTGATCGGCATGGTTGAGTTGGGGGCGGTCTTGACGATGCAGGATTTGACGAGAAAGAGCCCACACTCAATCAGATCGCGACCAATCCGTCACTTGCGCTATCGCGCCGCGAGCGTCATGTTCGGCACCAGAAAAATATGAGCATCGATGGGGCAACCATTATGACAATTCAGCTTTTCGATTTGACCGATGCGACGAGGCAGGTTTTCTTCAGTCCATATTGTTGGCGAATTCGGATGGCGCTGCGCCACAAGGGGCTCGATGTCGAGAGTGTGCCCTGGCATTTTACTGACAAGGAGCTGCTTGAAAAGACAGGGCAGCCGCGGGTTCCGGTCATCGTGGATGGAGACAAGTGGGTCAATGACAGCTCGGCCATCGCAGCCTATCTTGATGAGACCTATCCCGAGCGCCCGCTATTAATGAAGGATGCTGCCGGAAAGGCCAGCGCTCAATTTGTCGAGGCCTGGTGTAATTTCAGCGTGTTCGCGCCAATGCGCGCGATCGCTGTGATGAACGTCTTCAAGATCATTCATGAGAAGGACAAAGCCTATTTTCGCGAAAGCCGCGAGAAGATGCTGAAGTCCAAGCTCGAAGAACTGTCCACTGATCCGATCGCTGAAAAAGCAGCTTTGACGGCAGCTTTGCGGCCAGCTGAAGATCTATTCGGCAAGCAGGACTTCTTTGGTGGCGATGTGCCAAGCTATGCCGATTATGTGCTGTTTGGAACCTTGATGTGGCCATACATGGTGTGCCCGGAGTCGCCGTTGGAGGCGGGCTCGAACGTGGCGGTTTGGTTCGATAGATTGCTAGACCTGAATGATGGTTATGCGCGTTCGGCAAAGCGCGCGGCAGACCTTTAGTCGGCTTGCCGCGATGACTGCTCCGGTAACCACGTCACGAACTGATGCCAGCTGCCTTCTGGTCGTTTGGTTGTGGGGTGACTATGTTGCGTTGATTCAATCAAACGATATCGCTCAATAATTGGTGCATCTGACACGTGACCCGGCTCGCAAAATCGCTTGATCATATTAAGCCTCATTATGATGTTGTCATTGTTGGTTCTGGCTATGGCGGCGGCGTGTCTGCATCGCGTCTGGCACGGGCTGGCAAGACAGTCGCCGTGTTGGAGCGCGGTCGTGAGGTCGTAACCGGCGAGTTTCCGTCCCGTTTCCCGGATATGCGCAACGAGATGCGGGTTACCGGCAAACGAATGAGCCTGGGCTCTGAGACCGGTCTATATGATGTGCGTCTTGGCGATAACATGCATGTGTTGGTCGGACGCGGATTGGGCGGTGGATCATTAGTCAACGCTGGCGTCGCGCTGCGTCCGGATCAACGGGTGTTTACGGATCCGGTATGGCCCGGGCAGATCGTTCAAGACGGATTGCTCGACGAAGGCTATCGCCGGGCGCGTCAATGGCTTGCACCATCGTCGGATCCCAAAGCAGAAGAGCAGACAAAGTTTCGTTCGCTGACCGCTGCGACGGAAACCATGCCCGGGCGTGCCGTCGCGCCAGAGACCGTGGTCAGCTACGAAGACACGGTGAGCTCTGGCGGTATTGCTCAGCCTGCCTGTACGCGATGTGGTGATTGCTGCGGCGGCTGCAATGTTGGGGCCAAGAATACTGTTGCGCTGACCTATCTGCCTGATGCCGTTCGTCACGGAGCCGAGCTTTTCACTTTCGCTCGGGTCTCCCACGTTGCGAAAGTGGCCGATGGTTGGGTTGTTGCCATCACAAATAAGGATGGTTCAGCGGCGAGTGATGATCGGGAGATCATCGTCAAAGCTGACACGGTCATCTTATCCGCGGGTACGCTTGGCTCCACAGAGATCCTTTTGCGCTCGCAGAAGAATGGGCTGGCGGTGTCAGCTCGCCTGGGTGAGCGTTTTTCAGCGAACGGCGATATTATCGCCTTTGGGTATGGCGCCAAGGTTCCTGTCAATGCAATTGGTGTCGGGCATCCGCTAAAAGACGGTCTGGAGCCGGTTGGCGCGTCTGTGACCGGACAGTACGAATACGACGATGCGGAAGATCTCAATCAGGAATTGCGTGTTCAGGAGGGTGCATTGCCGTCGGCATTGGCGCCCATACTACCAGTAATGTTTGTGCCCAATGGACGATTACTTGGCGCGCTGAAGAGCTTGATCAGTGGCGTCTACAAGGGCCCGCTGGCTAGTTTGCAGACCTTCTTTGCCGTCTCCCATGACTCGGCTTCAGGGCGCATTGTCCTCAATGGAGATGCAACGACAATATCGTGGCCCGAGGCTGAGAAAGAGCCCGTCTATGAACGTCTCGACTCGGTCCTCAGTGAGATGGTGAGCAATGTCGGTGGCTCGTATGTGAAGAATCCACTGGCCGGTTCAGTAATGGGACATCAACCGGCGACCGCGCATCCTCTCGGCGGTTGTGCCATGGGCGGCGACGCAGATTCAGGCGTTGTCGATCACCGGGGGCGGGTGTTCATAGGTGGAAGTGGCGAGCATTCGACGGCGGTTCATTCAGGTCTCTATGTCATCGATGGTGCAGTTGTGCCGAGATCACTTGGCGTCAATCCGCTGTTGACGATCACGGCTCTGGCGGAGCGGGCTATGATGTTGATGGCGTCGGATCAAGGCTTGCAGTTTGACGCAGAGCCACTTGAGATTACTCAGCCGGTCAGCGCTGCTGCGCCAGGTGATGTCGCGATGGCAACCTAATCAGGTCTTGCTGGTCTCTCGCTTTGGTAACCGTGCCAGCAGACAGATTGGGATGGCGGCGAAGCCAATCACCGCGAACATCCAGAATGCGTTGACATAACCAATCAGGATTGCCTGCCGTGTAATCTCTCGGGCGAAGCGGGCCATTCCTTCAACAGACTCAATTGACCAGGACCCCGATGATGAGGGGAGCGTCCAGAGTTTGTTGAACGGCGAGACCGCTTCGGTCATGCGCGCATAGTTGCTGCCGGTCGTCCTGACGATCTCTGCGACGGAGATGGAGATAAATAGGCTAGAGCCAAAGTTGCGCAACAGATGATACATCGACATCGCTTCGTCGCGGAGTTCCGGGCGCAAGGTATAGAAGGTCACGATCGTCATCGGAACCCAGGTTACGCCGATCCCTGATCCCTGCACCATGGACCAGAGGGCCAGCTGCGATTCTCCAATGTTCAGGTCGAACAGCATCATCTGGTAGCCACCGTAGGCTTGCAGAAAAAAGCCAACCATCATCATGGCGCGTGGGTCAATCCGAGCCGTCAACAGGGCAACGAAGAATCCGATTAACGTGCCAAACCCGCGCCAACCAATGAATATGCCAATGGCCGTGTCAGGGTACCCGGCGTGGTTCTGAAGCAGTGGCGGAAGCAGGACGACAGGCGCAAAGTTGAGCATGCCAAACATGAAGACAAGCAACATGCCGAGAGAATAATTTCGGTCCTTGAACAGCGATAATCTGATGAATGGATTTTTCGCTGTTAGGCTGTGAGCCAGGAACATGTAAAAAGCAACGGCTGCTAGGAATGCTGCTGCCACAATTTCATTCGAATCAAACCAGTCCAGTCGCTGACCGCGCGAGAACATGAGTTGCACGCAGGCAATGGCTATCGAGAGCGTCAGGAACCCACTCCAATCAAGCTTGGCCTGACCGCGTTCTCCCCGGCGCGGTATGACGAGCCGGCAGCCGATGAATGCAATGACTGCGATCGGCACCATCATCCAGAAGCCCCATCGCCAGCCGAAGGCTTCCGAGACTTCGCCGGCTAACGTCGGGCCGACGGATGGTCCTATCATGTTGGCCATTCCGAAAATGGCTATAACAAAATTATGCTGCCGCCTGGGATACGAGTCCAGAAGTATAGCCTGGCTGAGCGGGACGAGCGGGGCACCGGCCGCGCCCTGCACAATGCGCCAGAAGATCAATTCGTTGAGGGATGTTGAGGCGCCACAGAAAAACGTTGAAGCCGCGAAGATAAAGGCACACCAGACCATGGTGGAGCGACGACCGAAGCGCTCAGCCAGCCAACCACTCATCGGCGTGACGACGGCGGTCGCCACGATATTGAACGTCATCGTCCAGGACACTTCATCCTGCGTCGCGCCAAAGGCGCCCTGCAATTTGGGCAGCAAAGCCGAGGATACGAGGACAGAGGAAGAATACGCGGTGGTCGCGCTCATGACGACCAAAAGCACCAGCAAGCGCCGGGTCGGTGACAAATCATAGACAGCATCGTCGTCGGACGTCGCACTCGGAGAGGCGTCTTGCTGGGCCAATGGCTGCTCGCATTTCAATTGCCGGGCGTTCTTAGACCAAAAAGAAGGGCTCCAGGAATGAGTGCGGCACTTTGCGACCGGTAATCTGCAAAACTCACAATAATTTTAACCTTGACGACCTTAACTTAGGATATAGTAATGTAGGTTACTATCTGTCGGAGTGATGTATGTTGGCACGCTAATAGCAGCTCTTTGCCGACTTAAGAGTCACTCTGAAATGCTTCCATTCGAGCAGGTCTCCATGTCGCCTGATGACGAACATTACATCGGTTACACGATGACCGATGTCGCAAGACTGCTTCGGACCGTATTCGAAAGACGGGTCCGAAGCCTGGGTCTGACACGTGCGCAGTGGGTTGTCATTGCGCGTGTCCACCGCCATCCAGGACTGAGCCAGACCGAGATCTCGGATCTTCTTGAGATCGAAAAGGCAACGGCCGGCCGATTGATAGACCGAATGGAAGCGAAAGGCTGGTTGGAGCGTCGGGCCGATCCCAATGATCGGCGTATCAACCGCATGCATCTGACCGAAGAAGCTGAGCGGTTACATGCGTTAATCTGGCCTATCGCCGAGGCGACTGTAGATGCGGCACTCCAAGATCTGAGCACAACGGAGCGCCGTACGCTTTCAAAACTAATGAGACGCGTGAAGCAGCAGCTGCTGCAACTCGCAGAAGATGATCCAGCTCTGGACGATGTCCAAGAGAGCTTACCGGAAAAGGCGCCTGCACTTGAGCTGGCGAATTCGAGGTAGAGTCCGATGAACGGTTTCGTACGACCTGTGTTGCTAATTGTTGTGCCGTGCCTGGCGGTTGTTGGCGCGATCATGTTCTGGCTTTGGGGTGGACGTTATATCACGACCGAGAACGCCTACGTGAAAGCCGATATCGCGCGTGTTTCTTCTGAGATTACGGGACGGGTCAAGCGGGTCGTGATTGACGATCATACGCGCGTTCAGAAGGGTGAGGTTCTGGTCATTCTCGACGACGAGCCTTTTCAGATTGCCCTGGCCAAGGCGAAAGCGGATGTCGATATTACTCGCCACCGGGTCGCGACGTTGATTGCTAGCTGGCGTGAGGCACAGAGCGAGCTCAAAGAAGCTGAAGGTCGCATTCAGTATCAGGAAGCCCAGCTCAAACGAAACACAAAGCTGGCTGCGCGAAAAATCGTTTCTTCTTCTCGTCTTGAGGAGACTGAGGACAGTGTGCTTCAGGCGCGCAACCGTGTGGCCGTGATGAAGAGCAAGGTTGGTCGCATGCTTGCTCAGCTTGGCGGTGATACGAATGCCAAGATTGATGAACATCCTGAAGTGCGTGAGAAAATCGCTGCCGTAAAACAGGCTGAGCTTGATCTTCGTCGCACGACTATTGTAGCCCCGGTTGCTGGCACCGCGGTGAACTTGAAGCTGCAGCCTGGTGAGTTCGTTGAGCCAGACAAGCCTTTGTTTGCACTGGTGGTCAGTTCGCGGCCCTGGGTCGAAGCGAACTTCAAAGAGACGGAACTGACACATGTTCGCCGCCTGATGAAGGCCAAGGTCGTGCTCGACATTTACCCGGGCGTGGAGTGGGAAGGCGAAGTTGCCAGTATCAGTCCGGCGACAGGCGCTGAGTTTGCGTTACTTCCACCGCAGAATGCCTCGGGAAACTGGGTTAAAGTCGTTCAGCGCCTGCCGGTTAAGATCTACTTGAAGCCGCGCTCTGGCGAACTGCCATTGCGAGCTGGAATGACGGCAACGGTAAGTGTTGATACACAGCGTGAGCGCAAGCTTAGTCATCTGCTTGGCATATTTAGCGCCTTTGCCACTGACGAGGCCGATGCAGCAACGACGCAATAGGCGCAGCCTAGCGGAGCTAAGTGACATCGTCGGGTGATAGGCTTTGGCTGTTCTGCACCGATTCCAGAACAAATTTATTGCACGTGGGTGGACCAATTCAGTTTGGAACCCGCGTGTTTTTTTGCGGCGCTCATCACTTTTCTTCTGACCTCCGCTAGACCTGTAGAGTCGTGCTCTGGAGGTGATTTGAGAGTTCCGGCAAGTGATGTCTGGGCTTGAAGTCGCCAAATCCAAATTCCGTTCGTTTCTGTGCGGATTAATTTGATAAGCATGCTGTGCAATGTTATGTTCGACTGCTATATAGGCAGCCGCGCTCACTGTGCTGCACCCAAGACGTTGTGCTCCAAATGTCAGTAGCTTTGCCGGAGGAAGAGTGGCCCAGGCCCATTCACTGTGTTCGATTGACTTGTTCGAATCTTTCGATCCAGAAGCGCTTGCGGGTGTTGAAAGAAAGTGCAGCTGGTCGAAACATGCTGTCGGAACAGTAATCGCGAACTTTCTGGATGAAGACGATAGCGTGTGTTTTGTGACTGAGGGGTGTGCACACGTCGTTGTCTATTCGGTCGGAGGTCGAGCAGTTGAGTTTCGAGAGTTGAGATCAGGAGACTGGCTCTGCGAATATGAAGTATTGGGTCAGCTTGGTCAGCCTGCCCGAGTTGAGGCCGCACAAGATTGTGTTGTTGCCAAGCTGCCAGGTGCCAAGTTTCGCGAACTTGTTGAAACGAACCCTGTTCTCAGCGGAGTGTTCATTCAGCATCTTAAGGAGCAGCTCGGCCGGTTGACTGCCAGGGTGTATGAATTCAGCACCCTTGCGGTTAAGGAGCGTGTCCATGCAGAGCTTCTGCGGCTTGTTCGAGACCAAGCGGCAGCAGAGAACGTCGCGACCATTGAAAACCCTCCAACCCACTTACAGATTGCCAGTCGTATAAGTACACATCGCGAGGCGGTCGCACGCGAACTCAATCAACTTGCGAGGAATGGACTAATCGAGCGGGCCGGCAATTCGCTTATTGTGCGAGATGTCAGTTGTCTGGAACGAATGGTTGCGGTGGCAAACGCCGAATAGGCTGGCAACGCCAAGTACCTTCCGCCAAGTACTTTCTACCCATGGGCGTCGAGCGTTCATTGATATCAACGATAGAGCAGATACTTTGACCGGCGCTGTTTGAAAGCTGTCACTTCCTTTTGCCACGCGGCGATAATCTGCTGCCCGCTCTTGCCTTGTTTGAGCAGCTGATAGAGGCGTTGTGTTCCAGCCATTCTTCCCAGCCACGTTGGTTTCGAGAACAGTCTCTTCCCGCCACGTCGACGTGCTTCTCGGCGCAATTCGCTTAACAGCGTTACACCCAACTCTACTGGTTCAACGCGATCGTGATCGGTAATGACAATCTTCACACCGTTGAGGGTACGTCCCATGAGGCGAGGGCGAGCTGACATGCTCTTAATGGATTTTGGTACGTACCGCGTCGCTTGGAATTCTACGCCTGGCAAGTCGAGCTTATTCATTCGCGACACCACTGTTCGGCTGGAAATCCATTCCGCGCCGACAACGGTGAAGGGTATTTGGGTGCCGCGACCTTCATTGATGGCCGTTGCTTCAAACAAACCCGTTCCGGGGTAAAGGAGCGCCGCGTCAAACGAATTAATGTTTGGGCTGGTCGGGAGCCACGGCTCTTCAGGTTGCCACCGCATTGAACGCCGCCAGCCTTGCAGTTGTCCAACACTGAGCTGCAGGTTTGACAATCTGGGTAGTAGCTGCTCGCCCTTGATCATCAGCGCGAGTTCCCCGATCGTCATGCCGTGGGCGATCGGTATTTCAAACTGGCCGACGAATGACCGCTCGCTGGGGTCCAGCATAAAGCCGGAAACGTAGTCTCCGCCAAGTGGATTCGGCCGATCGAGCACATGGAAGGGAATACCGGCTTCCGCTGCGGCCTGCATCGCCAGACCCATGGTCGAAATGTAGGTGTAGAATCTGACACCGATGTCTTGAATATCGAAGACGAGCAAGTCGATATCCGATAGCATCTTGCGCGATGGCTTGCGGGTTTTTCCGTAAAGGCTACGGATGGGCAGGCCGGTCGCGTCATCGATCTGGTTGCGGACTGATTTTCCTGCCTCCACTGTACCGCGGAAGCCGTGTTCCGGGACGAAGATCGCGGTTAGCTGGACGCCTTGTGCCTCGTGCAGAACATCGACCAAATGCCTGCTGTTGCCATCTGGGCTTTCGCGCAACAGGCCCGTATGGTTCGTGATCAACCCTAGCCGTTTGCCTCGGAGGCCATGAAAGTCAGTTTCTCTAAGGCGTTCGGCGCCAGTGATCCACTTTCGTCCATCATCTGCCTTGGTCATCTTGGCCGGTCTTTCAGCGAGTGATGGTGCCGGAGGCACGATCTTGGGGGCGTCGGGTTTCAGCCTCTGCAAGAGCCCTTTGGCAAGAGCAGAAAATGTGCCGTTAGGATACTGATTGAGATACGCCCGGAGCCGCGCTGGGTCGCGACTCTGCTTAACGGCATTCCAATAATCAAGCTCAACCTGCCACGGATATTTTTGCTTATCGTTCGCGAGCAGCGGCAACGGGCTGGCGAAGGCGCACCCTGCAAGCGCGAACACCAAGATCAACAGTTTCTGGATTGAGCGCTTGCTCATATATTCTTTGCGCTTTTGATGTTTCGGTGGGGTGGCTGATTTGGCGGGAGAGAAACGGCCTAGTCTTGTTGCATTTGAAGCGGGGCGGAATTTTGATGCTACTTGTTTGCTCGGTTGGTGCGGTTGTTTTTCGACAGGCGAATATCAGACGTTGCCGGCAAATTTGGATTGTCGGGATCGGCAACCCAGGCAGCAACCGCATCAAAGGTGTTTTCGCGAATAGGAGGCGGTTCCTGGGACGGCTCGTGCTTCGCGCGTGGCAAGTGCAAAGTGTCGGCGCCAATGTATTTTGCAAATCGCTGAACGTAGTGGGCAATCACGATGGTGTCGTTGTGAGACGAGATCACGAGTGTCGGCACTCGGGTCTCGTTCTTGCGCGGAATGTCCTTATCTCGTGCCTTGCTCCAGAATGAGAAGAATGGGTTCTTTGCCTCGCCGTCAATGATGATGTCCCACATCCTGGTCATTGATCTATTGGCTTCGTGGAACCAACCGTAGGTCATGCCCCACATCGCGAGATGCTCGTTCTCGCGATAGAATCGACAGATCCACTCGTGGCGCTCACGGTCGCTACCAATGCTACTCTTCTCAAGTGGGCGGTCACCAGGATGAAACCGGCCGTGACCTGGGACAAAATCTTCCGACTTGCCAGGCTTGCTAACAGATAGCCAAGCCGACACTTGCTGGATAAGGCGCATGGCCATGCTGCCGGCTGAGTTCATCGCCACGACAGGGTTGACGTAAACGATGCGTGTGAACCGGCGGCTGAAGGCCGGCTCTTCCTGCATGAGGCGCGCGAACATGTGGCCACCAAGGGAGTAAGGCAAAGCAATCACACCGGCGTCGTGGTCGTAGCCACGTTGGCGAACGGCGCGGAAGAGATCGCTGCGCAGAAACTCCTTCAGGCTATTGGTCCACATGTCGAAGCCATCCGGCAACGCGTGAACCTTGCGTGGATCGGGCAAGAATCGGCCGCTTGCACCCTGGCCGGAAAATTCGAACACCAGGATGTCGTTCCCTCGCGCGCGGACATCGGCAATAGCTGGCTCATGTTTTTCGATGGCTTCGGCAGTTCCAACAAAAAGCACATAGATGTTCTTAGGTGCCGCGGCAGCTGTCGTCGGAAACCAACCAGCTCGGCAATACAAGCCAGCAGACCATTCGCTTTCACTGGCGTACCGAATGTGCGGAAAGGCAATAGACGTTTTTGGGAGTGCAACCCGAGCAATGAATTCCTGATTGAGATCAAAGTCGCTCATGGGGACCCATGGGGAGATAGAAGTCGATTCAAACGAACTGAAGATGTCTGCGTATTGTTGCAATCGGCCAACTTCAAGAATTGATCCAGAAATCGGCCGATTGTGTTTTACTCATTCATCGGACGCATTATCCGTCCATTCTACCATTTTGGACAGTGCCTTCTGAGCGCTTGTCACCATCTTTGGCAAGGGACCCATTAGCCAGCGCTTCTGTGGCGGCACCGGTAAGACCCGCGAGGCTCGTGCCGTCGAGGCCGACTTCGTTCAGCAGGCTATCCAGCAATGGCGCCTGAGTTCGATAGCGAAGTGCTGCAGCTACGGCCTGGTCGGGAAGACTACTGCCAGAGCCGCCTGGTCCTGTTGCAGCGCCGGAACCATCGCCGTTTTGAGCGTTGGCAGCTCCCGAACCATTGAGGCCATCGACCTGTACGATCTTGATTCCATCAATCGATTGCATTGGCTTGACTGACTGAGCAATGATTTCAGGCAGGGCCTTGATCAGCTCAAGCTTGATTTGCATAGCGATCTGTTCTGGCGACAGAATGTTTGAGGCCTCGTTCACGGCGCGCTTGCCTTCTGCTTCAACCTCATAGACGGCACGCTGACCACCGGCATGAGCCTTGGCTGCATCGGCATCTGCAGCTGCTGCAATTCGTTCCTTCTCGGCTTCGGCGTCGGCAGCAATGCGCACTGCTTCTGCTTTGTCGATCGCAGCCAGCTTTTCGGTTTCGGCTGAAACCTTGATCGCGATAGCCTGCTGTTCAGCAACCTTTTGCGCTTCGATCAGCTCGATCTGCTTGTCACGTTCCGCAACCTCTGTGTGCCGTGAGGTAACCACAGCCTCTTCCGCTTTTACCGCAATGGCGCGAGCGGCGTCGGCAGCAGCATCGGCTTCAGATTTCTCGCGAGATTTTTCAGCGACCGCGATGTCACGACCTTGTTCTGCAAGCGCGATTTGCTTGGCCTTTTCGACCGCAGCTGCCTCAACGGACTGCTCCTTGGCGATCTCTTGCTGGCGTACCAAACGGTCCTTCTCGATCTGGCGCTCGGCGACAACCTTGTCGGCCTCAATGCTCGCTTCTTTCGTTTGACGGCCAGCTTCGATCTTGGCCTGCTCGGCTTCGTACTCGCGCTGTGCCTGCTCGCGTGCAATCTGTGCAACCTGATCAGCCTTGCGCACTTCAACTTCACGCTGCTGCTCGAGGCGGGCATATTCCTGGTCCCGCGAAATCAACAGTCGCTGCTGCTCGGCATCCAGGTTCTTGCGCTTGATGAGGACCTCGGTCTCTTGTTCAATGTCATTGCGCTTTTTACGTCGCTCTTCGATCTCCTGGGTGAGTTTGGTCAAACCTTCTGCGTCGAAGGCGTTGTTCGGATTGAAGTACTCTTTGTTGGTCTGGTCGAGGCCGGTGAGTGAGACCGACTCGAGCTCAAGACCATTCTTGAGAATGTCTTCTGAGACCGCGGCCTGCACCTTTTGGACAAAAGAAACGCGCTGTTCGTGCAGCTCCTCCATGGCCATTTCGGCGGCTACCGCTCGAAGCGAATCCACAAACTTGCCCTCGATCAGTTCTTTCAAGGCGTCCGGTGTCATTGTCCGGCGACCAAGGGTCTGCGCAGCATTGGCGATGGACTCGATCGTAGGCTGGACACGAACATAGAACTCGGCCTGCACATCGACACGCATGCGGTCCTTGGTGATCAAGGCCTGTTCATTGGCGCGACGTACTTCGAGGCGCAACGTGTTCATGTTGACCGGGATTATTTCGTGCAGAACCGGCAGGACGAGTGCGCCGCCGTTCATAATGACTTGTTGGCCACCAAAACCAGTTCGCACAAAGGATACTTCTTTCGATGAGCGACGATAAAGCCGCGCGAAGATCATGCCGATCGTCATCAGCGCGACAAATATCAAGGCAGCAATAATAAGAATGCCGGTGAGACCTAATCCGCCGGCCTCCGTTGCATTGGTAATCATATCAAACTCCTAGAATTTAAGTCTTCGACATCAGCGCATTTGTGCTCAGAATTGCTCTGAACCGGATTGCGCTGGATTGGCTGGTCAAGAGGACTTCTGATCCTTGCGGATACTCGTCATCAGCCACATCCGGTTCGACAAGCACGTAGTGCATTTGACCGTGCACATCGCGTAACTTGGCTTCGGCGGGGATGCCTTCTTTGGCTATGCCACGCGTGATGGTGGCAACTTTGCCAACAAAGGTCGTCGTCGAGACAGCTTCAGATTCTTCCTTAGGCATGGCCTTAGCCAATCCCATCGCGAGCCATCGTGTTGGTGGCAATGCCACGAAGAGTGCCGTGATGGCAGCGACTATCGAGGGAAGATGAAATCCGACTGTCGACTTGGCGATGCTCTGCAAGACGATGCCTGAGAGGCCGAACGCTGTCAGGAATGCAACAAGCAAAACCAGAACGGGAACTTTCCCGATGCAAAGCCAGCCGAGAAGGGACGATAGCAAGCCAGTAGGCTCAGCCGACGCGTCAGCGTCTGCTTCAATCTCAAAGTCGGCATCAACATCCACGTCCGGGAGGATCTGGTCAAACAACCCGGATGGAGAGATGCCGAACACGGTGCCCATCGCTTCCGTCAAGGCAATGAGCAACATAATGCCCAGTGCGATCGAGAATGGAGCGAGGGCCGGGGTCAGCATACCCTCAAACATGAACTTAGTCCCTTATTGCTTTCAAAGCCGCCAGTCGTTCCTCCACGCGGTGGTCACGTGTTACGCTTTCGAGTTCCGCTAGTTTGGCGGCGGTTTCAGTATCCGCAGGCGATGTGGCTGCAAGCCCGCTGGCGCTTTTCAAAACGCGGTTGAATGCGCTTTCTGCCTTGGTTGCTTTTTTCTCGGCACTCAGCTTTTGCAGTTTGGCCGGACCAGCGTCCTCGCTGCCATCTCCAGATACGGTCGCGCGTGACTCGAGATAGGTCTCCAGATCTGCTTCCATTTCACGCCGGCGCGCCAGCAAGGCAGACACATAACCTTCGAGTTCAACTTGCTCGGCTGCAACTTCCTTCAGCGATGCCGCGAGAATCGGAATCTGTGCTTCCATGTCGAGCTGGCGGGCGATGGCAGCTTTGGCGAGATCATCGCGACCTTGCTCAAGCGCAAATCTTGCCTTTTCGGCCAGGTCTTCATGCTTTGATGTTGCTTCCATTAAGCGTCTGTTGGCGTTGTGCCTGTCGGCGATGGCCCGGCCCAACTCATGTCGGACGTCGTCCGCCGCACGATCAATTTCGCGAATGGATTCTCGCATCACCGTCTCCGGCGCCGCATTTTCGATGGTGTCGACAAAGTCGCTTACGCTACCTGTCACAAGTCGCTGAACGCGGGACATTAATCCTTCACTCATTGTCTTCTCCCTTCTGAACTCGTTGGTGATGACGCAGCAGTTCAACCAGTTCGATCACCGGTTTCATTTCGTTGCGAAAGTTCTCCTCGGTGTAAACGCGGACCGGGGATGTCAGCCCGAGCGCGGTGAAGTCCTTCAACAGAACTGCGATCTGATCGGTCAGTTCCTTTTCGAACTGGATCAGGCTGTCAGGATCATCCGCGACCTCTGGGCCGGCAATCAGTCGAGCCATGATGTCCGGCACTCGTTCGTAGAGTTTCAGAACGAGGTCTGACTTTTGCTTGAGCTGTCCTTCGAGCCGCCTAACGTTGCGACGCGCTGGCGTTGCCATTTCACGCATCAAGAGACCGCCTTCAGACGCGTCCTTGAGGCCGGTGCTTCGGCGCCGAGTGTCCTGGAGAATAGCGCGGAGCTTCTCTGACGGCGTCACCGCATCGTCAATCTCCAGCCCTGCCAGGAACACCGCATCATCATCGCTAACGCGCACTGATAGCGGGACTGTCTTTCCGGACATGCGCTATCACCCCCGTGTATTGTTTTAACATCATATGTATTCATATGTATTCAAACGTATAAATTTCAAGACCTGACTATGGCGAAAATCATCTAATATATTGAAATTAATTATGAAAAATATTCAGTCAGCATTTCGTTCTGCTTGACTATTAGTGGCTACGCTCATCTGGGGAGGAATGGCTGTTGCAGGGCATCGCCATGACGATAGCAGTTTCGTATAAGTGTTGATCAACTTCTGCGCCTTCCCGGCAACTCCCTCAACATGCGATTTGGAAAATGACTGCAATGAGTAATGCACGCCTCGCTGCTGACATTGGCGGCACGTTTACAGACCTGGCGCTTGAGTTTGATGGACGGCGCTTTACTACCAAGATTTTGACTTCGACCGATGCGCCTGAACGCGCC